>NZ_JBXUGO010000007.1:0-164382 GCF_057180565.1 Serratia sp. HNCC26DJ244 | reverse complement strand
GCGAGATTAACGACCTGAAGCGTCGAGTCGATCAGTTTGATAATAAGCTTGGTGAGATCAGTGAGCTGAGACGTAAAGTCGACCAACCAAGCAACCAATCGGGTGAAATAAACGACCTGAAGCGTCAAATCGATCAGTTAGATAACAAGCTTGGTGAGATCAACGATCTGAAACGTCAAATCGATCAGTTGGACAATAAACTCGGTCAGATAGACGAACTGAGGCGTGAGGTGCAGGATCTAGGCAGCAAAATTAAGTAATAATCATTCAACTGGCTATTTTAGTCTATGGCCTATTGAATACCCTCTCTTCGATATTCCCGTTGCAGGCGAACAAACCGCCTGCAACATTTTTCACTTCTCAGCTATACAGAAAAAAGTTAGTGGACAATACTTATTTATAATAGGCCACAGCAATTCATATTCCACTTTGGGTAACTGTCTGGTGTAACCTATCAGGAGAAATATTATGGTGACGAATAAACGTTTAGCGACTGTCGCACTTAGCATCACGCTTGCCCTCTCCTTAAGCGCCTGTGCAGATATGTCAAAACAGCAACGTAATACTGCCATAGGGGCCGGTGCTGGCGCAGTTGGTGGTGCAGTGCTAACCAATGGTAGCACGTTAGGAACTCTTGGTGGTGCCGCTGTCGGCGGTATTATTGGTCATCAAGTGAGCAAATAAACCTGAATTTATTCACTGTTGAACTGAGGGTACTTTTTACGCTCTCTTGATCATGCCGCAGCAAACCACTGCGGCATGGCTGTTTTTCAACCACCCGCCAGTTTAACTTTCATTCCCTTGGCTTCAAGCAACTGTTTAAGTAGTTCACGTTTATCACCTTGAATCTCAATCACGCCCTCTTTTACCGCGCCGCCACAGCCGCATTTCTTCTTCAACTCAGCAGCCAGTTTATCCAATTCGGCATCATCAAGAGTGATTCCGATGATCAAACAAACCCCTTTGCCCTTACGCCCGCTGGTCTGGCGCTGAATACGAACAATGCCATCGCCAATCGCTCGCTGTGGTTTGATTTCTTCCTGCTTGATGCGCCCGGTGTCGGTGGAATAGACCAAGCGGCTATTACTCTCCTTCATGCTACCCTCCTATCTTCAGCGAAGCACGAATAGCACTCAGTGTGGCGGCAGGATCAGCTGATTGGGTAATCGGGCGGCCAATTACCAAGTAATCTACGCCAGCTGCAACCGCCTGTACCGGTGTCATTACACGGCGCTGATCACCTGTTGCACTGCCCTCAGGGCGGATACCCGGTGTGACCAATTGAAATTGATGGCCACAGGCGGCTTTCAAACGCGTCGCTTCTTGCGCAGAACACACGACCCCATCCAAGCCACAATCTCGCGTCAAACGCGCCAATCTTTCTGCCTGCTCTGCCGGGGTTAGATCAATACCAATAGCACGCAGATCATCTGCCTCCATGCTGGTCAGTACCGTCACCGCAATCAGTAAAGGCGCTTCGGCACCATAAGGTTGCAAGGCCTCTTTTGCTGCGGTCATCATACGAGCACCGCCACTGGCATGAACATTCACCATCCATACCCCCAGTTCTGCTGCTGCCGCTACCGCATGAGCCGTGGTATTAGGAATATCGTGAAATTTCAAATCGAGGAAAACATCAAACCCACGCTGATGAAGGTCGCGCACCATCTCTGGCCCGAACAAGGTAAACATCTCTTTACCCACTTTGAGTCGACAATCTTGTGGATCAATACGATCAACAAAAGCCAAGGCAGCATTTCTATCAGCGTAATCCAAGGCAACAATAATTGGAGAGGATTTTAATTTATTGTTATTCATATTATTTTTAGAGTGCATCGCTTCTGCCTTCTGTAATGTGGATAGACATAAATGCTCTGCCAGAAAAACTGACCGCCGCATTCTACCTGCCAACCCACACAAATCCCAGAGGCAGGAACAATAGCGGGTTAATCAATCTGCGCCCGACAAGCCAGCAACGATTCCAGCGCCAACTGGATGTCATGCTCTTGTGTCATCCAGTTCACTAATGCCGCACGAATGGCGGGCTGCCCATTATACTGAGTGGGTGTACAGCGGACTATGCCCTGTTGGTCCAAATATGAAAGAAAACGATCACGAGTCATCGCCGCATCACCCGAAATATTTTTAAGGGCAAAACAGACTACGTTCAGGTTCACCGGCGCTAATAGACAAAACCCTTCACTTGCCGCCAATTGATGACCTAACAGCCTCGCTAATGTCACGTTACGCTCGACGATCTCCTGCACACCATGACGACCATAGGCCTTCAGTGCCATCCATAGCGGCAAAGCGCGAAAGCGTCGTGAGTTTTCTGGCGTCAAATGCAAATAGTTATCAGGACGCAATGTCGGCGCTTCTAAATAAGCTGAATGATTTTGAAATACCTGCAGTTGTAATGCCAGGTGACGCGTAAATTGAATGGCGCAATCATAAGGCACATTCAGCCATTTATGAGCATCAACGGTAATTGAATCAGCTTGTTCCCACCCTGCTAATAGATGAGCATGAAGAGGGGAACAGGCAGCAACCCCGCCGAAAGCGCCATCGACATGCAACCAGAATGGATAGCGCTCACGTAGCGCCAATAAACGGGGTAAATCATCGAAAACCGCAGTATTGACTGTTCCAGCGCTTGCCAGCACGATTGTCGGTATGCCTTGCGTCGCCGCAAGGTGCTGTTCCAACGCGACGGTGTCAATGACCTCTGAATCTTTTTGTCTGGCGATGATTTTTAATGAATCGCGTCCTAGCCCCAACATGCTGAGCGCTTTTACACTACTGGAATGAGCATTAGCAGACAGCACCTGAATAGGCCCTAAAGCAGTCACCCCCTGCTGCGCGATATCAACCCCTTGTTGTTGCCCTAACCACTGGCGGCCAATCGCAATACCCACAAAATTGGCCATTGTTGCGCCGCTAACAAAACTGCCGCTGAACTGCGCGGGTAAACCCAACAATATTTTTAGTTGTTCAATAGTCGCCAATTCAATAGCTGCCGCGACTGTGTCATGGCTCAATTGGCTATTTTGGTCAACCGTGCTAACCAACCAGTCAGCCGCCAAGGCTGCTGGTGTGACGCCTCCGGTGACAAAGCCAAAATAGCGTGGTCCGGCACTGGCGGATAATCCAGCGGCATAATGGTGCCAAAAGTACTCTAATGCAGCCACAGCCCCCTTTCCTTCTGGTGACAATTGTTGATCATCTGGTTTGATCTGTTGTTCCGTCAATGGCGGACAGACCGAACGTCGGTCCAATCCGGAAAGAAAATTTTGAGCTAACTGAGTTGCACAATTGAGTATTTCGGGATAATTATCAAGATCCTGTTGTAGGCGCCAATGCATAGGTTATTTCCTTTCTATCCGTTAAATGTTACATGGCACTATAATTTATTGATTTCAGTGATACTATCGATAAAAAGTAACCTTATTGGATAGATATTTTAACCAATGATAAATAATCGTATCCCTCTCCATCTTTTACCCACCTTTGTCATTGCTGCTCGGCTAGAGAATCTACGTGCAACCGCTAAACAGGTTAATCTGACTCATGGTGCTATCAGTCAACAAATTAAGCAGCTTGAACAGGCCATCGGTTATCCGCTGTTCGAACGTAATGGCCGCGGAATACAACTCAACGCTGCAGGTCGTGAATTATTTGCCATCACTGAGCCCGCTTTAGTCAGTTTACAACAAGCAATTAGTCAAAGTAGACGTATCGCCACATGTAGAACCCTGCGTATTAGCGTGGTCCCCTCATTTGCCCACTACTGGCTCTTACCCAGATTGGCAGAGTTTCAGCGAACTTATCCAGAAATAGTGTTAGATATTGAGGCTTCGCTGGTGGTGCGTGATTTAGAGCGCGAAGGACTCGATGCGGCTATCCGTATTGGCAATGGGCAATGGCCGGGGGTACAAAAGCAGCTTATTGCCTCTGGAGAGGTCATGCCTGTCGCCTCACCAGAAATAAGCAAGAAATGGCAACTCGCCTTTGCGGCTGGAAACGATGAGACGCCACTACTAGAGCACGAGGCCACACCTTGGTCGCAATGGTTTCAAGCCCATCACCAAACACGCTACGGTCGTCAATTGGCATTATTTAATGATGCCGGATTGCTAGTGCGAGCTGCAGAACAAGGATTTGGCATTGCGTTAGTTAAATCTGTACTCGCTAGAGATGCTATTTCTGAGGGACGACTGGTCTCTTTAGCGGCAGCAACAAAACTTGATGATAATGATATTTACCTGATATGGCGGAAAATAACAGGATTAACGCCATCGGTTGAAACACTATTGGGCTGGCTTCAACAACAACTGGCTTATTCTGATTAAACCGTGGTTATTGTTTTGATTATTAACCTGATGATATATCCGTCGTCATGCAAGTAGCAGCAATGTTGACTACCACGATCTCTAACTAGCAAGGAATTTACAGCGGATTTCACGCCTATTTGTCATGCAATGTCAGATTATTTTCGTTCTCTTAGTCCATAATAAGTCAGCTGTAGTAAAGATAGGTAAATTGTTAATCAAATATTTTGACTATCTAGGTCAGGGTTGTCCGGTTTCTAAATAGCCAGAACACGCTATTATTAAATCAATCGAAAGAAACACGCTTTCGAATCTAAAATGAAATTGGAGAACCACATGAATAACATCAAATATCTTGCTTTATCCGCTGTACTGTCTATGGTCACATTCACCAGTTTTGCTGCTGAATCAGTCAACCAACAACAATCAATGAACCTCACCAAAGCCGGCGTGGTTTCTGCTGGTCAGGCTAGCACCCTGGACACTCTAGAACAGCAACTGGCAGCAAAAGCCGCAGCACAAGGCGCCACTAGCTACCGTATTATCGCCGCAGGTGGCAACGATTTATTATACGGCAGTGCCGAGATCTATAAATAAGCATGACGCCAAGAGCCCGTAATTTCGGGCTCTTTCTCCTTCTCTCTCATTATTATTTCGGACAACACCACACTTTTTATAAATTTTTTATGACACACTGGACACTGTTGCCTGACTGCCTTAATTTAAAAGAAACACTGGCGAAAAAGGCAATGACATGAACGAAATATCAACACTGACAATCAAGATCCCTCTCGACCTGAAAGATAAAATTAAAGCCATCGCTCTGGAGAACCAACTTTCCCTCAGTGCAGAGGTTTGTCAACGATTGGAAGATAGCCTTACTGTGTCAGTAAAATCACTGCCACAGCATGAGGATATTGATAATCAGGACACAGTAGAAAAAATTGAGCAACCACTCAGTCAAAAAGAACTAAAAAAGTTACGCCAATTACTGAAAATGGGCATCAAAAGCAATAAAAAGAAGTAGAACGGTCCAGATAGAACGGGATAATTAGCTATCCCGTTTTTTATTGTCCATCAAGCCCACGTATCGGTTTAACAGAAGCCCAAGCTCGACATGAAGGGCAATGCCAATACAGTGAGTGCGCAGTAAAGCCGCATTTATGGCAACGGTAACGTGGCTTGGTGCTGATCTGCTCCCCTACCATGTCACGCAACAACAGCAGACTTTCCTTGGCACGGCCATCTTCTGCATCCGCCAGGTGATAATCCATCAAGCGATAGAACAGCCGCATTGTCGGGTGGCGCTGTAATTGGCGATTGATATAGGCCTGCACCACATCACGCCCATCACGTTGTTCGATCACCTCAGCCAGCATCAATTCTGCTGTGGCACCGCTATTTTCCTCAACACAACGTTTAAGATAATCCACCCACTCTTGCTGCTGCTGAGGTAAATGCGAGTAGCACTCATGCAGCATAGGCAATGCCTCACTGACCAACTCTTTATCTTGAACCAGAACAGGCGTCAAAGCATCTAGCGCTTGGGAATACTCCTCTTGCGCCATATAGATGCGGCCAAACATGATCGACACACGAGCACATTGTTTATCGGCCGCAGCAGCACGCTTTAACAGAGTCATCGCCTTGTCTAAATCGTCTCCGCCTAACGCTTGCAGTGCCAATTCACAATAAAAGTGAGCAATTTCTATACGCTGCTTATCATTACCAAGTTTTGCCAGTTTTTCCGCCATCTCGATGGCTTTCTGCCACTCACTGGTCGCCTGATAGATCACCAACAATTGTTGCAAAGCTGAAACACGGAAGTCTTCCTCATCAATTAACTGACTGAACATATCTTCGGCGCGGTCATACAACCCGGCGACCATATAGTCACGGCCTAGTTGCTGAACAGCCAAAAGACGTTGTTCAAAGGAGAGTGAAGCACTTTCCATCAGTGCCTGATGAATACGGATGGCACGGTCAACTTCACCACGCGAGCGGAACAGATTACCCAGTGTCAGATGGGCTTCAACGGTATTACTATCCTCTTTCAACATATCTAGGAAGAGATCGACCGCTTTATCCTGCTGGTTGGAAAGCAGAAAGTTAACACCCGCCACATATTCTCGTGACAAACGATTAGCTTCCTGCTCTTTATCCTGCTGAGCACTTCTGCGCCCCATGTACCAACCGTAAGCGGCAGCTACAGGTAGCAACAGAAACAGCAGTTCTAACATAAAAGATTATTCCTTGCTGGTAGCAGGTAAAGACACTGGCTCGGCAGGTGTCTCAAGTTGTAATTCCAACCTCTTAATTTTCCTTTCAGCCCGCCCCAGTGCAATACGTATCCGCAGGTAAAATAACCCGCAAATAAGCCATCCCAGCATAAAACCACTGGCAAACAGGATAGCTAACAACGTGGAGAGGCGATATTCGCCTTGTGCCACTAAATAGTTGAAGTTCACGATTTGATCATTATGCGCCCCCAATGTAATTGAGATTACAAAGATCACCAGAACCAATATAAAAATCAGTAAATATTTCACACTATTCCCCGCTGTGCCGAGTCAATCGGATGAACTTTAACCTCAATATTTGCTGACTATCCCGTTGGCAGTCAGCAATATCAGGCATTTCCCTTTATAAGCTTTAAGGTAGCATTTCCCATCATGGCAAGGAAAGCCTGCTACACCATAATACCCGATATCTGTATACGATCTGGCAGAAAAATCACCCTTGATTATCAACTACTGCCATCATCAAGCATGGTTGCACACATAGATACCGTTACTTCTCATGTTCGCTGAATGGACCAAACCAACGTAAGGCCAAAAAGCCGACGATTGCCACAAGTAGCCCGCTGATAACGACCGACATCATCAAATCTTTTGGCCAGTGCATGCCCAGTAACAAACGACTGGCCATCACACCACCTGCCCAAAGCATCAGTAGCACCACCGTTTTATAACGTCTACGTGGCCAAAGCATCACGACACCCAACAAAGCCCAAGTTGATGCAAATAACGTATGCCCTGAGGGAAAAGCAAAGCCAGTTTCAGATTGCCAATGGTTCATTAGCCATACGGGCACATCCTGTTGATCCTGCAACTGCTCTTTTACCAACATACTGCGCGCTTTTCTTGGTAGTGAATAAAAGCTTTTTTCATCAATGTGGTAGTTAGCCTCTAACCACACCACAAATGGCCTGGGCTCCTGTTTCCACTCTTTCATCACTGACTTAATGCCCTGCCCACTGAGCATCGCCATCATCAGCAGCATAAAAATGCCGATTGACGCTTTGGGGGGAAAACGCAAACACCAAATAAACCAACCGCCAAGAAGCAGGCTGGTCAATATTCCCCAAGGTATCGAGACCGTTTCTGTCACCCAGTACAGCACTTTCAGAACTTTTTCATTACCGCCAGGTTGCCACTGCCAGCTTGAAAACCAAACTGCCAGTGGCAACAACAGCAGTAAAACACCGCCGCCAAGAGTACGTTTAATAATCGCTAACATTTAATTATCCTTCCACTCGCTTTATCCGGCAGTGTAACAATCTTATGAACGCAACAACACTCATTAAATTAAGTAGATAGCACAAGCAATTATCCGCCCATCTTGTTACGCCGTCACTTATTATCATCCTGCATCACGATACTCTCAAGAAATCTAAAGCAAAAATAGCGAGATAAATGGCTAGGTGCTGCTTTGCTGAGCATCCCTTGGCTGAAAGTTGTGGCAAAATACTCAACATGAATGAACCACATCTACTCATTGCCATTTTGTATCCAGGTCCATTCAAGTTGCCGATCAATATTGAAAGTAAACATATGCGGCCAACGACACGGCAGTTTCCAGTAATATGAGGATAGTTCTGGTCAGTTTCCTGTTCCAGACGTAGGATGCTCGTAGTGATTTTACCGAATAGGTTTGTGGAGAGTAATATGCAGCTAAAACGTGTAGCCGAGGCCAAACTGCCAACACCATGGGGAGAGTTTCTGATGGTGGGATTCGAAGAACTGGCAACCGGACACGATCATTTGGCACTCGTATTCGGTGATATTTCCGATGAAACGCCGGTCCTGTCACGAGTCCATTCTGAATGTTTAACCGGTGATGCCCTTTTCAGCCTACGTTGTGACTGTGGTTTCCAATTGAAAGCAGCAATGGCACAAATTGCTGAGGAAGGTCGAGGTATTTTGCTTTATCACCGACAAGAAGGCCGTAATATCGGTCTACTCAACAAAATCCGCGCTTATGCTTTACAAGATAAAGGGGCGGATACCGTGGAAGCCAATCATCAACTCGGTTTTGCCGCAGATGAACGCGACTTCACCCTGTGTGCGGATATGTTCAAACTATTAGGTGTGAGTGCAGTTCGTTTGCTGACTAATAATCCGGAAAAGGTCAAAATCCTCAGCGAAGCAGGGATTAATATCACTGAGCGTGTCCCGTTGATTGTTGGCCGTAACCCGAAAAACGAACACTATCTCCAAACCAAGGCCAGTAAGATGGGGCACTTGCTTAACCGCCAATAACATCGCCGGTATGACTTGAGACCAAACAGGAGGGAACACCTCCTGTTGAAATTAACGGGCTGTAATAAGTAAAACTACCTGACCAACAGTTTGATATCTTTAAACATCGCCTCTATCTCATCGTTAGTCCGCAATGCCACCGCACTATCAACCACATCTCGTGTCAGATGGGGTGCAAACCGTTGAATAAAATCGTACATATAACTACGTAGGAAGGTACTGCGACGAAAACCGATCTTGGTTGTACTGTAGGTGAAAATATCCCGCGCATCCACGGTAACCAAGTCAGGGTCCAGCACCGGGTCCACGGCCATGCTGGCGATAACCCCCACGCCAAGCCCCAAACGCACATAGGTTTTGATCACATCCGCATCGGTGGCAGTAAATACGATACGCGGCGTCAACCCCGCATGGTTAAAGGCCACATCCAACTCTGAACGGCCGGTAAAACCGAAGGTATAAGTGACGATGGGGTAAGCAGCCAACTCTTCAATGGTGATATGGTTCTTGCCCGCTAATGGATGATCGGGTTTCACAACCACCGCCCGATTCCAATGGTAACAGGGTAACATCACTAAATCGCTGTACAGATGCAGAGCCTCTGTCGCTATGGCAAAATCAGCGCCCCCTTTGGCAACCGCTTCTGCTATTTGCGTAGGTGAGCCTTGATGCATATGCAGAGATACACGCGGGTAACGCTCAATAAAACCTTTAATCACATTGGGTAACGCATAGCGAGCCTGTGTATGGGTAGTAGCAACATACAATGACCCTTTATCTGGGTAAGTGTGTTCACCAGCCACAGCTTTAATGGCATCAATTTTGGACAAAACTTCGCGGGCAATGCGGATAACTTCCTGGCCTGCAGGTGTTACCTGAGTAAGATGCTTACCACTGCGGGCGAAAATCTGAATGCCCAACTCATCTTCCAGCATTCTGACTTGCTTACTGATACCCGGCTGCGAGGTATAGAGACCTTCTGCTGTAGAAGAGACATTGAGATTATGATTAACCACCTCGACAATGTAACGAAGTTGTTGCAATTTCATATCTTATACCATCCAAGGTTAAACCTGCGGTTTATCCGCAGCCAGGTATCTCTGCGTCCACCTGATATGCTATAGCCATCGTTATTCAAACTGCAGGGTAATACTGAGTTTGAATACCGCCAACCTTATCATGGAAAGCTGAAATAATCGCCATCACTAATGAATTTTTGAGATAAAAAAAAATTTTATATAACCATTCTATAATGAAGCAGCATTAACTAAAACGTTGCCTCACCGGACAGCCCTTTATTATCAACCACTGTGCTGCAAAACCGGACAACAGGGAAAATATCCTGTTTACACGCCATGGAACCGACAAAAAACCAGCCTGTTGGCTGGTTTTTAGGTATTGATTCAATACATCATGATGAAAAGATCGCCTACATAAGCACAATTTTACTTCTTACTTTCCACCCATTTGCCGTCAACGTAAAAAGCTGACCAACCGGTGGCCTTCCCCTCTTTTTCTGAAGAGATATATTGTTGCTTGGTTTTACGACTAAAGCGGACCAGTGTCTTGTTACCCTCAGGGTCAGCAACTGGTGCCTCAGCTAGATAGCACAGTTTTTCAGGCAAACGATCTTTAAAGCGCACCAATTCTTCCACTAATGGCGCACGAGTTTCACGTGAGCGCGGGAAAGTATTGGCCGCTAAAAATACCCCTGCGGCACCATCACGCAATACGAAGTAAGCATCTGATTTTTCGCATAGCAGTTCAGGTAATGGTACTGGATCCTCTTTAGGAGGAGCAACATCACCATTGCGTAGAATTTTGCGGGTATTTTTGCAATTTTCGTTGGTACAACCCATATATTTCCCGAAACGCCCCATCTTAAGATGCATTTCAGAGCCGCATTTTTCACACTCAACTATCGGTCCATCATAGCCTTTTATGCGGAACTCACCCTCTTCAATGGTGTAACCGTCACAGGCCGGATTGTTACCACAGACATGCAGTTTACGCTGGTTATCAATGAGATAACTATCCATCGCTGTGCCACATTTCTGGCAACGACAGCGAGCACGTAATGCATTTGCCTCCGCCTCATCACCTTCGAGGATATTGAGAATTTCGGCTTCTGGTACCAGGTTGATCGTCGTTTTACAGCGCTCTTTAGGCGGCAATGCATAACCCGAACAGCCCAGAAACACCCCGGTACTGGCGGTGCGAATGCCCATTTTTCGGGCGCAGGTCGGGCAATCGATACTGGTCATTACCATCTGGTTGGGGCGCATACCGCCCTCTTGCGGATCTTTTTCCGCAGTTTCCAGCTGTGCACTAAAATCTACAAAGAATTCGTCCAGCACCGCCTTCCATTCCGCATGGTTATTGGCAACCTGATCCAATTCATCTTCCATGCGCGCAGTAAAGTCGTAATTCATCAGCTCACGGAAGTTTTCTTCCAGACGATCGGTAACAATTTCCCCCATCTTTTCCGCATAGAAACGGCGGTTCTCAACCCGGACATAACCACGGTCCTGAATCGTTGAGATGATCGAGGCATAGGTTGATGGACGCCCAATACCACGTTTTTCCAGCTCTTTAACCAGCGATGCTTCACTGTAACGTGCTGCTGGCTTGGTAAAATGCTGACTTGGTAGCAACTTCTGCAACGCTAAATCAGAACCCACTTCGACAAACGGTAATGTGCGGTCCTCATCACCTTTGCGCAATGCAGGCATCACTTTGGTCCAACCATCAAAACGCAATGTGCGCCCTTTGGCGCGTAATTGGAAATCACCCGCTTTTACCGTTAGCGTCGTCGAATCATACTGCGCAGGTGTCATCTGACAAGCAACGAACTGGCGCCAGATAAGTTGATACAGCTTTTGTGCATCCGCTTCCATGTCTTTCAACTGATCTGCCAATACATTGACATCAGAAGGACGAATGGCCTCGTGGGCTTCTTGAGAGTTCTCTTTGCTACTATACTGATTAGCTGCTTTCGGCAGATATTTATCGCCAAAATTATCGCCAATATAATCGCGCACCATATTGAGTGCATCTTGACTCAAATTGGTAGAGTCAGTACGCATATAGGTGATGTGACCCGCTTCATACAGACGTTGCGCCATCATCATGGTTTTCTTCACGCCAAAACTCAGGCGGGTACTGGCAGCCTGCTGGAGTGTGGATGTTATAAACGGAGCACCTGGCTTGCTGCTGGTGGGTTTGTCTTCCCGATCCTGCACCCGATAACGCGCGTTTTCCAACGCGGTAACCGCCGCGTAGGTCTGCTCACGATTAACCGGTTTGAATGGTTTATCGTGAGCATGGGTGACTTCCATCTGCAGCATCGTATCGTCAGTTGCCTGTAAGTCAGCATGCAATTGCCAATACTCTTCTGGCACAAAAGCCTTGATATCACGCTCACGTTCTACCACCAGCCGCACGGCAACGGACTGCACTCTACCGGCAGATAAGCCGCGAGCGATCTTTTTCCACAGCAGCGGTGATACCATGTAACCCACAACGCGGTCCATAAAGCGACGTGCCTGTTGTGCATTGACCCGAGCGATATTCAGTTCACCCGGTGCTTGAAACGCCTGTTGAATGGCGTTTTGGGTGATTTCGTTAAACACCACACGACTAAAGCGCTTCTCATCCCCACCAATCACTTCCCGCAGGTGCCAGGCAATGGCTTCCCCTTCGCGGTCAAGGTCCGTTGCAAGGTAAATGTGGTCCGCGTTTTGAGCTAAGGATTTTAACTCTGCGACAACTTTTTCTTTACCCGGCAGAATTTCATAATTCGCCTGCCAGCCGTGGTAAGGATCGACCCCCATCCTGTTGACCAAGGCCACTTTTTCATCTTTCTTGACTTTCTTTTTAGCTTTGTCTTCGGCTGCGTCAGCACTTTTCTTGTTGGCTGAACCACTGGTCGGCAAATCACGTATATGGCCGACGCTGGACTTCACCACGTAGCTGCTACCTAAATATTTATTAATCGTTTTGGCTTTTGCCGGGGACTCAACTATTACGAGAGCTTTGCCCATATTTACCTTTACCTAATCTATTTCTTTAAAAAGAAGCCATTCGTCTTGCCGTACCGCAGCAATTCGTCTCTCTTTTTTATATTGCGACACTTTGGCAGGAGATCAACCCGTTTTTTCCCATGACCGACCTGACAGGCCAACCCATACTCTCAATGATGAGAGCCATATCACTCCAAAATACTTGAGGTTAGCGCTCTGACAACCAATACATATCTCTACTTACTGGCTTTAAAAAATTTTCAGATCCGTCAAACCAGGCCCCTTTCGCCCCGGTATGATATAAAAATCCCTTTTACTCAGGACCACAAAACGCCACACTCTACCTGATAAAAAACCAATTAGCACGGAAAACACTATGACAACCCCCTGACCAATACCGTTATCACAGCAGGAACAGACGGATTGATAAGCTCGGTACCCCACCCCTGTTACAGTCTAAAAAACGTCAATCATCCGTTAAAGTGCGATCTAAGTTTTGGCTGGTTTGCAGATAAAAGCGAACCCGCGATAGAATATTGTTAATATTTTTTGTCAGGAGAGGACAGATGCAAACAAATACCCAACCCATCGAACGCCAAACGCTACTTGTTGAAGCCAATAACGTCATCCGCCAACATGAAGACTATTTGCAGGGAATGGTAGCAACCGATGTAGCACAAAAAGGTAATGTGCTGGTTTTCCGCGGTGAGTTTTTTTTAGATCCGGATGGATTACCGACCGCAAAGACCACAGCAGTGTTTAATATGTTTAAGCATTTGGCGCATCTGTTTTCTGAAAAATACCACCTGGCGGATTAAATACTGTACTTAGTCTCATTTGGATTGTCACTGACCAATACATGCTCAATGACACGGGGCCAGTGCCCCGTGTCATGATTGATATGATGATTAGAGCAACGGTTTCTCACCGCGCTGCCACCAACGTAACAACAGGCGATCAAGACTCTCTGCCGCACTACCGGTGATACGATCGATAAGACGCTTACGACGGGTATAGCACACCCCGACGACTTCATGATTTTCCATCTCGGCAATCAACAGGTCATCACTGGTACCCACGGCATCAATCAAGCCCTTATCCTTTGCCTGAATGCCAAACCAGTGTTCGCCAGTTGCCACACTATCAATATCCAGAGAAGGCCGTTGCTGGTGCACAAATTGTTTGAATAGCTCATGAGTTTCATTCAAATCTTCGCAGAATTTCTCACGGCCCTGCGGCGTATTTTCGCCAAACAGTGTTAATGTGCGCTTGAACTGCCCTGCTGTGTGTAGTTCAACATCAATGTCATTCTTTTTCAATAAACGATGAAAGTTAGGGATCTGCGCAACCACACCGATCGAACCAATAATGGCGAAGGGAGCCGCCACAATGCGATCCGCGACACAAGCCATCATGTAACCCCCACTGGCTGCCACTTTATCCACCGCCACCGTCAGGCGGATGCCCCCCTTACGCAGCCGTTCCAGTTGTGAAGCCGCCAGACCATAACCATGTACCATCCCACCGGGACTTTCCAGGCGTAACAAGACTTCATCCTTGGACGTGGCCACCGCAAGAACAGCGGATATCTCTTCACGTAATGAGGCAACTTCATGTGCATCTATACTGCCCTTGAAATCAAGCACATACAGATAAGACTTACTGGCTTCTACCGCCCCCGACTTAGCCCGCTGCTTTTTGAGCTTTTCGTCACTCTTGTTCTGTTTTTTAAACTGTTTACTCCATACTTTTTGCTCCGCAGTTCCCATTCGTGCCAGGCGCATTTCACGCTGTACTTCACGATATTGCTCACCCAGATCGGTAAGCTGTAATTCCCCTTTTTGCTGGCCTTTGCTCTGCCTTAGGGTCACTGCGAGCAGCGCCAGCGCAACAATCGCTATCACTACCGTGGCAACTTTGGCCAGAAACAGGCCATAAACAGATATAAACTCCACAGATCCCGCCTATATTTACAGTTTGTTAATATGATCCTGCCTATTTTAGCCAATCGATACCATCGCTGTCGCGGTCAAATGAACATTCATTGCTTTCTTCGTATAACCACCGAGGTAACGTAAGGTTGATTGCAACTGAAAAGAACTTGGGTATATTCACTGCTCGTCCCAAAAACCAAATAACATTGTGTGAGGAACTATAGTGGATTACCAACCTAAACCGGACTTACTGAAGCAACATATTATCCTGGTAACTGGCGCAGGTGACGGCATTGGTCGAGAGGCAGCATTATCTTATGCTCGCTTTGGCGCACAGTTGGTGTTGTTGGGGCGTACTGAGGGTAAATTACAGGCAGTGCGAGCAGACATTATCGCCAACGGCGGTGCCCCCGCACACATTATTACGCTCGACCTGCTGCATACCACCTCACAACAGTGTCAGGAGATGGCTCACGAATTAGCACACAAAGTGCCTCGCCTTGATGGTGTGCTGCACAATGCCGGTTTATTAGGAGACATCGCCCCCATGGCAGAGCAGTCAATAACCCAATGGCAAGAAGTCATGCAGGTTAATGTCAATGCCACCTTTATGCTGACCCAGGCGCTATTGCCGTTGTTGCTGAAATCTCCTGCAGGTTCTTTGGTTTTTACCAGTTCCAGTGTGGGTCGTTTGGGGCGAGCTCACTGGGGAGCCTATGCCGTATCCAAGTTTGCCACCGAGGGCATGATGCAGGTATTGGCTGACGAGTACAAAGACACGAATTTGCGGGTAAACAGCATTAATCCCGGAGGAACACGCACGAAAATGCGCGCTTCTGCTTTCCCCAATGAAAATAAAGACAAACTAAAGACTCCTGCCGATATCATGCCACTCTATCTGTATCTTATGGGCGAAGATAGCCAAAGTCAGAATGGCATAAGTTTTGATGCCCAACCCAATCGCAAACCCGGTGCTGCCGAATAAGGAACCCACTATCATGGCTGAAGATCGCCACCAACAACGTCAACAACGCCTTAAAGAACAGGTGGATGCCCGTATTGCCGCCGCCCAGGAAGTTCGCGGTTTATTGCTGGTGTTCACCGGTAATGGCAAAGGTAAAACCACCGCTGCTTTCGGCACCCTCACCCGCGCAGTGGGCCACGGTATGAAAGCGGGTGTGATCCAATTTATCAAAGGCCAATGGCCTAATGGCGAAAAAAACCTGTTACAGCAACATGGCGTAGAATTCCAGATTATGTCCACGGGTTTTACTTGGGAAACACAGAATAAAGAGAGTGATACCGCCGCCTGTCTGGCCACTTGGCAACAGGGTAAACGTATGCTGGCAGATAGTCACCTTGATATCGTGCTGCTGGACGAACTGACCTATATGGTCAGCTATGGGTATCTAGCCTTGGAGGAGGTGGTACAGGCTTTACATCAACGTCCTGCCCATCAGACAGTGATCATTACCGGGCGCGGTTGCCATCGAGATTTGCTGGAATTGGCAGATACCGTAACCGAGATGCGACCTGTGAAACATGCATTTGATGCTGGGATAAAAGCTCAGCAAGGTATTGACTGGTAGAGTGAAAACCGTGACCTGGGATCAGGCCACGGTTAATAACATTAGCTTCGTTTGCTCGGGCGAGCTGATTTGCTGCTGGAACCACCACGGCGGTTACCACTCGCCACTTGGCTATGGCGTTTTACTGCGCGGCGGATCTGGTTAGCTTTTACTCGACGGCGTTCACGCTCTACCGGCAACTTGCTGACGGTTTCTGGTTTCAACTCTACCAGTTCACGCAAATAGTTGATTGCTTTTAAATCCAGTTCGGCCCAACCACCACGAGGTAACCCTTTTGGCAGGTCAATATCACCGTAACGTACACGAATCAAGCGACTAACCTGCACGCCTACTGCTTCCCATAGACGACGGACTTCACGATTCCGCCCTTCAGTCAGCGTGACGTTGTACCATTGATTGAGCCCTTCACCACCTTGAAAACTGATGGTTCGGAATGCAGCTGGGCCATCTTCCAGTTGCACACCCCGGCTCAATTGTTTGATTTTATCGTCATCAATCTGGCCAAATACGCGCACAGCGTATTCACGCTCAACTTCACGGCTAGGGTGCATCAAGCGGTTAGCCAGCTCACCGTCTGTAGTAAAGAGTAATAAACCTGACGTATTAACATCCAGTCGCCCTACCGCAACCCAACGTGAACCACGTAACTTTGGCAAACGCTCAAATACCGTTGGGCGCCCTTCTGGATCGCTACGCGTACAGAGTTCGCCTTCTGGCTTATAATAAGCCAGCACTCGGCAAACCGCCGCTTCAGATTCCTTGAGCGAGACAAGATGGCCATCCAGGCGAATTTTCAACGAAGAACTCAATTCAACGCGATCACCCAGCTTGGCGATTTTTCCGTCAACACTGACACGCCCAGCCTCAATAATGGTTTCGATTTCACGGCGCGAACCATGTCCGGCCCGCGCTAATACTTTTTGTAGCTTCTCGCTCATTAAACAACCTCTAATGTCGCCTTCACAGGCGTCGGGGGGCTTTGTCACCACAGTTATCGGAAAAATGGCGACAAAGATTATCTTTTGCTCAAAATAAACTATGCTATTCGGGCCCACAAACTGTGACCAGTATACAGATTTTATTCACCGTTGGTACTGGCTTCATCTGGCCGTTTAGCGAAACGGTGAGGCATCACCGGCACCTTCGCGCAGCACTTGCGGTGAAGATTCGGTCAGGTCAATCACCGTCGTCGGCTGTTGACCAAGAAAACCACCATGGATCACCAGATCTACCTGTTTACCAAGATAGTCGTTGATCTCTTCTGGGTCAGATTCAGCAAAATCATTGCCAGGCAACATCAATGTGGTCGACATCATTGGCTCATTCAGCGTATCCAATAAGGCCAGGGCAATCGGATTAGAAGGCACACGCAACCCAATAGTTTTACGCTTATCGTTCATCAAGCGACGCGGCACCTCTTTGGTCGCTTTTAAAATAAAGGTATAACTGCCAGGCGTATTATTTTTGATCAATCGAAATGACGTGTTATCCACATAAGCATAAGTCGACAGCTCAGACAAATCGCGACACATTAAGGTAAAATTATGGTTGCCATCCAATTGCCGAATACGACAGATACGTTCCATTGCTGTCTTTTCTTCCAATTTGCAACCCAATGCATAACCAGAATCGGTTGGATAGACAATCACCCCCCCCTTGCGCAGTACATCCACCGCCTGATTAATCAAACGCGGCTGCGGGTTATCCGGGTGAATATAAAATAACTGGCCCATCTGTTGCTCCTGAAAATAATACTCTCACGCATAACCAGTCCGCATGAAATCAAAATACTACTCTGCCCTGTTGAATCTGCCCTGTTGAGGTGGTGACCAGTCACGCCACACCGGCTCTACACCACCGGGTAACCATAGCTTACGCCCAAGTTCAATCCAAGAACAGGGTTGATGAAAGTCAGACCCCTGAGAGGCCAGCAGTTGGTAGTCCTGTGCATATTTTGCCAACAATATACGTTCATTAGGCGCTTGTTGGCACTGAGCTATCTCCATGGCATCACCACCACTCTCAGTAAAATAGGCCAACAAGCGCTTAAGCCATTTAGCAGTTAAATCATAACGTCCAGGGTGAGCCAATACCGCTTGCCCCCCTGATTGATGAATAACATTAATCGCCTGTTCTATTGTACACCACTGTGGTGGAACATAGCCGGTTTTCCCTTTTGCCAGATACCGCTTGAAGACCTGAGCCAAGTTATCCGCTACGCCAATTTGCACCAGATAGCGAGCAAAGTGGCCACGAGTAACCGCCCCTGTTCCCGCCAGTTTTTGTGCCCCTGCGTAAGCATCCTTAATATTTGCCTTGGCTAATCGCTGGCCAATTTCATGTGCACGTCGATGACGTCGTGCTGTTTGTTCGGCAAGAAGTTGTACTAGTGCAGCATGTCCAACTTCAACCCCTAACCCAACAATATGGATTTCGTGATTTTCCCATACTGTGGAAATTTCGACCCCCGAGATTAACTGCAACGGCAGCGAGAGTTCGACAATCGCAACGCTTGCTTCTGCCAACCCATCGGTAGTGTCGTGATCGGTAATCGCCAAGACACTGACGTTCATTTCAACAGCCCGCCGAACCAATTGCGTGGGTGTCAAATAACCATCCGAAGCAGTGGTATGGCTGTGTAGGTCATATAAATGAAAGCCACATGTGGGTGGGTTAATGTCTGTCAAAAGAGATATCCTGTGATTTTGAGCAATACTCAGATTCGCCTGCGCAGCAATAGCGGCATTACTCTTGGCCGGTTATCGCTTCCTGATAATGCTTGCGACAGACCGATAGATAACTTTCATTACTACCAATAACCACTTGTTCCCCTGTATGCACCACTTTGCCATCCGCCCCCAACCGCAAAACCATGGTGGCTTTGCGACCACAGTGACAAATAGTTTTTAATTCAACCAACTTGTCAGCCCAAGCCAGCAAGTATTGGCTGCCAACAAATAATTCACCGCGAAAATCGGTACGTAGCCCATAACACAATACCGGAATATCTAACTGGTCAACGACTTTACACAATGCGGCAATCTGCTCTTTGGTCAGAAATTGACTCTCATCAACCAAAACACAGTGCACGGGTTGGTGCAGATGCTCTTGCTTGATCATCGTAAACAACTGAGTGCTCTTATTATACAGTAAGGCGGGTGTCGAGAGCCCAATTCTGGAGCTCACTTTCCCAGCACCAAAACGATGGTCGAACTCGGCAGTAAACACCAGTGTGCGCATACCACGTTCTTGATAATTATATGAAGATTGTAATAGTGCTGTAGACTTTCCTGCATTCATTGCGGAGTAGTAAAAATAAAGTTGAGCCATAAAATCGAAACCCGGCAGTAGAAATATGAGATATTGGTCAAAGATACAGGCCGATAGTCTATCATATCTAACTGATATACTCAGCTTATGACCCATTCATTATCTTCACATTAGTCACTCGTCAGATTTTCAGAAGGAGTCCTTATCATCCAAGCTCATTCCCCGACTATTTTCAGGATGATCTGGTCCTCGTGTCACAACTAATAATTCCTATTGATTAATCAAACTCATTAATAGTTATGCGTATTCTAAATAATTCGAGGCACAAGTAGGCAAGAATCTAATGAATGCTCAATCTCATAGACAACAATGTGCTGACTTGAGGACATTGCGTCGATACGGCTGCAACTTAGGCATCGTGAGTATATTCTTATCATACTTCAAGTGACCTACCTGTTTGCTGCACCCCGCCAGTTCTGCACTCTGTTACCAACCCTCACTAATGGATGACCCGCCGGTGTCCTTCCGGTCACACCCATTATTTGTAAGTATAATAGGAGAACAACAAATCCCCGGTGACTAACAGGATAGTGATTTCATTAAATAGTGAGTTAAATCTATAACGATTAATATTAGAACCACATAGAACACCTTCTCTGTACAAAGGAAAGCCCGTAGCCTGGTGTGCAGAGGTCACACCACATATGTTACTTGCGACATGATATGTATATGGAATTGAGATGTACGAACAAAACGACTTTTACCACAACACACCTGCGCTTGAGTGTTGTAAATTTGACTCAACAATATGTCGAGGGATTGTCAGATTCTCAGACTATATTAGGTGTTCAGTTATCATTATTGCTTTTTTAAAGATAAATTTAGTAACTGATGTTCATTTGGCTATTGCAGAAAAGAAAATAGCACTCTATTATTACGTTAATGCCCCCACTAATATAATTTGAGACTAGGACAATGAGCGAAGCATTAAAGATTTTGAACAACATCCGTACTCTGCGTGCACAAGCAAGAGAGTGCAGCTTAGAAACATTGGAAGAGATGCTCGAAAAACTGGAAGTAGTTGTTAACGAGCGTCGTGAAGAAGATACCCAAGCTCAAGCAGAAATTGAAGAGCGTACGCGCAAACTGCAACAATACCGTGAAATGCTAATTGCTGATGGTATTGATCCGAACGAGTTGCTACAAACTATAGCGGCAACTAAAGTGTCTGGTAAAGCTAAGCGCGCTGCACGCCCTGCAAAATACCAATATAAAGATGAAAACGGTGAAATGAAAACCTGGACTGGCCAGGGCCGTACCCCAGCTGTAATCAAAAAAGCTATCGAAGAGCAAGGCAAATCTCTTGACGATTTCCTGCTGTAATAGCTATTAGGTTACTCAAAAGGCTCCCACCGGAGCCTTTTTTACATCTAGCAAAAGCTCGCCTGACAATGCTCAAATAATCCGACCAGCATGCGGCAACCACAAAAAAGGGGCAACATGCCCCCTGTTTAATCGTTCACTTACTGAATATTATAAAATGTCTTATACCATTCAACAAATCGCTTAACACCTTCTTCCACACTCGTTTCCGGCTTAAAGCCGATAGCTTGATAGAGTTCTTCAGTATCTGCATTAGTATCCATTACATCACCAGGTTGCATTGGCAACATATTCTTATGAGCAATGATTCCAAGAGCAGCCTCGAGAGCATGAATATATGACATTAGTTTCACTGGGGTACTATTACCGATATTATAAATACGGTATGGCGCAGAACTTGTCGCTGGAGAACCCTGTTCCACAGTCCAATGAGGATTAGGTTTAGGCACTATCGCTTGTAACAACACCACAGCTTCGGCAATATCATCGATGTAAGTAAAATCACGATACATTTCACCGTAGTTATATACATCTATTTGTTCACCCGCTAACATCGATTTAGTAAACTTGAATAACGCCATATCAGGACGGCCCCAAGGGCCATATACGGTGAAAAAGCGCAAACCGGTGGTCGGCAGGCCATATAAGTGTGAATAGCTGTGAGACATCAGCTCATTGGCTTTCTTGGTTGCGGCATACAATGAAATGGGATGATCAACCGAGTCCTCCGTCGAAAATGGCAACTTACGATTAAGACCATATACCGAACTGGAAGAAGCGTATAACAAGTGTCCGACTTTATTCTGCCGACACCCTTCAAGAATGTTCAAATGTCCTATCAGGTTCGAGTCGGCATAAGCTAAAGGATGATCTAATGAGTAACGCACCCCGGCTTGAGCGGCCAGATGAATAACACGCTCAAATTGGTGCTCGACAAAAAGTTGCGCTATGCCATTACTATCCGCTAAATCCAATTTTATAAACTTAAATGCTGGCTTATTGGCCAGCAAATCGAGGCGAGCCAGCTTAAGCCTGACATCATAATAATCATTAAGGTTGTCTATACCAACAACTTGATGCCCGGCTGACAACAAACGCTCCGTTACGTGATAACCAATAAATCCTGCAGCGCCTGTAACCAGGAATTTCATGCTCACCTCTAAATAACCGGCTTAATCGATGCACCACGGCCAATACCGTAATAAGTAAAACCACGAGCTTTCAGGCGTTCAGGATCATACAGATTGCGCCCATCAAAAATCACCGGATGTCTTAGTGATTGCTTGATGATATCAAAGTCGGGAGCACGAAAATTTTGCCATTCGGTACAAATCACCAGAGCATCCGCGCCTTGTAATGCGGCTTCCTTGGTACCCATCAATGTTAGATCAGCACGCTGACCATAGATACGTTGTGCTTCCGCCATGGCTTCAGGGTCATAAGCCTGGACACTAGCCCCAAGTTCCCACAGGGTTTCCATCAACACCCGGCTAGAAGCCTCGCGCATATCATCAGTATTAGGCTTAAACGCTAATCCCCACAAGGCAAAGGTTTTACCTTTCACATCATTAGAAAAATGATGTTGGATAAACTGGGTCAGCTTGTATTTCTGTTGCACATTAACCTGCTCTACCGCCTGCAACAGTTTCGGTTGATAACCGATATGCTCCGCAGTTCGAATCAACGCCTGGACGTCTTTCGGGAAACAGGAGCCACCATAACCACAACCAGGATAAATAAAGTGGTAACCAATGCGCGAATCAGAACCTATACCCTTACGAACCTTTTCAATATCTGCCCCCAGCATCTCCGCCAGGTTGGCAATTTCGTTCATAAAGCTGATTTTTGTCGCCAACATACAGTTCGCGGCATACTTGGTTAGCTCGGCACTGCGGATATCCATCAGGATCATGCGGTCATGATTGCGGTTAAAGGGTTCGTACAATTCACGCAATGGCTCAATAACATCTTTATTATCGGTACCGATAACAATGCGCTCAGGACGCATGCAATCAGCAACAGCAGCCCCTTCTTTAAGAAATTCAGGGTTTGAAACCACATCAAACGTAATATTACTGCCACGCTTGCGCAGTGTTTCACTCATCACTTCACGCACTTTATCGGCAGTACCCACCGGAACAGTGGACTTATCGATGACCACTTTAGGCTCGGTCATATACTCGGCTATGGTTCGCGCCACCGCCGTGACATATTGCAGATCTGCAGAACCATCTTCATCCGGTGGTGTTCCTACAGCAATAAACTGGATAGCGCCATGAGCAACCCCCAGCTTGGCATCGGTGGTAAAACCTAAACGGCTGGCTTCATAGTTTTGCTGGACCAATGGCACCAAACCTGGCTCGAAGATCGGGATATTGCCTTTTTTGAGATTTTCAACCTTATTTTCATCAATATCTATACACATTACATCATGCCCTACTTCCGCCAGAACGGCGGCTTGCACTAGGCCAACATAACCTATACCGAAAACTGTCACTTTCATTAGATAATCCTAGCTCTAAAAATTTAACAAAAGGTTATGCAGTTACTTCTCTTTACGTGCCAATAACTGTTGCAGCCATGCAGAAAAATCTTTACCCAGGGTAGCGTGTCGCATGCCATACTCAACAAAAGCCTGCATATAGCCTAATTTATTGCCACAATCGTGGCTCTTACCCTTAATATGGTAGGCTTCAACAGGCTTTTTCTGCATCAGCATATCAATAGCGTCAGTCAATTGAATTTCATCGCCTACCCCAGTTGGCGTCTTGGCCAGTAGGGGCCAGATATCGGCAGAAAGCACATAACGACCAACAATGGCTAAATTAGAAGGCGCTCGTTCTGGCGACGGTTTTTCCACCACGCCCACCATAGGTGCACTCTCACCCGGCTGGAGCGCATAACCTTGGCAATCAATGACTCCGTAATTTCCTACATCATGATGCGGCACCGGTTCAACCATAATCTGGCTGATCCCTGACTGTTGGAAGCGCTGCAACATCTCATGCATATTCTCTTTTTCCAGATCCGCACTGTATGCATCAAGGATCACATCAGGTAACACGACAGCAACCGGTTCATCCCCAACCAGCGGATAAGCGCAGAGAATGGCGTGACCAAGCCCTTTAGCCACCCCTTGGCGTACCTGCATCACTGTCACACCTTTCGGACAAATAGATTGAACCTCATCCAACAACTGACGCTTCACACGTTTTTCCAGGATCGCTTCAAGCTCAAAACTGGTATCAAAATGGTTCTCAATAGAATTTTTAGAGGAATGGGTGACCAATATAATTTCATTGATCCCTGCAGCGATACACTCATTGACTATGTACTGAATCAACGGTTTATCAACCAAAGGTAGCATCTCTTTGGGGATCGCTTTGGTCGCAGGTAACATCCTTGTTCCTAAGCCGGCAACCGGGATAACCGCTTTTCTGACTTTGGTATTTAAAGCAGACATATCTTCCTCTCTCAATACGAGCTCAAATGATGAGCTTATTCTGCAATCAAAAAAAACCTGCGAAGTATATCAGGTTAAATCGATTGAGCATCAGCTTAAGTGCAAATATCCTCCTCTCGCAGCAAATTGTTACAGAATTGAATAAGAGGACAACGCGAATCCTAAGGGTATGGATTATTTAAAAACAGTCACACGACCAGAAGGAAAAACAGTGACGACTATCATTGAGTTCGGTGACCGCCTGAGCGATCACCTTTAATAGGGGGTAGTGACACTATTAACTTCTCATTCACTGGTCAGCATCAGACGTAACCGCCCGCCACTCCCCCAAACCTGGCATTGCCAAGCCTCACAGTGCTGACTGATCTGATTCATGTAAGTCGACTCCAATGTTCCTAAGGGCACACCGTTAGCTAATTGAATCTGGTTATCACCTGTATTGACATTGGCATGCAAACCCGCAGAAATCAAAACCAGGTTCTTATCTTCTGCATGATAATAACCAACCAATAATGGAAATTGACCTTCTAATTTACCTTGGTGTAATAACTGATTAACCTGCCGCAACAACGCTGACATTTGCGGCAGGCGCTGCTGCTGATTCGCCAGATGGTCGCGCAACAAACCATTAAATAAAGCACGCAATAACAATGCAGCCATTACACCATTTTCACCGGCACGGGTCACATCCAGGCAATAAAAAGCCAGATCTTTCTCCGACAATGCAGCAATATCCAACACTAAACCTGGGTTGTCACCGACGGTCAATTGGCGATAGTTAATACGGCAACCCGCTATGTTCTGCTGTACTGGTGGTTGTAACTGTTTGAGCAATCTCGCCGCTTCTGAAGGATTTTGGCTCAGCACGCCCCAGTCGTGAAATAATTCTGCTTCTTCAATAGCCTGAGAAGTGAACATCTTGGGATAGAGACACACCAGTACCGTTTCCCGCAAACGATTTAGGTCGTTCAAGGGCTTCAACAGGACATCCTGAACGCCCAAGCGTAATACCTTGGCAATATCCGCCATTTTATCGGTCGCGGAGATGACCAGCACCGGTGTCTGTATACCTTGCAAACGTAAATGTTCAACGAACTGAATGCCATCCATTTCGGGCATGGCAAGATCGCAGAGTATCAGCTCTGGCTTTTCCTTTTCGACAGCAGCCAACGCCTGCAAACCATTTTCCGCTTCATAGGTCTGCGCGCCTAAAGACTCAAGATAACCAACCAGCACGGAACGAAACACCTGCTCGTCCTCAACAATCAAGATGCGCTTGTTAATCAGTGGTTGTACCATCGGCCGAGCCTCTTCCTTTTTCATATTGTAATAGTGGCTCATAATAGTCACTTGTGCTTGCAGAAATATCCGAAACAGCACCATTACCACCACAAGGGCCGGTAATTATTTATTTTTTATTAATGGTGCCAACATCTCCATCTGCTTTTCTACCGCCAGCTTGCCCGCCTCTATCGCCTCACTGGCGCGGTGAAAATCCAACGTTGAGATTTGTGGACAATAAGGTTGGATCAGCACATCAGGCGGATCGTTTGCCATACGGGTTCTCTTCACCCGGCTCTCCAGCATCTGAAGGGACGCGCTCATGATCTCCATGACAGTGGGGGTCACATTGACTTTTTTCTGTGTCACTTTATTGATACGTTCACGCAAACGTTCGCGCCAGTTCCCTGCCTCATCGTTATGAGCCATATTATCAGTTTCTAGGTTATCGCTATGCATTGAAAGCAGCTCATTCTTCCTCAAATGTGTATCATGCTGTAAGTCGACAGCAATAACGATATCGGCTCCCATCGCCCGGGTCAGCGAAATGGGAAGCGGGTTCACCAGCGCACCATCAACCAACCAATAGCCATCAAGCCACACCGGTGATAATAACCCGGGCATACTGCAGGACGCGCGAATAGCCTGATGAATATTCCCTTTAGTCATCCACAACTCACGCCCGGTACTGAGGTTGGTTGTCACCGCACCAAATTTGAGTGAACAATCAGCAATATCATCAATCTTCAGCAACTTGCCAACCGTACTAAATACCCGCTCACCACGTAGCAGACCCCCGCGTTGCCAGGATAAATCCATCAATTTGATAACATCCCAATAACTGAATGAGCGTACCCAGGTCTCCATCGCATCAAGTCGGTGAGTAGCAAATGTCGCCCCAACCAATGCACCAACGGAACAACCAGCAACAATATCTATTTCAATACCTTGTTCTTTAAGCGCATTGATCACGCCAATATGAGCCCAACCTTTAGCAGCCCCAGCCCCTAACGCCAGCCCAATTTTTACTTTCCGCATTATTAGCTTATCCTTTGCACAATAAATTCACCCAGCCCTGACGCCAACGTAGATTGCCACTTACCAATAATGTTAGGTAACATATGTCTGGCCTCCAAGCTATGCCAACTTTTCTGCAGCTTGGATGGCACTGGGTATGTGTTAATTTTAGCTTGGGCTCTATTTTGCGCGACCCATGCCCAGATTTCGAGTGAGGTGAATGGCAACAAGCCCCCGAAGAGTGAGATAACCGATAAAATAAATCTATCCCATTCGATAATCACCAGAACAATCAATTGAGACATTATTTTGACTGATTTATGCCCTTGTTGCAGCGGGTTAACCTACCACACTTGCTGTCAACCCTTGATAACCGGTGAACAATTCGCACCATCACCGCTCAGATTGATGCGTTCCAGATACTCAGCTTATGTGTTACAAAATGTCGATTATCTCATTGCCACTTGGCACCCAGACTGCCGGGCCGAATCATGGCGTAGTGCTATTATCAGTAGTTTTGCCAACACCGAGTGGTTTGGGTTGACCATCGTGGAGGAAACCATCGGCAACAACGTTGATGAAGGCTTTGTTGAATTCATCGCCCGTTTTACTGAAAGTGGTCACTCGTCCAAGATGATGCATGAGCGTTCGCGCTTTCTTCGTCTTGAACACCGTTGGTACTATATCGACGGAACCAGGCCTCAGCTTGGTAGAAATTCAATTTGCCCCTGCGGTTCAGGCAAAAAGTATAAAAAGTGCTGTGGGCAGTGAGCCCGTAAGTCAAGTAACAGACAGGATCGACAAACCTATGCCACACCAAAACCTACAAAGAAAAATTTTACGTACCCTCTGCCCTGACGCAAAGGGGTTGATCGCCAAGATCACCAATATTTGTTACAAGCATGAACTTAACATCGTGCAAAATAACGAATTCGTTGATCATCTCACCGGTCGCTTCTTTATGCGTACTGAGCTTGAAGGGATCTTCAATAATGCGACCTTACTGGCTGATCTGGATGGTGCTTTGCCAGAAGGGTCTGTCCGTGAACTGCAAAGTGCCAGTCGCCGCCGTATTGTGGTCTTGGTCACCAAAGAGGCTCACTGCCTGGGCGACCTCCTGATGAAAAGCGCCTATGGTGGCTTAGATGTAGAGATTGCCGCCGTCATTGGTAACCATACGACCCTGCAACCCTTGGTTGAACGTTTTGACATCCCGTTTCACTTGGTTAGTCACGAAGGACTGACACGTGAGCAACACGATCAGAAAATGATTGCACAAATCGACCAATACCAGCCTGATTATGTGGTCTTGGCTAAGTATATGCGTGTGCTTACCCCTGCTTTTGTTCAGCATTACCCTAATCAGGTGATTAACATTCACCATTCATTTCTACCAGCCTTTATCGGTGCCCGACCTTACCATCAGGCTTATGAACGCGGAGTGAAGATCATTGGTGCCACCGCGCATTATGTTAACGATAGCCTGGATGAAGGCCCGATCATTATGCAAGATGTTATCCACGTCGATCACACCTATTCGGCAGAAGATATGATGCGTGCTGGGCGTGATGTTGAGAAGAACGTCCTTAGCCGTGCACTCTATCAGGTATTAGCACAACGGGTGTTTGTCTATGGCAACCGCACCGTGATCCTGTAATGTTTTTTTACATCAATCACTGAATGAAAAGTAAAACCAGTGGGCACTTTGAGTAAAACAGTGCCTTTTGTTTGCCACATCAACACAAGTTACCACCACACCACGGTGTGATTTGAAAAATCTGGTGACCTAAAAGCGCTACCAAGAATAAAAAAACGGCAAACAATTGGTTTTTTGCATTTCAATACTTTACACCGGCGCTTCATTTGATATGATGCGCCCCGCTTAACAGAAGTAAGGCCAGTGGTGGGGTTCCCGAGCGGCCAAAGGGAGCAGACTGTAAATCTGCCGTCACAGACTTCGAAGGTTCGAATCCTTCCCCCACCACCAACTCTGATTTTAAGTCAGGTTTTACCTCAAGTAGTGATTCTATAATGAACACGATTTGGGGAAAGAGGAGAAATTCTCACTTCTGCATAAGCAAAAATTTTCATTTATAGCAATAAATAATACCCTGGTGGGGTTCCCGAGCGGCCAAAGGGAGCAGACTGTAAATCTGCCGTCACAGACTTCGA
This sequence comes from Serratia sp. HNCC26DJ244, assembly GCF_057180565.1. NCBI lineage: Bacteria > Pseudomonadati > Pseudomonadota > Gammaproteobacteria > Enterobacterales > Yersiniaceae > Serratia > Serratia sp. HNCC26DJ244. The sequence goes on along the minus strand of NZ_JBXUGO010000007.1, from coordinate 135,382 downwards.
AGGTTCGAATCCTTCCCCCACCACCAGCTACTCCCTCCGCATCAACACCTACCTAGAATAGCTATCCTAAAATAAGCACAATTTGGGGAAGGTGAGAACCTTCGACAAGGTTCGAGTCGAGCAGCGCGAGACAACGTGCGCAGCACGGCCCGAAGGGTGAGGAACGCAGTGACGAATCATCCTTCCCCCACCACCAGCTACTCCCTCCGCATCAACACCTACCCAGAATAACTATCCTAAAATAAGCACGATTTGGGGAAGGTGAGAACCTTCGACAAGGTTCGAGTCGAGCAGCGCGAGACAACGTGCGCAGCACGGCCCGAAGGGTGAGGAACGCAGTGACGAATCATCCTTCCCCCACCACCAACTCTTCCCTCTGCATCAATCATTAACTTGATACCATATTCCCCTCATGACTTGAACTCGGCTCGACAATTCGCTATACCACTGACTTCCAATAAATCGCAGTTCAGGAAGATCCATGCGTAACAATATTTGCGTCTTTTGCGGTGCCAGCGAAGGTAATCATCCCACCTATGTCGAGTATGCACAAAAACTGGGGCATGCCATTGCCACACAAGGGCGGCGTTTGATTTATGGCGGCGGTAAGAAAGGTTTAATGGGCGTGGTGGCCGATGCGGTCCTCAACGCGGGTGGTGAAGTTGTTGGCATTATTCCACAACGCCTAGTGGAAGCGGAAACCGCCCACCGGGGTTTGAGTGAACTGGAAATTGTGCCAGATATGCATAGCCGTAAGGCACGGATGGCCGAATTGGCCGATGGGTTTATCGCTCTACCTGGCGGTATTGGCACGCTAGAGGAGTTATTCGAAATCTGGACCTGGGGACAAATTGGCTACCATAGCAAACCGGTGGGTCTGCTGAATGTAAACAATTTTTATCATCCTTTAACCCAGTTCCTGCAACAGGTCGCCGACCAAGGTTTCATGAAACATGATTACCTTAGTACCTTGCATATCAGCGATTCACCGCAGGTATTGATGCAACAATTCGATGACTATCAACCCAATAATTATGACCGTTGGGCAAAATAGTGCTCTCCCTACCAGCGGTAAAACGCCGCTGGTCTGCGTTACATTTACCACGAAACTCTGTTACTATCTGAATACATTTTCTTGGGGAAACGGCATCACTCATGAAGTTTGTCTCTTTTAATATCAATGGTCTGCGGGCTCGCCCACATCAATTAGCTGCAATTATTGAACAGCATCAACCTGACGTTATCGGTCTGCAAGAAACCAAAGTTCATGACGATATGTTCCCACTGGAAGAGGTGAGCCAATATGGCTATCACGTCTTCTATCATGGGCAGAAAGGCCACTACGGTGTCGCATTGTTGACTAAAAATGAACCTCTCGCAGTCCGCCGAGGTTTTCCCACTGATGATGAAGATGCCCAACGGCGCATCATCATGGCTGATTTGTCCACGCCACAAGGTACCTTGACCGTGATTAATGGCTATTTCCCTCAAGGAGAAAGCCGCGACCACCCGATAAAATTCCCCGCCAAAACCCGTTTCTACCAGGATTTGCAGAATTATCTGCAACAACAACTTTCTGCAGAAGCGCCGGTATTGATTATGGGGGATCTGAATATCAGCCCAAGTGATCTTGATATCGGTATCGGTGAGGAAAACCGCAAACGTTGGCTGCGTACTGGTAAATGCTCTTTCTTACCGGAAGAACGTGAGTGGATGACCCGCTTGATGAATTGGGGGCTGGTAGATACCTATCGGCAGGCTAATCCAGATCGCAATGATGAGTTTTCATGGTTTGATTACCGTTCCCGTGGTTTTGATGAAAACCGAGGCCTACGCATCGATCTATTACTGGCCAGTACACCGTTGGCAGCGCGTTGTAAATCAACGGGGATTGATTATCAGATTAGAGGTATGGAAAAACCTTCAGACCATGCCCCGGTCTGGGCCGAATTCGCTTTATAAGCTCTCCCCCGGTAACGCTACCGGGGAACTATTCACGCTTTCCAGGTTGTACCCTACCCGCTCTTGAATTAGTCTGGATAACAAATTGTGTTACATGATTAGTTCGGCCTTGCTCCACAGGTAACGTATTTTCGATAAAATCCCGCAATTTTTGATGGTTGCCTCAATCGCAACAGCCCTACTGAATAAAAATTAGAAAGGTGTATACGTGCAGAAGTACTTTACTGAGGCGCGGAGTTTATTAGCCCTCGCTATCCCTGTCATCATCGCGCAAATATCTCAAACCGCAATGGGTGTAGTTGATACCATTATGGCAGGAGCTTACAGCGCAACAGATATGGCTGCTGTCGCCGTGGGCACCTCTATCTGGTTACCCGCGCTGCTGTTCGGCCACGGCTTGCTGCTTGCCCTACCCCCGGTGATCGCGCAACTCAATGGTGCTGGCCGGCGTGACCGCATCGCGCATCAAGTCCGTCAGGGTTTCTGGCTGGCTTCAGGCGTTTCAGTACTGATTATTGCCGTGGTTTCTAACAGTAATATTGTGATCAATATGATGCACAATATCGATCCGCAATTAGCTGATAAAGCGGTCGGTTACCTGCACGCCATCATGTGGGGGGCTCCAGGCTACCTGTTTTTTCAAGTACTCCGTAACCAATGTGAAGGCTTATCAAAAACCAAACCCGGTATGGTCATTGGCTTTATTGGCCTGTTGGTGAACATCCCCATCAACTATATCTTCATTTATGGCAAATTAGGCATGCCAGAACTGGGGGGCGTGGGTTGTGGTGTCGCCACAGCGAGTGTGTATTGGCTTATGTTCCTGATGATGCGTTGGTATACGAAGCGTGCTCCGGCCATGCGTGATATCAAACTGGCAGAAAAAGCGCGCAGCAGGCCAGATTGGCATACCTTAAAGCGTTTAATTGGTATTGGGCTACCCGTGGCGTTAGCACTGTTTTTTGAGGTTACCCTATTTGCGGTGGTGGCATTACTGGTTTCACCTCTGGGTATCGTCGCAGTAGCGGGGCATCAGATTGCATTGAACTTCAGCGCATTAATGTTCGTATTACCGCTATCTCTTGGTGTTGGTGCCACCATCCGTGTCGGATATCGGCTGGGGGAAGGTTCAGTTGAAGCAGCCCGCGTTGCCGCCTATGCCGCCATTGCCGTAGGCATAGCCATGGCCTGTGGCTCGGCATTATTTACTGCCCTACTCCGCGTTCCTATTGCCCTGCTCTATAACAATACCCCTGAGGTGGTCGCCATGGCATCACAACTGATGCTTCTGGCCGCCATTTATCAAATCTCTGACTCTATACAAGTGATTGGCAGCGGTATCCTGCGTGGTTATAAAGATACTCGCTCAATTTTCTACATCACGTTTATTGCCTATTGGATCCTTGGGTTACCCAGTGGCTATCTGCTTGCGCTAACGGATTATATTGTTCCAGCAATGGGGCCGCGCGGTTTCTGGATTGGTTTTATTATCGGGTTAACCTTTGCTGCCATCATGATGGTATTACGTATGCGCTGGTTGCAGCGGCAGACTCCTGCTTTAATTTTACAGCGCTCACGCCGTTAAAAATCTAGCCTGGTCTGCCATTGGTAGACCACTAAAAAATGACCCAACTCTGATAAAAAGGCAGCACACTGCACACAAGCTCAGCAATCAGGTGAAATATCACATAAAAATGTATTTTACCCCTTGCCAGCGGGCGGGTAGCTCGTTAATATTCGTTCCCGCTGTCAGCCATGACAGACAGGAGAAGATGCGTCCGTAGCTCAGTTGGTTAGAGCACCACCTTGACATGGTGGGGGTCGATGGTTCGAGTCCATTCGGACGCACCAATTCCTGCTGATTTTCTGTGCGTCCGTAGCTCAGTTGGTTAGAGCACCACCTTGACATGGTGGGGGTCGATGGTTCGAGTCCATTCGGACGCACCAATTCTTTTCAAAGCATTCGCCAGTCATTTCTGTGAGTTATCTCTTATCTACGCAATTTTCACCCCTTTCAGTTTCAGCTAACTCGTCTCAGCTATCGCCACAAAGAACTTTTGTCAGTTATGTGTAAAAAATCACCACCTGCAAATCTGGCCTGCTTTTATCGAAAAATAAAAATAATAAATAAAAACAACATATTGAGAGATGAAATGCTGTTTTTAAGCTCTTTAAACACGGCTCTACCACAATAACTTAGTCTGTTTTTGTTTTGTTTCCTGCCACAGAGCCTTTATAATGCACACCGTCTTTCAGTTGAATGGTTTCAGCCCTTGATCCGTCAAAATTTAATCACAAAAAAATCTCATCTTCTCTCTATGCGTAGCGCTCGCGCATCCGGGCATCGGTTAAATTATTTCGCTCCGTTTCAACTGTTGTCACCTATTCTTAACACTGTTTTTGTTTATACCGTTTTTCACTTCCAGGCAAAGTTAGAATTCCTGACTAATGGTCTCGCCGTTAGTCACAGTCATTTTATAATCCATCATAACTTGTAGAAAAAACCGTCATGAAAAAGACTAAAATTGTTTGTACTATCGGCCCAAAAACCGAATCTGAAGAAATGCTCACTAGCCTGCTCAATGCTGGCATGAACGTAATGCGCCTTAATTTTTCCCATGGTGATTACGAAGAGCACGGTAACCGCATCAAGAATTTGCGTGCCGTAATGGCTAAAACTGGCAAGACTGCCGGGATCTTGTTGGATACCAAAGGCCCTGAGATCCGTACCATGAAACTTGAAGGGGGTGTCGACGCGGCGCTGGTCGCTGGCCAAACCTTCACCTTCACCACCGACCAAAGTGTTATCGGCAACAAAGAACGTGTCGCCGTTACCTACCCTGGCTTTGCTGATGACCTGACTGTCGGCAATACTATCCTGGTTGATGATGGCCTCATCGGCTTGCAAGTCACTGCCATCAATGGCAAAGAAGTGGTTTGTAAAGTACTGAACAATGGCGATCTGGGTGAGAACAAAGGTGTTAACCTGCCAGGTGTTTCCATCCAACTGCCAGCATTGGCAGAAAAAGATAAACTTGACCTGATTTTCGGTTGTGAGCAAGGTGTAGACTTCGTGGCCGCCTCGTTCATCCGTAAACGTTCTGATGTATTGGAAATCCGTGAGCATCTGAAAGCCCATGGCGGTGAAAATATTCAGATCATTTCCAAGATTGAAAACCAGGAAGGTCTGAATAACTTCGACGAAATCCTCGAAGCTTCCGATGGCATCATGGTAGCCCGTGGTGACCTGGGGGTAGAGATCCCGGTTGAAGAGGTGATTTTTGCACAGAAAATGATGATTGATAAGTGCAACCGCGCACGTAAGGTCGTTATTACCGCCACCCAGATGCTGGATTCAATGATCAAGAATCCGCGCCCTACTCGTGCCGAAGCCGGTGACGTTGCCAACGCCATCCTGGATGGTACCGATGCGGTAATGCTGTCGGGTGAAAGTGCCAAAGGTAAATATCCTCTGGAAGCCGTGACCATCATGGCCACGATCTGTGAACGTACTGATCGCGTTATGCCAAGCCGTATTGATACTCTGCAGGATAACCGCAAGTTACGTATCACTGAAGCGGTTTGCCGTGGTGCCGTGGAAACGGCCGAAAAACTTGATGCACCGCTGATTGTCGTCGCCACTAGCGGCGGTAAATCTGCCAAGTCTGTGCGCAAGTACTTCCCTAATGCCATTATTCTGGCGTTGACCACCAATGATATCACTGCACGTCAGTTAATCCTGAGTAAAGGTATCGTTACCCAGATCGTCAAGGAAATTGCCTCTACAGATGACTTCTACCGCATCGGTAAAGAAGCCGCCTTGGCAAGCGGTCTGGCACAAAAAGGGGATGTTGTTGTCATGGTTTCCGGCGCGCTGGTACCAAGTGGCACCACCAATACCTCATCGGTTCACGTTCTGTAATCGTTAAAAGTAACAGAACAGTCCGCACGCAAAACGCCGCTCTCGCGGCGTTTTGCATTATTAGCAATGAAAAAATTACCCGCCCGGTTTTTGCTGTTCTCTCTGTCGGTTTTAAGTTGTTCTCCCTGTCATCGTGCTACCTAGTCGCACGCTAGAGGTACCAAGAACCCCATGAATCCGGTATAGTCAGCCGACGAATTTATGATGGATTGATTTATGAAGCAATTTCTTGATTTTCTACCACTGGTTGTCTTTTTCACTGTCTACAAACTCTATGATATCTATTACGCTTCCGGCGCGTTAATTGCTGCTACCGCCTTGGTTTTAATCTTTACCTGGCTGAAATACCGCAAGGTAGAGAAGATGACATTGATCACCTTCATCATGGTCGCCATTTTCGGCACCTTGACGCTGGTTTTCCATAATGATTTGTTTATCAAGTGGAAAGTCACCGTCATTTATGCCTTGTTCGCTCTCGCACTGCTGGTTAGCCAACTGATACTGAAAAAACCATTAATCCAACGCATGTTAGGTAAAGAGCTTACGTTGCCAGATCACGCATGGCGTGCACTCAATGTCGCCTGGGCTCTGTTCTTCCTTGCCTGCGGTCTGGCCAATATCTATGTGGCATTTTGGTTGCCACAGAGTGTATGGGTCAATTTCAAAGTATTTGGCCTGACGGCCCTGACACTGGTCTTCACGTTGCTAAGTGGCATCTATATCTTCCGGCATATGCCCGATGAACAAAAAAAGCAGTAATCGACTCTTTTAGTTGACCACACCCGGTGGCAACGGAACAGCGTGTATGGCCATAAAGGCCGCGGATAACACCAGCTGTTCTCAGCGCCAGGCAAACCACCGCTTGAACGATGCCGGGTTTATACCCACAACAGAGTAACTCTTTTAATAAAGCAGATGGTAATGACAGAACAACAACTTTTGCCCAGCGGAGAGCTGGTACTGAGAACGCTGGCAATGCCCGCAGATACTAACGCCAACGGTGATATATTCGGCGGTTGGTTGATGTCACAAATGGACATTGGGGGGGCCATTCTAGCCAAAGAGGTTGCCGAAGGCCGTGTCGTCACGGTTCGAGTGGATGGTATGTCCTTCCTCAAACCGGTTGCCGTCGGTGATGTTGTCTGTTGCTACGCTAAATGTATCCGTACTGGCCGCAGTTCCATTACCGTTAATATTGAGGTCTGGATTAAAAAGGTTTCTTCCGCCCCTGTTGGCCAGCGCTATCGGGCCACTGAAGCAGTCTTTACCTACGTTGCGGTGGATGATGCAGGCCGGCCTTGTGCCTTACCAGATAACAAGATTAACCTTGGCACCAGCGACACTGAGCCAGCCAGTTAAGTGAGTAAAGCACCAGAGCGCTCAATAATGAAAGCGCTCTGGCGCCCCCGCCGCCTTAATTTAATCTGTAGCCAAGAAAATATTGCGACACTGATTACTGCAGGTCTGTCGAACCATCAATTTTGAATAAAATGGTTTTTGTCAGGTTTTGTGCCGCTTTGGCTTCATAACGCCATTTAGCCATTGATTGCTTCACTTCACGCTCAAATTGATTGCGCGGTTCAGCTGACAGAATACGCACGTTGATCACCCGCCCATCGCCATCAATGTCATATTGCACTTTCACCTTACCTTCAATCTGTAGCGCTAAAGCGCGAGGCGGATAAATCGGCTTCGGCAAACTCAATGCTTTGGGTTCTGCCTCAGTAACATCATTGCCTGGCACTGGAGTTGGCTTCACCAGCGACGGAGCACTTAATGGAGCCGTTGCGGGGCTCTCAATCAGCGCTGGGGCCTCTGGCTCTGCCTTTTCCACTTCAGGCTTGATTGGCTTTTCAGTCTTTGGCTTGGGTTTGGATTTTTCCACTACTGGCTTAGGGGGAGCGATAGGTGACGGCTGCGGCTGCACCGGTTCCGGCGTTGCCAGTAATTCTGGCTCAGACGTTGCTTGGCTCGGTGCCTCAGACTCAACCGAAGCTGATGGCTGAGGTAACGCAGCCATATTCACCATCATGACATTAACCGGCGCCCCCTGCTGCTGCGGTAGTCTTATCACTTCCTTGGCTGACGCATAGAGCAAGGCTGCTACCAAGATCGTATGTAAGCCGACTGAAAGGGTAACAGGTAGAGAAAAACGGCGAGTAAGGAATATTTTCTTTAGCGGCATCATTATTGGGGTTCCTTTGATTTGCTTATTCTAAATGCAAATAGCGATCATATCCAAAAGGAACGACAACCCGGTTCACGACTGGCTCGCAGTTTTCACAAAAAAGAGTTATCACAAAAGAGTTATGACAGAAAAAAGCGATGAGCAACAAGAGCTATTCCTGCAAACAGTGATGTCAACGGCCACGGGATATTTTGCACAATTTGCCATTCCCTTGTTCCCCCTTTTGAGCTAGTTTGTTGTTACCTTGCTATGATGATAATTTTTAAAGGATAAATATGCTTTATCTAATCTATGCACAAGATGCGCCCGATACCTTACAACAACGCTTGGCTGCGCGTACCGCCCATCTGGCACGACTGCAAGCGTTACGTGATGAAGGCCGGTTATTGGTTGCAGGCCCCAACCCAGCGGTGGACAGTAATGACCCCGGTGATGCTGGTTTTACTGGCTCAACCGTCATTGCCGAGTTTTCTTCCCTTGACGCCGCTAAATCCTGGGCGGCACAAGACCCTTATGTTGATGCTGGCGTATACCGCGAAGTGACCGTAAAACCCTTCAAGCAGGTATTCTAATTCAGCCTGAGCAGGCAGTGGCTACGGTCACCTAAGATGCGATTTATAAGGCGTGGGCAGCACTTTCCCTCGCCTTGACTGACAATTGATTCTCTATACCTATTAAATTAATACCTTCTATCGTTTTTACCTTTTTCAGACTAGCCGCTAATCTTTATACATCGATATCTCTTGTCACCGCTCCGCCAGCTTGCCAGGCGACAGCTATAACTGAATAGTTGGAGAAACAGACTATGACTACGGCAAAAAAAGCAGTAAAAACGCATATTGGCCTGGATAGCAAACAGTCAGCCAAGCTCTCTAGCGCATTAAACAAGCTGTTAGCAAACTACCAAGTGTTGTATATGAATGTCCGGGGTTACCACTGGAATATTTCCGGCCCATACTTCTTTGAACTACATGTAAAATTTGAAGAAACCTATAATAATCTGCTGACCAAAGTCGATGAATTGGCAGAACGCATTCTCACGCTCGGTTCACAACCCTCGCATGCTTTCAGTGATTATCTGAAGACTGCAGATATCAAAGAAGACACCAACGTGACTGATGATAAAGGGACTTTGCGCGGTTTATTAGCAGGTTATGCCATTTTACTGCAGCAACAACGTGAACTGCTGGCATTAGCCGCTAAAGCCGATGACGAGGGTACTGCCTCTTTGATGAGTGACTACATTAAAGAGCAGGAAAAACAGGTCTGGATGCTTAACGCTTATCTTGCAAAATAAACCGCCCGAACCACTCAACAGTCCCAAATCGGTCTGTTGAGAGATTTACCACTCGTATGCCACCACAAACAGCAAAGCCCGACGATGTTGGTCGTCCAAACGACGACATACACGCATAATATGCCGATTACGGCAGGATTGCCGCTCAAGCCAACGTTGCTTACGGCGCTGGCTTTGGCGTAACATTCGCCAGCGCCCCACTTCGTTTCTACTACGTCTCATTCTTCGTTACTCATCCAATACCCAACATCAGTATTATATACCCAAGTTAATTCCATTAATGCTGAAAGTCTTATTAACCCGGCTTCTATGCAGCATCATCCTTCTTATTTTTTGAAAAAATCGGTTTTGTCAATTATTTTTATGTAACTTGATCACCGATAAAAGGTTTAACCTTTATTATTCTGTGCGTACACTGGTTATCAACACTTGGCGAATGGGATTTCCCCCTTTATGACAACCTTTTATACCTTACTCAGTTGGTTTCTGCTCTTCGGTTACTGGCTACTTATCGCCGGGGTAACATTGCGCATACTGATGAAACGACGCGCAGTACCCTCGGCGATGGCATGGTTACTGGTGATCTATATTCTGCCCTTATTGGGTGTTGTGGCTTATCTCTCTTTTGGCGAATTACACCTAGGCAAACGACGCGCCGAACGGGCCAAATCCATGTGGCCCTCTACCTCACTCTGGCTGGATAAACTAAAAGAAAATCGCAAAATTTTTGCCACCGAATACAGTGAAGTAGCACGACCCTTGTTCCAGCTTTGTTACCATCGCCATGGTATCAATGGCGTCAAAGGTAATCAGTTACAGCTACTGACCACGACCGAGGATACATTAAGCACTTTAATCCGTGATATTTCACTGGCACGGCATAATATTGAGATGGTGTTTTACATCTGGCAACCCGGGGGTCAAGCAGACCAAGTAGCTGAAGCCCTGATGGCTGCGGCACGCCGGGGTGTACACTGCCGCTTAATGCTTGATTCCGCCGGAAGTGTGCAATTTTTCCGCAGCCCCTACCCAGCAATGATGCGTAACGCTGGCGTTGAAGTGGTTGAAGCACTTAAGGTTAGTCTATTTCGCGTATTCTTACGTCGTATGGACTTGCGACAACACCGCAAAGTAATACTGATCGACAATTATGTCGCCTATACCGGCAGCATGAATATGGTCGACCCGCGTTTCTTTAAACAAGATGCCGGAGTTGGGCAATGGATTGATGTCATGGCTCGTATGGAAGGCCCAGTAGCCACCACCATGGGAATTGTGTATGCCTTTGACTGGGAAATGGAAACCGGCAAGCGAATTTTACCGCCGCCGTCGCCAGATAGCCATATTATGCCTTTTGAGCGGGAAAGTGGTCACACGATACAGGTAATCGCGTCTGGCCCGGGATTCCCAGAGGACATGATCCACCAAGCGCTGTTAACTGCTGTCTATTCTGCACGTGAACAACTGGTGATGACTACCCCCTATTTCGTACCCAGTGATGACCTGCTCCATGCCATCTGTACCGCTGCCCTGCGCGGTGTTGATGTTAGCATTGTCGTCCCCCTTCATAACGACTCGATGATGGTGCGTTGGGCTAGCCGCTCATTCTTTTCAGAACTATTGGCCGCAGGCGTAAAAATTTATCAATTTAAAGGTGGGTTGCTACATACCAAAAGCGTCTTGGTTGATGGTCAATTAAGTCTGGTCGGTACTGTCAATCTTGATATGCGTAGCCTATGGCTCAACTTCGAAATTACCTTGGCCATTGATGATGACGGCTTCGGTAATGATCTGGCCTGCGTGCAGGATGACTATATTGCCCGCTCAACACGACTGGATGCGGACCAGTGGCTACATCGCCCTTTCTGGTATCGCATTGCCGAGCGACTTTTTTATTTTTTCAGCCCGTTTCTGTAAAAATAACGGGTATGGCTTATTCCGCAGTTTATTCATGTTATGCCATGCGTCTCGTCATTTGGAACGCATTGGTCATAACGCCATGTAATTTAAAGTATAATTTAAACTTTTTAGTGAGCAGGACATTGTTATGGACTTAGATAATCGCCTTAGTGAAGATGAAACACTTGAGCAGGCTTATGATATTTTCTTGGAACTGGCAGGCGATAATTTAGATCCGGCAGATATTCTGCTGTTTAACTTGCAGTTTGAGGAACGTGGTGGTGCGGAGCTCTATGATCCAGCAGAAGACTGGCAACAACATGTCGATTACGATCTTAGCCCAGACTTTTTTGCCGAGGTCGTCATCGGCCTGGCAGATAATGAAGGTGACCCGATTAATGATGTGTTCGCCCGTATTCTTATCTGCCGCGAAAAAGACCACAAATTGTGTCATATCTTGTGGAAAGAGTGATTTCGTGACAGGGTAATAACACCTGCCATTTGGCAGGTGTTGCCTAAGACGTAAGTCAACTCAGGTAGATATCAGAGCGGGTCAACCTTCAAGCAGGATACCGCATGTCGGAAACTGCCTTCTAATAATGGCCGCGTTTTAGCACATTCTGGCCCGGCAATTGGGCAACGGGTGCGGAACACACAACCCGATGGCGGGTTAATCGGCGATGGTAATTCCCCTTCCAACAATTGAATCTGCTTCTTCTTCTCCTTGTCGGGATCAGGGAGCGGCACCGCTGACATCAGTGCTTTGGTGTATGGGTGCTGCGGATTATGGTAAACCTCACTATAGGTACCCAACTCCACAGCGTGACCCAGATACATCACCAGCACTCGATCAGAAATATGCTTCACCACCGCCAGATCATGGGCGATGAAAATCAGCGATAACCCCATTTCCCGCTGCAACTGTTGTAACAGATTAACCACTTGAGCCTGGATCGAGACATCCAATGCGGAAACCGGTTCATCACAAATCACCAGTTTAGGTTCCAGAATCAATGCTCTGGCAATACCAATGCGCTGACATTGACCTCCAGAAAACTCATGCGGATAGCGGTTGATTAAGTTGGGCAATAACCCCACCTTTAGCATCATCGCTTGTACTTTATCCTTCACCTCTTGGCGTGACATCTTTGGATGGTAAGTTCGCAGAGGTTCAGCAATGATCTCCCCAATCGTCATGCGTGGATTGAGCGAAGCCAGCGGATCCTGGAAAATCATCTGAATATCACTGCGCGTTTTATGCCACTGCGCATCGCTCATACCCAGCAGATTCTGCCCTAACCAGGCTACACGTCCACTGGTGGCTTTCACCAAACCAATCAGCGCTCGCGCGAAGGTAGATTTACCGCAACCAGACTCACCCACCACCCCCAAGGTTTCCCCTTCAAACAGGCGCAAAGTGACGCCATCAACCGCTTTCAGAGTTTTAGGCGCTTGCCAGAACCATTGCTTGTCATTATGAATATCGAAGTACACTTTTAGATCTGCCACTTCAAGCAGCACTTTTTTCTCTGCGTCCATCATACCAATGCCTCCACAGGCCTGAAGCAAGCACGTAGCCGCCCTTCACCAAACGGCGCCAGTGACGGTGCATTGGCACATTCATCCATCGCATAGGGGCAACGAGGTTGGAATGGGCAGCCTGGTGGCAAGCGTAACAAGTTTGGCGGGTTCCCGGGAATAGTCATCAATGATTCCCCCTCCGCATCGAGACGTGGCACCGCATTTAACAGACCGATAGAGTAAGGGTGACTCGGACGATAGAATACATCGCGCGCACTACCATACTCCATGGTGCGCCCGGCATACATCACCAGCACTTTGTCGCAGATACCGGCAACCACCCCCAAGTCATGGGTGATCATAATAATTGCCGTATTGAATTCACGTTTCAGCTCATTCAACAGTGTCATGATTTGCGCCTGTACGGTTACATCCAGTGCGGTGGTGGGTTCATCAGCAATCAGCAATTTCGGCTGGCATAACAATGCCATGGCGATCATCACGCGTTGGCGCATTCCACCAGAAAATTCGTGAGGATACATGCGCATACGCTTACGTGCTTCAGGCATTTTTACCGCATCAAGCATCCGTACCGACTCTTCAAATGCCTCACTCTTACTTATTTTTTTATGCAGTATCAGCACTTCCATCAATTGTTCGCCAACACGCATATAAGGGTTCAAAGAGGTCATCGGGTCTTGAAAAATCATCGAGATCTCTTCTGCCCGCAGCTTGTTTAGCTGATTTTCTGGCAGATTAAGAATTTCACGGCCATTAAATTTTGCCGACCCACTGATGTGACCATTGCTGGCCAGCAGCCCCATCAGCGCAAATGCCGTTTGCGATTTACCTGAACCGGACTCCCCAACAATCCCCAGGGTTTCACCTGCACGCAGATCAAAATTGAGGTCATTAACCGCGGTGACATCCCCATCTGGCGTATCAAAGGCGACACGCAGATCGTTAACATCCAGCAACAGTGGCAATTCGGTTTGAATATTTTCAGTCATGCTCATGGTTGCATTCCTTAACGATCTTTCGGATCGAGGGCATCACGCAAACCATCGCCGATAAAGTTGAAACAAAATAGCGTAATCACCAGGAAACCCGCTGGAAACAGCAGCAACCACGGTGAAACCTCCATCGAGTTAGCACCATCGCTCAACAGTGCGCCCCAACTACTCAGTGGCTCTTGTGTCCCCAACCCGAGAAAACTAAGGAACGATTCAAACAAAATCATGCTCGGCACCAGGAGAGAGGCATAAACCACCACCACCCCCAAAACATTGGGGACGATATGGCGCAAGACAATATTGCGGGTTGAGACACCGCCCACCAAGGCAGCCTCGATAAATTCTTTACGCTTGAGGCTCAGTGTCTGCCCGCGCACAATACGCGCCATATCCAGCCACGACACCATCCCGATGGCGACAAAAATCAATAGGATGTTTTGCCCAAAGAAAGTCACCAGCAAGATGACAAAGAACATAAATGGGAAAGAGTTGAGGATCTCCAATAAACGCATCATTACCGAGTCCGTTTTGCCCCCCACATAACCCGATAACGAACCGTACAGCGTCCCTACCACCACCGCCACCAACGCGGCGGCAACCCCCACCATCAGTGAAATACGTCCACCAATCGCTACACGTACCAACAAATCACGACCCGAAGAGTCAGTACCAAAATAGTGCCCAGATTCAAAGCTAGGTGCCGCAGACATCATGGCCCAGTCAGTGTCATCATAAGCGAATGGTGACAACCAAGGTGCGCAAACCACAAACAGGGTAATCAGCATTAAAATAAATAGGCTACTCACCGCGGCACGGTTATGCATAAAACGACGGCGCGCATCCTGCCATAGGCTACGCCCTTCAACATCAAGCTGTTCGCTGAAGTTTTCCAGAGCTTTGCGCTTAGTTTTCATCCACATCTTGCGTGCTCCAGTTTAATAACGGATTTTTGGATCGATCACCGCATACAACACGTCAACGATCGCATTAAAGAGAATGGTCAGGGCACCGACCAGAATAGTCAGGCTCAATACCAATGAGTAGTCCCGGTTCAACGCCCCGTTAACGAACAATTGCCCTATCCCCGGTAATCCGAAGATGGTTTCAATCACCATTGAGCCGGTGATAATCCCGACAAAGGCCGGCCCCATATAAGAGAGCACTGGTAACAATGCCGGCTTCAACGCATGGCGGAAAATAATATGCCGCATTGGTAAACCTTTGGCTCGTGCGGTGCGGATAAAGTTGGAATGCAACACCTCGATCATTGAGCCGCGCGTAATACGGGCAATACTGGCAATATAAGCCAGAGAAAGCGCCACCATCGGCAGAATCATAAATTTCAGCGCGCCACCATTCCAGCCACCGCCAGGTAACCATTTCAAAACAATAGCGAAAACCAGCACCAACAAGGGGGCAACCACAAAACTGGGTATCACTACCCCGGTCATGGCAAACCCCATCACGGTATAATCCCACTTGGTATTCTGATTTAACGCGGCAATCACACCGGCACTAACCCCCAATAACACCGCCAGCACAAAAGCCGCCGCCCCCAACTTGGCGGAAACCGGGAATGAAGCAGCCACCAACTCATTGACTGAATAGTCTTTATACTTAAACGAAGGACCAAAATCGCCTTTCGATAATTGCAACAAATAATGTCCGTACTGCTTCCAAATCGGATCATTAAGATGGTATTTGGCTTCAATGTTCGCCATAACTTCAGGGGGCAATGCTCGTTCACCGGTAAACGGGCTACCCGGCGCAAGACGCATCATAAAAAAAGAGATGGTAATAAGTATAAATAGTGTCGGGATCGCCTCTAATAAGCGGCGTAAGATAAATTTAAGCATGCCCCTAACCCTGTGCTATAGCCCGCCGCCAGACAAGTTGTTGCGGTGTTGACCACAACATGAATAAGCGGGCTATCTTGATTAACTGTGCGGGCGACCACTGCCGCCCGCCATTTGCGTATCAATGCTTGATAATGTACAGATCTTTTTGATAGACATTATCAAGAGGGTCTTTACCGGTGTAACCGCCAACATAGGGTTTCACCAAGCGGGCATTAACATAGTAAAAAACCGGCACAATGGCAGAGTCTTTGTCCAATTGCACTTCAGCCTGTTGATAGATGCCAGCACGCTGCTCTTTGCTCTTGGTGGTAATGGCCTCAGCCATCAGCTTATCGAAGGCCGGGCTTTTATAGTGCGGGGTATTACTGCTGCTGTCAGACAACATCATGTTCAGGAAGGAACTTGCCTCGTTGTAATCAGCACACCAACCAGCCCGCGAAACATCATAAGTTCCCTGATGGCGGGTATCCAGGAAGGTTTTCCACTCCTGATTCTCCAATTTCACCTCCACCCCTAGGTTCTTCTTCCAAATTGAGGCAGCGGCAATGGCCAGTTTTTTGTGCAGATCGGAGGTGTTATACAGCAGAGAGAAACTCAGGGGTTTATCTGGGCCATAGCCTGCTTCAGCTAACAGTTTTTTAGCTTCTTCATTACGTTTTTCCTGCGTCCAGCCGAACCACTCTGGTGGGGTTAATTTTGCCCCATCGATATAAGGTGGTGTAAAACCGTAAGCGGGCAGATCGCCCTGATTCTTCACTTTATTAACGATAATATCGCGGTCCATCGCTAACTTGAGCGCTTCACGCACCCGAGCATCGGTAAACGGTGCTTTCTGGTTATTGATTTCATAGTAATAAGTACACAGATAAGGATCGACGTGCACTTCCTGCGGGATCTCTTTCTTCAACTTTTGGAACAGTTCGATCGGCAAATGGTTATAGGTCATATCAATCTCGCCGGTTCGATAGCGGTTGACATCAGTAACCTCAGAAGCAATCGGCAGGAAAGTGACTTTATTGATGATGGTTTTCGCGTTATCCCAGTACTCAGGGTTGCGTTCCAAAACAATACGTTCGTTAACCACCCAATCTTTCAGTTTATAGGCACCATTGCTGACATAGTTTTGTGGCAGGGTCCACTTATCGCCAAACTTTTCCACTGCCTCTTTATTCACCGGTTTCATAGCGTAGTGCACTGACATCTCAGCCAAGTAGGGCACGGGCTCAGTCAATGTCACCTGGAAGGTATGATCGTCAATGGCTTTGACACCTAATGTTGACTTGTCTTTTTTACCAGCAATGATCTCATCAACATTTTCTACGTGGGCATATTGCAGATAACTGGCATAAGGGGAAGCGGTTTTCGGGTCAACGATGCGTTGCCAACTATAGACGAAATCCTGAGCGGTTACCGGCTGACCATTAGACCATTTGGCATCTTTACGCAGGTGGAAAGTCCATACTTTAAAATCTTTGTTATCCCAGCTTTCTGCCACCCCAGGGGTTACTGAACCATCTGGGTTGTTGCTGGCCAACCCTTCCAACAAGTCATTAGTGACATTTTTTTCAGGTACGCCTTCAATCTTATGCGGATCAAGGGATTGCACTTCAGATCCGTTGTTCCTCACGATCTCCTGCTTATCAGCCAGTTGTACCCCTGCAGGCACATTCGCCGCCCATGCCATTCCGCTAGTACTGATACCTAACGCGGCAATAATACCCGCTGCCAGCAGTGATTTTTTCGTGATATTGCTCATTGCATACTCTCCTGTTTATTTATCGCCAAACTATCATCAGTTTGGGGTCACCCGTGAACCGGGGCGTAGTAAAATAAAATGATGTCGCCTGGCTTGGTATTCCCGCCGGTTACCCGCCCAGTGGCCATTGATTCATCTAGCTTAGCTAGCAAGGCCAACGCTGTAGATAGCCCAAACGACGCCGTTTGGCCCTCAACGCGAATGAACGTGAGTCGCGGTTTTCGTCAGGATAATTGCTCGAAAGCTAACAGACAGATAAAGCCAGCGCCAAAATATTTTACAGAAATGTTAAATAGCTCTCTTTATTAGCCGCCCTTGCTGACTCGATCAGCAGTCTAATTCTTATGCTTATTTTAAAGATTAATTAACATTGTGATTAGCACGGTCAACTATCAATCTCCTTTCGTCAGGCCATGCCAAGATAACAAATAAATTGCAAAATATTTTCAATTAATCAACAAGTAACAAATGATCACTTGATCTAAGATAATTAATCACTAATAACATCTGAATGAAACCGAGACAACCCCTGCAGAATTGTATGGATAAATTAGCAACAGCGTTGACATTGTGGTGGTGAAAATAACCAGATAGGTCGGCAGACAAGAATTGAACAAACAAACAGCATAGCAATGATAAATTGGAAAAATAGCGAAACCAGTCAAATAAAAACACTGGCCTTCACAAGAGGATAGAATAAGAACCCGCTCTATCCCCTCTCCTCCTCCACGGCGAAATCCGCGCAATCTGAATAAAAATAAATCTACTTTCTAAGATTTATAGTAACCCTGGGAACAGAGTTCTCATGCCGGTCACAATAAATTCAATACCCAGAGCCATCAATAATAACCCCATGATACGTGTCACCACGTTAATCCCGGTTTGCCCCAACAAACGTACCAACAGGGGGGCTGCGCGAAACAACAGCCAACAGCAAAAAGCAAACAAGGCAACCGCCAGCGAAAAACCTAACAGATTCTGCCAACTGTGATAACGAGAACTCCAGACGATTGTGGAACTGATCGCCCCTGGCCCGGCCATCAAAGGTAATGCTAAAGGCACCACACCGACATTTTCGCGGATGGAACTCTCTGATTTTTCCTGTTTATTCTGTTTGTCTTCCCCCAGCTTACCGCTGATCATCGACATGGCAATGGTCACCACCAGGATCCCACCAGCAATACGGAATGAATCAATAGAGATGCCGAAAGCACGTAAGATGGCTTCACCTAAAAACAGTGAAGTCCACAAGATGATCGCCACCGACAGGTTAGCGGTCAGGTTGGTCTTATTGCGCCCCGCCTCCGCCTGATAGCTGGTCATACTGATAAATACCGGCAAGATACCAACTGGGTTTACCAGCGCAAACAGACCAACAAAAAACTTGATGTAGACGGATAAATCGAACAGAGATTGGCCCACAAAAAACTCCGCATTGCTAGCTATAAAGAGAGACACTCTAATGAGCGCTAATGTAATAGAATTGAGTTAGGTAATCCATCCACTCACGTAGCATTTTTCACTATATCGAGCGACTTTTCCTCTGCCATTAGAAATCAATGCCAGTGACAAGCGCTTAATTAGCGAAATGTCGGTGAGCTAGAATGTTGCATATGATAATGCCTTGTTAAAAACATATGCTATTCTTTATGTCTTGTCATAAATAATTCAACAATCTACTTGTTATTGAAAATGGTTCTCAACAAACAATAGCTGAAAGGTGTCAGCATCCTATTTTTATGATGTATGTCACAAAATCACCACTCAAGAATCGTTAAGCTCTTAACCATAGTAATAAGGGAGTAACCGGGCTGATAAACCACCCTATGTTGTCTCTCTCTTCTTAAAGTAGCCTGCTACCAAATCTTGTACTTGGTAAAGCTCTTTAAGTAAATCAGCAGGATGCGTGGTGGTAAGGTGTTTTTCAACCCACACTTTCCGCAACGTTGAAGATGGCAGGTCGATGCAGAATCGGGACTCGACACTCAAACGGCTTATTTACTGAAAGAGTTTAACATTTATCAGGAGAGCATTATGGCTGTAACGAATGTTGCTGAACTAAACGAGCTAGTCGCGCGTGTCAAAAAAGCCCAGCGTGAATATGCCAACTACTCACAAGAGCAAGTTGACAATATTTTCCGCGCTGCGGCCCTCGCCGCTGCTGATGCCCGTATTCCTCTGGCTAAAATGGCCGTTGAAGAATCCGGTATGGGTATTATTGAAGACAAGGTGATCAAAAACCATTTTGCTTCAGAATATATCTATAACGCTTATAAAGATGAAAAGACCTGCGGCATCCTTTCAGAAGATGATACTTTCGGTACCATCACCATCGCCGAACCTATTGGTCTACTGTGCGGTATTGTCCCCACCACCAACCCGACATCAACGGCCATCTTTAAAGCGCTGATCAGCCTGAAAACCCGTAACGGTATCATCTTCTCGCCACATCCACGTGCCAAGAACGCCACCAACAAAGCGGCAGATATCGTGCTACAAGCCGCCATTGCTGCTGGTGCCCCCAAGGATATTATTGGCTGGATTGACCAACCTACCGTTGACTTGTCCAACCAATTAATGCACCACCCTGACATCAACCTGATCCTGGCCACCGGTGGCCCAGGTATGGTTAAAGCCGCTTATAGCTCAGGTAAACCTGCTATCGGTGTTGGTGCCGGTAATACCCCGGTAGTCATCGATGAAACGGCCGATATCAAACGCGCTGTGGCATCTATCCTGATGTCAAAAACCTTTGATAACGGTGTTATCTGTGCTTCTGAACAGTCAGTTATCGTCGTTGATTCAGCCTATGATGCTGTTCGTGAGCGTTTTGCTTCCCACGGCGGCTATATGCTGCAGGGTAAAGAGCTGAAAGCGGTACAAGATATTATCCTGAAAAATGGTGGCCTGAATGCGGCTATCGTGGGTCAGTCTGCACCTAAGATCGCTGAAATGGCGGGTATCAAAGTCCCTGCCAATACCAAAATCCTGATTGGTGAAGTCAAAGTGGTTGACGAAACTGAGCCATTTGCTCATGAAAAACTGTCACCCACTCTGGCTATGTACCGTGCCAAAGACTTTGCCGATGCCGTCAGCAAAGCCGAAAAACTGGTCGCGATGGGTGGGATCGGCCACACCTCCTGCCTGTATACCGACCAAGACAACCAAACCGAACGTGTTGAGTTCTTCGGCGACAAAATGAAGACCGCACGTATTCTGGTGAATACCCCAGCATCTCAAGGGGGTATCGGTGACCTGTACAACTTTAAACTCGCGCCATCACTAACGCTGGGCTGTGGTTCATGGGGGGGTAACTCCATCTCTGAAAACGTCGGTCCAAAACACTTGATCAACAAGAAAACTGTAGCGAAGCGAGCAGAAAACATGTTGTGGCACAAACTTCCTAAATCAATTTATTTCCGTCGGGGTTCATTGCCTATCGCGCTGGAAGAAGTGGCTAGCGATGGGGCAAAACGCGCCTTTATCGTCACCGACCGCTACCTGTTCAATAATGGCTATGCAGATCAGATCACCAAAGTGCTGAAATCCCATGGCATTGAAACAGAAGTGTTCTTTGAGGTGGAAGCTGACCCAACGCTGAGCATCGTGCGCAAAGGTGCTGAGCAGATGAACTCCTTCAAGCCCGATGTCATCATCGCGCTGGGTGGTGGTTCACCAATGGATGCAGCCAAAATCATGTGGGTGCTGTATGAACATCCGGAAACCCATTTTGAAGATTTAGCACTGCGCTTTATGGACATCCGTAAGCGTATCTACAAATTCCCGAAAATGGGCGTGAAAGCGAAGATGATCGCGGTCACCACCACCTCCGGTACCGGTTCAGAAGTCACCCCATTTGCAGTGGTGACCGATGATGCTACCGGTCAGAAATACCCATTGGCTGACTATGCGCTGACCCCTGATATGGCCATTGTCGATGCCAATCTGGTGATGAACATGCCTAAATCCCTGTGTGCCTATGGTGGCTTGGATGCGGTAACTCACGCTCTGGAAGCTTACGTTTCGGTACTGGCGAACGAATACTCAGACGGTCAGGCACTGCAAGCACTGAAATTACTGAAAGAGTATCTGCCAGCCAGCTATAGAGACGGTGCCAAGAACCCGGTTGCTCGTGAACGTGTGCATAACGCTGCCACCATCGCGGGTATTGCATTTGCCAACGCCTTCTTGGGTGTGTGTCACTCAATGGCGCACAAACTGGGTTCAGAGTTCCATATCCCACACGGTCTGGCTAACGCCATGTTGATCGCTAACGTTATCCGTTATAACGCAAACGACAACCCAACCAAGCAGACTGCATTCAGCCAGTATGACCGGCCACAAGCGCGTCGTCGTTACGCTGAAATCGCTGACCATCTGGGGTTAAGTGCTGCTGGTGACCGTACCGCTCAGAAAATTGAAAAACTGCTGAAGTGGCTGGATGAGATTAAAACTGAACTGGGCATCCCTGCTTCAATCCGTGACGCTGGTGTACCAGAAGTTGATTTCCTGGCAAAAGTCGACAAACTGTCTGAAGATGCGTTTGATGACCAATGTACCGGTGCTAACCCACGCTACCCGTTGATTGCTGAACTCAAGCAAATCTTGATGGATACCTACTATGGCCACGCATTCAGCGAAGCACTAGAAGATACTGTGGTTGCTGCCCCTGTTGCCGCCAAAGCGGAAAAAAAGTCAAAGAAATAATCGGCTAGCGAACTAGCCCTGAATCACCAACGGCCCTCTACGGGCCGTTTTCTTTTTCTATATCCCCCATTTTTGTCACCTTATTGAGTTCGCTACCCATTTGCACCATTCAATGACTAAAAATTGGATTGAAATACACTTGACTTTGCATGCGCGAACTAGTTAACTAGTACACGAGTTCGGAGTGATAACCCTGTCTAGATGAGATATAGAGAGCAAATAAAATGATTAAACAAACTTCTCTTCTTCGTTGGTGGCGTCAATCTCAATCAAGGGTTGAGTGGTAACGCGTGCCTGTCATCTGACACTGCAAATTCCCGAAGCCCGCCGAAAGTAGCGGGCTTTTTTATGGACAAGATTTAACTGGACCCATGATGAACAATAAACCTCAGCTTCAACTATTTACCGCCCAGGCGGCTTACCGGAGTGACCCTACCGCCATTTTTCATCAGTTGTGTGGGGCTCGTCCGGCTACGTTGTTATTGGAATCGGCTGAAATCGACAGCAAGCAAAACCTGAAGAGTCTGCTGATTGTTGATAGCGCATTACGCATTACTGCCTTGGGTCGTCATGTCAATCTGCAAGCCTTGACAGCCAATGGCGCTGCATTGCTGCCACTATTGGACCAAGCGCTCCCTCGCGTGGTGCAGATCAAGGTGGTGCCTAATGGGCGTGAGTTGACCTTCCCAGCCATTGATAGCTTGCAAGATGAAGATGCTCGCCTGCGTTCACTGTCAGTGTTTGATGCACTGCGAGCGATACTGACATTGGTTGAAACTCCCGCTGATGAGCGTGAAGCCATGCTGCTCGGTGGGTTGTTCGCCTATGACCTCGTCGCCGGGTTTGAAGAGCTGCCAGAGGTTCGTCAAGAGCAACACTGCCCCGATTTCTGCTTTTATTTGGCTGAAACATTGCTGGTGCTCGATCATCAACATGCTGTTGCCCGTTTGCAAGCCAGTGCCTTCACCGGCGACCCCGCAGAGACATTACGTTTACAGCAGCGCCTTGAACAACTTCAAGGGCAACTGCAGCAGACGCCTCTCGCTATTCCCCAGCAAAAACTGGCGGATATGCAGTTACACTGTAACCAAAGTGATGAAGAGTATGCTGCGGTCGTCAGCAAACTACAGCAGGCGATTCGCCATGGTGAAATATTTCAGGTGGTTCCTTCGCGCCGGTTCTCGTTACCTTGTCCCAATCCGCTGGTTGCCTACCAGACTCTGAAGGAAAATAACCCAAGTCCCTATATGTTCTTTATGCAGGATAACCAATTCACCCTGTTTGGTGCCTCACCGGAAAGTGCTTTGAAATACGACGCCATCAGCCGTCAGATCGAAATTTACCCGATTGCCGGAACGCGCCCGCGTGGACGCCGTGCTGATGGCTCGCTGGATCGGGATCTCGATAGTCGTATTGAACTGGAAATGCGCACCGACCACAAAGAGTTGGCGGAGCACCTGATGTTGGTGGATCTGGCTCGTAACGATCTGGCTCGTATTTGTGAACCAGGCAGCCGTTATGTTGCTGACCTGACCCAAGTTGACCGCTACTCTTTTGTCATGCATCTGGTTTCTCGAGTTGTCGGCAAACTGCGTGGCGACCTTGATGTACTCCATGCCTATCAGGCCTGTATGAATATGGGCACCCTGAGTGGTGCGCCAAAAGTGAGAGCCATGCAACTGATTGCCGCCTCAGAAGGCACACGTCGTGGTAGTTACGGTGGTGCCGTCGGCTATTTTACCTCTCACGGCGATCTCGATACCTGCATCGTCATCCGTTCGGCCTATGTTGAAGACGGTATTGCCACCGTGCAAGCCGGCGCTGGCGTGGTGTTGGATTCAGTACCTCAGGCAGAAGCAGACGAAACACGGAATAAGGCGCGTGCCGTGTTACGTGCTATTGCCAGCGCACATCACGCCAAGGAGGTGTTCTGATGGCTGATATCTTATTGCTCGATAATGTCGACTCCTTTACTTATAACCTGGTTGATCAATTGCGCGCCAGCGGTCACCACGTAGTGGTCTATCGCAACCAGATTGCCGCAGATATCATCATTGACCGCCTGCAACAGATGAAAAACCCGGTGTTGCTGCTTTCCCCTGGCCCGGGGACGCCTGCCGATGCAGGCTGCATGCCAGAGTTATTGCAACGTATGGTTGGGAAAATGCCGATTATAGGTATCTGCCTTGGGCACCAGGCGATCGTAGAGGCGTATGGCGGCCATGTGGGTCAAGCTGGCGAAATTCTGCATGGCAAAGCGTCGGCCATCACTCATGATGGCGAAGGCATGTTTGCCGGCATGCCCAACCCACTGCCGGTAGCTCGCTACCATTCACTGGTGGGCAGCTGTCTCCCTGCCGAACTCACCGTCAATGCCCATTTCGGTGACATGGTGATGGCCGTTCGCCATGACCAACACCGCGTATGTGGTTTTCAATTTCACCCCGAATCGATTCTGACTATCCAGGGCGCCCGTTTGCTTGAGCAGACGCTGGCCTGGGTACTGGCGAAATAATTAAGGTAAATGACTATGCAACCTATTCTTGAAAAACTGTATCGCTCAGAGACGATGGATCAGTTGGAAAGCCAGCAACTGTTCAACGCCATTGTGCGTGGTGAGCTGGAACATTGCCAATTGGCCGCTGCGCTGATCAGCATGAAAGTGCGCGGTGAACGCCCAGAGGAGATTGCCGGTGCCGCGCAAGCATTGTTAGCCAATGCGCTCCCCTTTCCACGACCAGATTATGACTTTGCTGACATTGTTGGTACCGGAGGCGATGGCACCAACAGTATTAATATCTCTACGGCCAGTGCCTTTGTCGCTGCCGCCTGCGGAGCTAAAATCGCCAAACATGGTAACCGCAGTGTTTCCAGCCGTTCCGGTTCTTCTGATTTACTGGCGGCCTTTGGCATCAATCTGAATTTACCTGCAGAACAGTCACGCTTGGCGCTGGATGAACTTGGCGTATGCTTCCTGTTTGCACCGCAATACCACATCGGTTTTCGCCATGCGATGCCCGTTCGTCAGCAATTGAAAACCCGCACCGTGTTTAACGTACTGGGTCCACTCATCAATCCAGCACGCCCCCCTTTGGCGTTAATTGGTGTCTACAGCCCAGACCTGGTGCTCCCCATTGCCCAGACGCTGCGTGTGCTCGGTTACCGACGTGCTGCTGTGGTTCATGGCGGTGGCATGGATGAAGTGGCAATCCATACCACTACCCATGTCGCTGAGCTGCGTGATGGCGAAATTGAAAGTTATCAATTGTCGCCGAGTTCTTTTGGTTTAGAGAGTCACCCATTGTCAGCACTGCTGGGCGGAACACCTGAGGATAACCGTGATATTCTGAGCCGGTTATTACAAGGTAAGGGTGAGCGCGCTCATGCGGCAGCCGTGGCGGCTAACGTAGCACTGTTACTGAAATTATTCGGTCAGGAAGACCTGCGGCATAATGCGCAGCAGGCATTAGATATGCTCCACAGTGGGCAAGCTTACCAGCTTGTCACTGCCTTGGCAGCGAGAGGATAAATAATGCAGGAAACCGTACTTAACAAGATTGTGCGTGACAAAGTGCAATGGGTCGCGGCACGTAGCCAACAGCAACCACTGTCCAGCTTTCAACATGAGGTGGTGCCCACTACCCGCAATTTTTATCAGGCATTGCAAGGGCCTAAAACCGCCTTTATTCTTGAATGCAAAAAAGCCTCCCCTTCCAAGGGGTTAATTCGTGAGGATTTTGACCCGGTGGCTATCGCTTCGGTCTACCGGGAGTTTGCCTCAGCGATCTCGGTGCTGACTGATGAAAAGTATTTCCAGGGCAGCTTTGATTTTTTACCCCTGGTGAGCCAAGCAGCCACTCAACCGGTGCTGTGCAAAGACTTTATCATCGACCCTTATCAGATCTATCTGGCCCGTTATTACCAAGCTGATGCAATTCTCCTGATGTTGTCGGTGTTAAATGATGAACAATATCGTCAGTTGGCCGCCGTAGCTCATAGCCTGAATATGGGGGTGTTGACTGAAGTCATCAGCGAGGACGAACTGCAACGTGCCATACAGCTTGAAGCTCGGGTGATTGGCATCAACAACCGTGACCTGCGCGATCTCTCCATTGATTTGAACCGTACCCGTTTGCTGGCTCCACAGGTACCAGCAGGGGTAACTGTGATTAGTGAATCCGGCATTAACAGTTACCGGCAGATCCGTGAACTCAGCCAGTATGCCGATGGTTTTTTGATTGGCAGCGCACTAATGTCAGAAAACAACTTACGCCGTGCCGTGTGCCGCGTTACCTTAGGTGATAATAAAGTCTGCGGTTTGACCCGGCCCCAAGATGCGGCGGCTGCTTACCAGGCCGGTGCCAACTATGGTGGGTTGATCTTCGTCAGCCGCTCACCGCGTTATCTGGATGTCGGCCGCGCAAGAGAAGTGCTCACTGGTGCACCATTGAAATATGTCGGTGTATTCTGCGATGAGCAGATAACGAAGGTGGCACAAACTGCCGAACAGCTTGGTTTGCATGCCGTGCAATTACACGGTATGGAAGATCAAAACTATATCAACGCGTTGCGAACCCAACTCCCCGCAAGCTGCCAGATCTGGAAAGCACTGAGCGTCAAGGCATCTTTGCCAGACCGCAATCTACAATATGTTGACCGTTACCTGCTGGATAATGGTGCAGGCGGTACTGGAATGCGTTTTGATTGGTCACTGCTGCCTGGGCAATCGCTCGATAACGTGATGCTGGCCGGTGGTTTAAACGCCGATAACTGTGAGGATGCCGCATTACTGGGTAGTGTTGGCCTGGATTTCAATTCGGGCGTTGAGCAGCAACCCGGCATCAAAGATGCTTCACGCCTGGCGGCAGTTTTCCAGGCTTTGCGCAACTATTGATCTTTTCATAGATAATAACGGGAAAAATAATGGCCTTACTTAACCCTTACTTTGGCGAATTTGGTGGGCAATACGTACCACAAATTCTGATGCCGGCGTTAAAACAACTTGAAGAAGCCTTTGTCAGCGCGCAGCGTGACCCAGAGTTTCAAGCAGAATTTATCGACTTACTACGCAACTACGCGGGGCGGCCAACTGCGCTAACACTGTGTAAAAATCTGACTGCAGGTACTAAGACCAAGCTCTACCTGAAGCGTGAAGATCTGCTACATGGTGGCGCGCACAAAACCAACCAGGTACTGGGCCAAGCGCTGTTGGCCAAGCGTATGGGTAAAACCGAGATCATCGCAGAAACCGGCGCCGGTCAACATGGTGTCGCCTCTGCACTTGCCTGTGCCCTGCTCGGCCTCAAATGCCGCATCTATATGGGTGCCAAAGACATTGAACGCCAATCGCCAAACGTGTTCCGTATGCGTTTGATGGGTGCGGAAGTGATCGCCGTACACAGTGGTTCTGCCACATTAAAAGACGCCTGTAATGAAGCCCTGCGTGACTGGTCTGGCTCCTATGAAAAGGCTCACTATATGTTGGGTACTGCTGCCGGTCCTCACCCCTTCCCGACCATCGTCCGTGAATTCCAACGTATGATTGGTGAAGAAACCAAACGCCAAGTGTTGGAGCGTGAAGGTCGCCTACCTGACGCCGTCCTGGCTTGTGTCGGTGGTGGCTCCAACGCCATCGGCATGTTTGCGGATTTCATTGATGAAAGCAGTGTTGGCCTGATTGGCGTTGAACCCGCCGGTCTGGGTATCGAAACCGGTCAACATGGCGCACCGCTGAAGCATGGCCGCATCGGTATCTACTTCGGGATGAAATCGCCGATGATGCAAACCTCTGAAGGGCAGATCGAAGAGTCCTATTCAATTTCTGCCGGGCTGGATTTTCCTTCTGTCGGCCCACAGCATGCCTATCTGAACAGTATTGGCCGCGCAGAATACGTTTCTATTACTGATGAAGAGGCTCTGGACGCCTTTAAAGCGCTTTCTCGCCACGAAGGGATTATCCCGGCACTGGAGTCCTCTCATGCTCTGGCACATGCCCTGAAAATGGTGCGTGAAGCCCCGGAGAAAGAGCAAATTCTGGTGGTTAACCTATCTGGCCGCGGCGACAAAGACATATTTACCGTTCACGATATTTTGCAAGCACGGGGAGAAATCTGATGGAACGATATCAGCAACTGTTCAAGCGCTTAGAACATAATAAAGAAGGTGCGTTCGTCCCATTTGTTACCCTGGGGGATCCAAACCCGGCGTTATCACTAAAAATCATTGATACCTTGATAGAAAACGGTGCCGATGCCCTGGAGTTGGGGATCCCCTTCTCAGATCCTCTCGCTGACGGCCCAACCATTCAAAATGCCACACTACGTGCTTTTGAGGCTGGGGTGACACCCACACAATGTTTCGAAATACTGGCGGCAATACGCCAGAAACATCCCCAGATCCCCATTGGCCTACTGATGTATGCCAACCTGGTATTCCATCGTGGTATTGATGCATTTTACCAGCGTTGCGCTGAGGTCGGGGTTGACTCGGTATTGGTAGCTGATGTGCCGTTCGAAGAATCGGCACCCTTTCGTGCCGCCGCAACCCGCCATGGCATCGCTCCCATCTATATTTGCCCACCCAATGCTGATGATGATTTGCTGCGCAACATTGCTTCCCATGGCCGTGGTTATACCTATCTGCTTTCACGCGCCGGGGTGACAGGAGCCGAAAGTCGCGCGCAGTTACCACTGCACCATTTGGTAAATAAGCTACGTGAATATAACGCACCACCACCATTACAAGGGTTTGGCATCTCTGAGCCTTCTCAAGTTAAGGAGACCTTACAAGCGGGGGCCGCGGGGGCAATCTCTGGCTCCGCTATTGTCAAAGTCATCGAACAGAACCTGGCTCAACCTGATGATATGTTAGCTAAATTAGGGGACTTTGTTCGCAGAATGAAAACGGCAACGCGCGTATAATCTCTTCTATTATGACCGGATAACGCACGCTATCCGGTCATCATCAATTCACTCGTCCCGATTCAAGTTGCCGTTCACGAGTAAATTGAATTAACTAATACAACAAATAATTCGAGTTGCTCGTAGACGGCCAGACCGAGAGTCTCCAGGAGCATAGATAACCATGTAACTGGTACGAACGTATGCAGCCAACACCCAAGCAGCTTGAAGGATGAAGTGTATATCAGTCATAGCAATAACACATGGCATGGAGTGTCACTTATGAAACTGTTTAAAACTTTTTATGCATTATGTCTGGCTGCAATGTTAGCCATGTCGCTGGCCGCCTGCGCACCCACAGCAAAATCAGAAGGAACGGGTGGTTATATTGACGATACGGTAATCACCACCAAAGTGAAGGCCGCACTGCTGGCAAATAAAAGTATTCGATCAACGGAAATCAACGTCGAAACCTTTAAAGGGCAGGTACAATTGAGTGGTTTCGTCAGTTCCAAAGCAGATGCTTCTCATGCTGTGCAAGTGACTCGTGGTGTAGCCGGCGTCAAATTAGTAAAAAACAATATGCTCATTAAGTAATGGCTAGAGGGAGGCGCCAAAAGCGCCTCCTGAACGGACTGATTTAAAAGCGATAACCTGCGCCAAACATAAACACAAAGGGATCGAGACGAGTGTCAATACTCTGACTTTGCCCGGCAACATCAAAGCGTACATCGGTTTTGATATCCATCCACCAGACTGACATATTCAGCATCCAGTGCTCATCCAGGTTGTAATCCAGGCCAGCCTGCCCCGCTACACCCCAAGAGTTTTTCAGATCCAGATTACTCACACCGGCACTGTTACCATAGTCGTTAAACTTCTCATCAAAGAACATGGTGTAATTGACACCGATACCCAAGTAAGGACGCAGTTTGTCCTGCTTATCACCAAAATAGTACTGCGCCATCAGGGTCGGCGGTAAATGCTCGACTGTCGCAATGGTTCCATTAACAGCGGAACCATTGAGCGAAACTGAATGGCGGAAAGGGGTGGCAGCCAACAGCTCAACACCAATGTTATCGGTGACCATATAACCAAGGGTCAGCCCTAATTGTGTATTGTTATTAACATCGAAAGAGCCCTGCCCCAGAACATTATCGGAGCCGGCATTCGGACGTACGGTTGCCGTACCTGCACGGACCAAGAAATCACCAGCTTGATGCGCGCTTGCTAACATCGGGGTCAGCATGGTAGCCAATATCACCAGAGTTGTCTTTTTCATTATCCATTCCATTTTTGTGGTTTATATCCAGGTTAAATATACCTATTTACAGCGAGTTATGATCCAATCGAGATCACATCTTGTGCCTAGAGTTGTAAATTTCCACCAAAAACAACAATTAACAGAATCGAAATAAAAACCTATTTTGATGTAAATCAAAAATCATAACTTGCCAGTGAACGGATCGATATGAAATTACAGTTGCTCAAACCGCTGCCATTTTCGTGGCTGATACAATAATCGCAGAAGAAATCAGCGCTGAGTATTTCACGGGGTGCAACAGCAGCACAGAACAGGGTACAATTACACACTGATTTATTTTGCTATCGACACCAAGGAGTCCGCATGCCTATCACGGCCAGCATGTTATACCGTGACAGTTTTAACTTTTTCCGTAACCAGGTGGTCGGTATCTTGCTGATAGCCCTGCTGACGGCATTTATTTCTGTGTTGCTTAATCAGGCTTTAAAGCCCGATGCTGAGCAGTTAGAACTGTTGAATGCCACAAAGAATGATTTAACCGCCACAGCAGGAATGGGGCTCCAGGAAATCGTTCAAACTATGACGCCAGAACAGCAAATATTGTTTTTGAAACAATCTGCTGCCGCACTCGTCTCCGCTTTGGTGGGCAATGCGTTACTGGTGGGGGGAGTTCTCACGTTAATAGGCATGGTATCTGCAGGCCATACCACCAGTGCATTACGAGCGATGGGGAGTTCTTTGCCACAATTACCCGGCTTACTGCTGATGTTGTTTATCTGTGCCCTTCTGATCCAATTAGGTATTACGCTGTTTATTGTGCCGGGTTTGATCCTGGCTATCTCGTTCTCATTAGCTCCGGTGATTTATTTTGCTGACCGCCCTGGCATCTTTGCTTCTCTCAGGCAGAGCTGCAAACTGGCTTTTGCCAATGCCCGAGTGATCGTCCCGGCAATGATGCTGTGGTTAGCCGCTGAATTTCTGGTACTGTTTATGATCAGTCAGTCATCGTTAACACGTGAGGTTGCCAGCATAGTGTTGACTGCATTAAGCAATCTGATTTCCGCACTATATCTGATTTATCTATCCCGTCTGTATATGTTACTGCGTAACTGATCATTACCAAGCAGGCACGATTTTTTCAACCCCGTGCCTGCTTTTGAACCTGAGTTCTTAAGAATACACCCACCTGCTCATTATTTAACCAGGCAAAACCAAAGATTACGCCGTAAAATCCACCTGTTTTTCTTTGCTTTTTTAACTCTTTTGTAAAAAAAGGTGCAAGTTTGAGCGAACGATCAAAAATAAGAGCCCAAATATAAAAAAATTATTCTCTTTCGAAAAAAGTTTATGTAATACTTATGACGCTACATGGAGATTAACTTAATCTAGAGGGTGTTATAATGAATCGTACTAAACTGGTACTGGGCGCGGTAATCTTAGCTTCTACTATGCTGGCTGGTTGCTCAAGCACTGCTAAATTGGATCAACTGTCTTCTGACGTTCAGACTCTGAACTCTAAAGTTGACCAACTGAGCAACGACGTGAACGCAGTTCGTGCTGACGTTCAAACTGCTAAAGACGAAGCAGCGCGCGCTAACCAGCGTCTGGACAACATGGCTCACGCTTACAAAAAGTAAGATAGTCTATGTTAATAAAACGGCGCTTAGTGCGCCGTTTTTTTTGCTTATAAGCTCCACTATATCGCATTTTAGTCCACTCACTACCAGCCACAAAAAAGGGCCGACAGATGCCAGCCCCCTTCTTGTTAACCCATTAGCCAAGCATTTTAACCCACTTAACTGATTGATGGTTCAAGCCTGTAATTAGCTCCTATAAGGCGCTACAAGCTGTTTAAATGCTATTGCCCTACACTGACCAGCACCGGTATGCCAGAACGCCGTTCCATCGCGCTGTCGAATTTTGCTCTATCTGTCTGCCCATCAGCAGCAAATGCTTTCTTACTACTAGAAAGCAGGATTGGCATAGTCTGTGGATCATCACTCTCTACTTTCGACAAAGGCTGATGAACTTCTACATAACGTTTACCATCCGGCTCAACAGAGGCTTTCACTGGCTCATTGATAATCTGTACTCGTGTTCCTGCTGACACCATATTGAACAGCGCTTCAATGTCATCTGGACGCAAACGAATACAACCCGAGCTAACACGCATGCCAATACCGAAATTAGCATTGGTACCGTGAATCAGATAATTGCCCCCTGCCATGGACAGACGCATAGCAAACAACCCCATCGGATTTTCAGGCCCTGCCGGTACCACAGCAGGTAACGTGATACCGTCTGCAAGATAGCGCTTACGAATATTAGGCGTCGGTGTCCAGGTAGGGTTACGAATCATCTGACTGATTGACGTCACCTTCAGCGGTGTATGCATACCCGTCTGACCAATACCGATCGGATAGACAATCACTTTGTTTTCACCTGGCGGGTAATAGTAAAGACGCAGTTCCGCAAGATTCACCACAATCCCTTCCCGCGGCGTATCTGGCAACAGCATCTGCAGTGGGATAGTCAACGCCGAACCCGGCTTTGGCAGGTAAGGGTCAGTCCCCGGATTAGCTTCTAACATTCCCAATAGGCCCACTTTGAACTCAGCAGCAATGGCTTCCAAGGAACGGCCATCCTTAGTGACGTTATAGACCTTATTTTCACCAATCAGACGGCTGCCTGGCGGTGGTAATGGATATTCGTTTACATTAGTGGCTTGGGCACCGGTCACTACCGTAGCCAACAGCACACCAATTAAAGTCAACACACGTTTCATTCTCATCCCTACAATTATCACGGTTTATTGCTGGTTATCGGCAGTTTGCCAGTGAATAAATTTGACTAATACCATTGCAATAGTAGCAAGAATAAGTTCAAAGGCAACAAGTCACCTAGAAATCAATATGTTATACACTAACCATCATCAGTATTGTCAATGAATCGTCAACAACTAACTTAATGAAAGATCACTGTTTTAGCTTGGCAAGGAAAACAGTGAACCGAATTGTAAATTCTCATTGACATAATATGAGCCTGCATCTGCCCTGTCTCTTGCCACCCTGAGTAAACAAACACCGAAAAGCTCACTGAACCGCGCGCAGAGGATGACTTGAAAAATCATGAGGAATTACGGTAAGATAAGGACTTGATCAAACAGTATAATCTCTGCTCAGCGTCCTCTTAGTTAAATGGATATAACGAGCCCCTCCTAAGGGCTAGTTGCAGGTTCGATTCCTGCAGGGGACACCATCACACCGTTCGCCAACATCCTCAGAAGTTCGTTAAACCCCCGTAAAATCAGCACTTAGTGTAATCAATGTTCGTTAATGTTCGCAATGGATCGTTGATAGCCGCACTATTTAGCGGGTAAAAAACGGGTAAAGTATTTTACCCACCGGAATTTTACCCATGCTCACGGTCGAACACATAGCCCGGCAAAATCTGGAATTCCGGCTTACACCCCAAGGGGCTTATCACCGGAAAAGTATTTTCCTGGCTTATCTACGCTAATAAGCGAGAGCCACTCGTCGTACCATTTTAATGGGCTGGAAGCTTCAGTTTTTCAACACTAACTTCATCACCGATGTTAATTCTCATTAGGTCCTCTCCAACCACTAGCGGCCCCTTATATGTCTCTCTGGTAAGAGGGATCAAGTCATCGGCGCTAGGTGCCGGAAAGGAACTATTACCTAAAAGAACAATATGGGTATATACAGCGAGCTTTGGCTTGACAGCACTAAATACTCTCCCTGCATCATCCGGCGGGGTATGAAGTGCGACGATACCTCTAGCCGCCTCAGATTGAGCTAATAATTCTTTATTTCCTGCGGTCACTTCGTGAATAAGAACATCCGTACCTTTGGCATGTTTTATCAAGTTTTCATTAAAGCGCGTATCACCAGAGATAACAACTGACTTCCCAGCATAATCTACTCGATAACCGAATGCCGGGGTAAGGTCAGAATGTCCGTGATCGACAAGAAATGCAGTCACCACGACGCCATTTCGATTAAAAACAACACCTTCTTTAATTTCTGTGGCATTAAAGCCAATAACAGGATTTCCTGGACCATTTTCCCTGCCGCGAATATCCCAATCAAATGCTTTCCTCAAATACATCATCATATTTTGAGTACCTTCAGGTCCATAAATTTCTAATGGTGTCTTACGTCCACCATAGGGTGTTGCAACATAGCCATTCAACCAAATATCAGGGATATCCACTGTATGGTCGGAATGAAGATGTGTCAGGAAAAATGGACCGGCTTTACCAATAGGAATACCTAGCTGCCATAACCGTTTGGCAGTGCCAGCCCCAGCATCGAAAATCATTTTTTCCGGCCCCGCCTCTACGAGTGCACTTGAACCAAAGCGCTGAATAGAGGGTTCTGGAGTTCCTGTACCAAGCAAGGTGACTTTTATCGAAGGTTTGCTTTCCGCAAGGGAAGGTTTGTTTTCTGCCAAGGCAGAAGGCGCATTCAGTAACATTGCAGTGATAACAATATTAAACAGAGTAAATTTCAATTTTGAATTTTTCTTAAAAAACATATGATTAACCATTTTCGGTAACATATTTCACTCAACACAATTAAGGTTGTGCGTAAATATTTATCTTAAGTTCATTGGTCAGACGATACCTATCGTCATTCATGGCACCTGGGTATGGGCTGAACGCTATCTGCACAGTCACATAGTGCTCTATGCGTCTGGTGCTTCGCTCAGCTCTCCCCTAGTTGCATCTTGAATCAACTTGGGTTAATGCCTAACACAACACTTGTGTGAATTTTATATTTATTAAGTTACACAGGGCGGTATCTCATACCGAGATATAATACTTATACCTTTTATTAACTTTACAACCATTGGCACAGAGTCATATCTTTCAACATGGATTTTGCCGATGGCCTTCAATCAATATCTTTAACTTTATGTTAGGTAAAAGATATAATTTTAAGCAAAGTTAATACTAATGAAATAAAATTTCACTTATTAGTAAAAAGCACCCCGTATAACAGAGGATTTGTTTATTCTCGGAAAACACATAATCGAAGATGTAGCCGGAGGGTGGTTGGAGAGATAACTCTTGGCGGAGGGAAACGTAACCGTAAGTGCGGAACAATGAGCAGGGACTGAATAAAGAACAACATTCCCAGCCCAAATATCACTGCTTCAAACATCACTGGTGATGCCGCCATTAGCAGTTTGGCACCAAGTTTACATGAAACAGAGGAAGTGGTATCTACATCACTGTTAATAGAATGTTGGTTTACGCTTACATTAGATGATTCAACGGCAAGTTGTAACGGATGAAATACGGCCATTCGCTGTGTTACGCAAGTTAACACAACTAAGCAAGTTAAGTATAAAAACCATTTCGCAATTCGCTGGCGCGCAATCATTCGTTAGCTACTTATTATTTCAGATTGGGTGACAGTATCCTTTTTTAGTTTTTTTTGCAATGAAACTAAAAAACAGAACTGTCAAATTACGTAAATTCCATATTTAATGACTCGGCTCGTCCCTAAGCCTCGCCACCTTTATTGCTATTTACGCCAGCACCTTACTCCAGCACCGCAGTGGTCAGGCGTGAGGTGCAGCATAGACGATCACGATCATCGAAAATTTCTATCTGCCACACCTGATTGCGGCGCCCAATATGCAAGGCACGGCAAACACCGCGCACCTGCCCTTTAAATACCGCCCGAATATGATTGGCATTAATCTCCAACCCCACTAGCTTCTGATCCCCCTCGGTGCATAAATAACCGGCCATGGAACCCATCGATTCCGCCAGTACCACCGAAGCACCACCATGTAACAGACCAAATGGCTGAGTGGTACGGTGATCTACTGGCATAGTTGCCTCCAGGTAATCCTCTGCCATATGAGTGAATTGGATCCCCACATGGCCTACCATGCAACCTTCACCGGTCTGGTTAAGTTGTTCCAACGTTATTTCGCGCTTCCACAGCTTCACACTATTATCTCCAACAAAGCCTGTAATGGATGACGTAACCGATTACCTTCCATACGTTTCACCTGACTACGACAAGAGTAACCCGTTGCCAGGCAGCGTTGCTGTGGCAAGCGTTGTAGCGCCTGATGCCATGATAACTGATAGATACCGAGCGAATTTTGTTGGTTTTTGGCTTCGTGCCCATAGGTTCCCGCCATACCACAACAACCTACATTCACATTTTCCAGTTTGGCACCCAAACAGGCAAAGATGGCGCTCCATTGCCCAGCGCTCGCCGGTAGCTCGGTGGTTTCAGTACAGTGCCCAAGCAGATACCATGCCTCCCCTTCCGCTGTTGGTTGTGGTTGACGTGCCGCCAGCAAGGGTTGTAGCCACTCATGTACCAGCTGTACCTGGAAACTCCCCCGACTATCGCCAAGAATTTCTTGATATTCATCGCGATAGCACAGTACCAATGCAGGGTCGACCCCCACCATCGGCAAACCTAATTTGGCCACCCGGTTGAGGAAATCCGCGGTTTTACGTGCTGTTTTGGCAAAATACGCCAAAAAGCCTTTGATATGTTGCGCTTTTCCATTTGGCGAGAAAGGCAGCAGCACCGGTTGGTAGCCCAATTTCTCAACCAGGCGAACAAAATCAGCCACCACCTGTGCATCGTAATAGCTGGTAAAGGGATCTTGCACCACCAGCACATACTGTTGGCGCTGTGCTTCACTCATCGCTTCTAACTGCTCCAGCGTGGTACTGACGGCACCATGGCCAGCAAGTTGCTGACGCAACGTTGGGCTGGAAAGCAGCGGTAAATCCACCATACCGATCGTACGACGGCTCAGTTCACCCACCCACGGTTGTTTAAAGAAAAAATTAAACACTTTCGGCGCTTTGGCCATCAATGGGGTATAGCCTTCTACGCCAGCAACCATATAGTCACGCACCGGCCGTAAATAACGTGTGTGATAGAGCTGTAAAAAGCGTGAGCGGAAACTCGGTACATCGATTTTAATCGGGCATTGCGTTGAACAGGCTTTGCAAGCCAAGCAACCTGACATGGCTTCTTTCACTTCATGGGAGAAGTCATACTCGCCTTTTGCCGCCTGCCAAGAGTTACGCGTTTTTTCGATCAATGAGCGGAAACTGAGTCGCTGTTGTGGCAACTGCTTTTCCAGGGCAAGTGGGTCACAGCCCTGCTCCGCCAGCAGACGCAACCATTCACGAACCAAGGCTGCCCGCCCTTTCGGTGAGTGGATCCGGTTGCCAGTGATCTTCATTGATGGGCACATTGGGCTGTTAACATCAAAGTTGAAGCACAACCCATTACCGTTACACTCCATGGCACCACGGAACGAGAGACGGGTATCCAGCGGGATCTGGCGATCCAGTGTGCCGCGTTTCTGCGCATCCACTTTCATCATCGGGGCATCCACACCCAGTGGTGGGCAAATCTTGCCTGGGTTAAGGCGATTAAGCGGATCAAATGCCGCCTTAATGCGCCGCAACTCTTGATAAAGCGTCTCACCAAAGAATGCCGGGCTGTATTCCGCCCGGAAACCTTTACCATGTTCCCCCCATAACAACCCACCATACTTGGCTGTCAGAGCAACTATTTGGTCAGATAACTGCTTCATGAGCACTTCTTGCTGCGGATCACACATGTCCAAGGCCGGGCGCACATGTAACACACCCGCATCAACATGGCCGAACATGCCATAGCTCAGGTTATGGCTGTCGAGTAGTTGACGGAACTCACTAATATAATCCGCCAGATGTTGCGGAGGTACACAAGTATCTTCGGCAAACGGGATGGGTTTAGCTTGCCCTTTAGCATTTCCCAGCAGCCCTACTGCCTTTTTGCGCATATTGTAAATACGCTCGATACTACTGAGGTCACCGCATATCTGATAACCAATCACCCCAGACTGCTGCGTAGCGATCAATTCATCCAAGCGTTGACAGAGCGACGATACTTGGCTATCGATAATGGAGCTATCATCGCCAGCAAACTCGACGATGTTCAACCCCAGCATCTCTTTATCCACCACATTGGTGATTAACTCACTAACCGAATGCCAGACAATATCTTCACGGGCCAAATTGAGCACTTTAGAATCAATCGTTTCTACCGATAAGGCGTTGGCTTCCACCATAAACGGGGCATTACGCAGCGCGGAATCAAAAGAGTCATATTTTACGTTGACCAAACGGCGTACCTTCGGCAGCGGGGTAATATCCAGCCGTGCTTCCGTAATAAATGCCAAGGTGCCTTCGGCCCCGGTGAGAATACGGGTCAGATCGAAGGTTTGCAGGTCGTCACTCAAAACATGGCGCAAATCGTAGCCGGTAAGGAAGCGGTTAAGTTTGGGGAATTTTTCTAAAATCAAGGCTCGCTGCTCACGGCAACGGTTTAGCACTGTATTATAGATACGCCCTTCGGGTGTCTCTTCCTGGGCAATGGTTTCCGCCAACGGGGTGGGCATCGCGCGGGTATCGATCATCTCCCCTCCCAACAATACTGCCCGCAACCCCAGCACGTGATCCGACGTTTTACCATAAACCAGTGACCCCTGGCCGGAAGCATCGGTATTGATCATCCCCCCCAGCGTGGCTCGGTTACTGGTGGATAATTCTGGCGAGAAAAAATAACCGAAGGGTCGCAGATACTGATTAAGCTGGTCTTTGATCACCCCAGCTTCAACCCGGACCCAACCTTGCTCTGGGTTGATTTCCAGGATGCGGTTCATGTAGCGCGACATATCAACCACAATGCCACTGTTAAGGGATTGGCCGTTAGTACCGGTACCGCCGCCGCGTGGGCTGAAAGTCAGCGCTTTGAAACGCTCATCCTCCGCCAAACGCGCCAGTAATGCCACATCTGCCGTTGAACGGGGGAACAGCACTGCATCAGGTAATAACTGATAGATACTGTTGTCCGTTGCCATCGTTAAGCGGTCTGCATAACTGGTGGCCATATCGCCGCTGAATCCGTTCTGTTTTAGCGCTGCTAAAAAATCGACTACCCGTTGAACGATTCCGGGTGACTGAGAAATCTGTGGGATCATTCGCTTTTTTGACCCTGTCTGTTTTTTAATTGCATGATGATAACCAACTGCATGGGTGCAGGTGGCAACGAAATAAATTGGGGAATACGCCTATATTCACAACTACCCCTATTTTTTATGGTCAGTAAAAACTAACATACTCCATTTCGTGAACGCATTCACATTATCATAAAGTGAGAGCAACAGAAGCGGTTGCCGTTAAGCGCTCTGCCAACTGTGAAAATTGCTGCAAATGCACCATGATGAAAGCGTAAAGGTTTTAACTGAAACAGGATGAAAATGCATTCATGACACAACTGCAACGCCGATACGATTTACCCACGATTATTTTTGGTGTGTTGTTTATCGCCATTATGATTCTTGCCAGTTTTTGGGTAGTACAACCGTTTATTCTTGGCTTTGCCTGGGCCAGTATGGTGGTGATTGCCACTTGGCCGCTGTTGATTAAGCTACAACGTATGCTCTGGGGTCGCCGCTCCCTCGCCGTAGTGGTGATGACCATCCTACTGCTTTTACTGTTTGTTCTCCCTATTGCACTTTTGGTTAGCAGTGTGGTGGATAACAGCGCCCCACTCCTGGAGTGGGTGAATACCCCCAGTAAAGTCAATATTCCTGAATTAGCCTGGTTACGCGATATTCCGCTGATCGGGGAGCGGGTATATAGCAGCTATCATCTGTCAATCAATACAGGTGGCAGCGCATTGATTGCTAAAGTGCAACCTTACCTCGGTCAGACAGCCACCTGGTTTGTCACCCAGGCAGCTCATATTGGCCGTTTCCTGATGCACTGCGTGTTGATGGTATTATTCAGTGCCTTGTTGTATGCCCGAGGGGAACAGGTTGGTATGGCTATTCGCCACTTTGCCGTGCGTCTTGGTGCTGCCAGAGGTGATGCCGCCGTAGTACTCGCTGGGCAAGCTATCCGCGCCGTGGCTCTCGGGGTGGTTGTAACCGCATTGGTACAATCAGTGCTGGGAGGCATTGGTTTAGCGATTGCCGGTATTCCCGCCGCGACCTTGCTGTCAGTATTGATGTTTATATTTTGTGTTGCTCAATTGGGGCCATTATTGGTCTTAATCCCTGCCATTATCTGGCTGTATTGGAGTGGCGATACGACCTGGGGGACAGTGTTGTTGATATGGAGTTGTGTGGTGGGTACCTTGGACAACGTCCTGCGCCCAGCATTGATCCGCATGGGCGCCGACTTGCCATTGATTCTGATTCTTTCCGGCGTTATCGGTGGTTTACTGGCCTTTGGTATGATCGGTCTGTTTATTGGCCCGGTGGTTCTGGCGGTCTCTTATCGCCTGATCAGCGCCTGGGTTAATGAAGCACCAGAGCCGATTACTGCGCCAATGGATGCCGAAAAAGAGCCGGAACAGCAATAAATAGCGCCAACAATAAATGTCAAAAGCCGCCACATCCCGTGACGGCTTTTTGAGCTCAATGCACCAGCAACTAGCTTCTCTGCGCTAAACGTACCCTGGTTTGCACCACCGTATCGGGATTGAGGGATAAACTATCTATGCCCTGGTCCATCGAATCACCTTAGAAAGCA
Source organism: Serratia sp. HNCC26DJ244 (assembly GCF_057180565.1). Lineage (NCBI taxonomy): Bacteria > Pseudomonadati > Pseudomonadota > Gammaproteobacteria > Enterobacterales > Yersiniaceae > Serratia > Serratia sp. HNCC26DJ244. Next base: position 94,495 of record NZ_JBXUGO010000007.1, on the reverse strand, counting down.
GTGCATTAAGCGCACCGTTACATTCATAAAACAATTCAGAAACCACACCGGAGTCACGATCAAGCCCCAACGTTAACTGGGTTATATCGTTAGAGCGATAGGGAAAATACAGCGTCTTTTGCTCTTACTACAGCGACGGCGTTATTTGATACGTAGTTTTTTTTGAACACTGTCGGTGGCGTTTTTATCCGCATCAATCAGCAGAACCTGCTCTCTACAGTTGAATTCGGCGGTTTTTAGGTTATTGTGAGCAACATCACTTCCCGGTACTTCTACCGTCGCGAAGAACAGCTTTCAGAGAAAACCATGCACAAAACAGATGAACTGCGGACTACGCGCATCGATAGCCTTATCACGCCAAAATCACTGGCTGAAAAATTACCCATCACACCCTCAGTCGCACAATGCGTGACAACGTCACGTGACGCTATCGGAAAAATCCTGACCGGTGAAGATAAACGCTTGCTGGTGGTGATTGGCCCTTGTTCCATCCATGACTTGGATGCCGCAACCGATTATGCTCATCGCCTGCATTCCCAGCGCCAGCATTATCAAGATCGCTTGGAAATCGTGATGCGTACCTATTTTGAGAAACCACGCACCGTAATCGGCTGGAAAGGGCTGATATCCGACCCTGACCTGGATGGCAGTTATCAGGTCAACCGTGGGATTGAAATGGCCCGTAAGCTGCTGCTGGAAGTGAACCAGCTTGGCCTGCCGACCGCCACGGAGTTCTTGGATATGGTGACCGGGCAGTATATTGCCGACCTGATCAGTTGGGGAGCTATCGGGGCCAGAACCACGGAAAGCCAGATCCACCGTGAAATGGCCTCAGCACTCTCCTGCCCGGTAGGTTTTAAAAATGGTACCGATGGCAATACCCGAATCGCCATTGACGCCATCCGCGCCGCTCGCGCCGGGCATCTATTTCTATCACCCGACAAACAGGGGCAAATGACGATTTATCAAACCAGCGGTAACCCTTACGGCCACATCATTATGCGTGGTGGTAAAAAACCGAATTATCATGCCGAAGATATTGTTGCCGCTTGTGATAGTCTGCGCGAATTCGATCTCCCTGAGCAGTTAGTGATTGATTTCAGTCACGGCAATTGCCAGAAATTACACCGTCGCCAATTGGATGTCGCTGAAGATATCTGCCAACAAATTCGCGCCGGCTCAATGGCAGTCGCCGGGGTCATGGCAGAAAGTTTTCTGGTGGAAGGAACACAAAAAGTTGTGTCTGGTCATACATTGACTTATGGTCAGTCCATCACTGACCCCTGCCTGAGTTGGTCTGATAGCGAGCGGTTGCTGGCTATGCTAGCTGATGCGGTAGATAGCCGTTTCTGATCTGTGGCAGAAAAAGACACAACCTTAAGCGCAACTTGAATGATGATGGATACGTACCTTCTACCCAGTAATAAGTCAGAAGTTGCTATCCATCAAATGCGACGTGCTTGCCAGTAAACTTTACGCCAATAGCTATTATTCAATGACGACCGCGTCACACCTCTGCTGGTTGACGCATGAATAAATTGATCATCGGTATCATAAATACCCACATGCAATCCATTCTCACCACTGCCAGTTTTGAAAAATACCAAGTCACCCGGTAGCAGCTCATCACGAGAAACTTTAGTTCCTAACTCCGTCTGCTGCTCGGTAGAACGCGGCAATTGCATATCAAAGCGATCACGGAAAGTACGGTAAACAAAACCGGAGCAATCAACACCATTACGATCCAAGCCCCCATAGCGATACGGGGTACCATGCCATTGATTCAATTGCTCATTGAGTTTTGCCACCACCACTATCGAGTCTGATAAACGGCCACTCGGTGGCGGTGCCTGGCTACTGCAACCAGCAAGAATTAAACAAGCTAATAAAAACCATATGCGCATCGCATTGTTCTCTTCACTGATATACTCGTCATCCTTCAAGTTGCTTGGGTGTTAGCTGCTCTCTGTCACCCCAGTCACATAGTCAGCTATGCTCCTGGGGATTCCATCGCTGGCTGCCTACAAGCAACTCGAATTATTTAGCGTATACATTGCTGGATTTATACTGCCCAAGTCTTACCCTGAGCCCCGATATACAACGGATTATTTGGGGTTAATTTATCTCTGTGTATAACCAAAAAGCAAATTTTGCAAGAAATATATCTGCTGTTATTTAAGCAGCAGATATCAATATAAGCAAAAGGTGTTTGTTTATTTAGGGCGAGATTCTACTGGGTTGCGGCTATTAATCAACCAGACGCCAAACAGAATAAGCAACGTACCTAGCGTTTTAAACAATGTCACTGGCTCATTAATCCAGGGTAGGAGCACCGCGCCTAAATAAACTAAGGCATAACTGACGCTCAATAACGGATAAGCCCGGTTTAACGGCAGATAACGCAAGGCAAAGAACCAACATAACATCGACAAAGCGTAGGCAAAGATCCCGCCAGCTACTGCCAGCAAGACCAACCAATATTGCTGCAAAAATGACAAGGTCATTTCAGCGAGAGATAATAATGGGATCTGGGTCATCCCCCACTTCATTAGCAACTGCGCCAACGTCACCAAGAGGACGCTGGCAGCCCCCCATAGGTAACCTTTCATAAATCAAGGCTCATCAGTAATATCCCCAACATGATAGATGCGACACCACACCAATGGCGTGGTGTCGTCGGTTCATTAAACAGCCAGCGTGCCGCCAACGTCACCAGCACAAAATTAAAGCTGATCATCGGATAAGCCAAGCTGAGTGGCAAACGCTGTAACACATTAAGCCAAAACAACATCCCCAGGCCCAGAAAAACAATCGCCGCAGCCAGCCAACGCAAAGTCACTGCCAACCGCCGTTCAGAGACTTGTTGCCAGGACTGTGCAGCCTGCTTCTGGCATAATTGCCCTGCGCAAGTCAGCAGGCAGACCAGGATCACTAAAAAATAAGCCATCAGGGTTGCTGCTCATACCATAACAAAGCCAGACGGTGCGTCGTAGTCACACTATCGGGCTTGGGTAGGCTGGATGATATCTGCTCATTACGGGAAAGCTGTAGTACCAAAGCAACCGCCCCTTGCTTACGCGCCTGTGCCAACCACTGGGGGAAATCCTGCTCACTGACGTAATGGTCGCGTGCATCAGGATAACTCAGCCCGTAGGCCACCTCGCCTTTCGCACTAAACATCAGTACGTCGCTACGTTTCAGCTCCCAAGCCAGGCTGGCAGCCACGCCGACGTTATCAGCAAGCACAAACTTGCTCTCTCGTAGTGGAATCATATTGGCAGCAATAAACTCTTGCGGTTGTTTCGAGTTAATCACTTGCTGTGGAATGCTATAACCAATTAATAAACACAGCACCACCGGGCAAGCCGCCGCCCAAGGCCAATAACGGGCATTATCACGGGTAGAAACGACAGCAAACAACAACCAACTGGCAAAAGCGATCACGCCTAAAACAATTTTTGGCCACTCTTCAGAAGAAAACAAATGTACATTCGGTAGCCAACCTGACACCAGTACCAACAGGGCCAGAATGCCGACTACACCAAATAACCCATTGATGATGGCATTCGCCTTGAATACCCCACGGCGCAATTGAGCCATACAATCATCAGCATAAGCTGCCATCAGCAATGCCAGCGGTGCCATGCAAGATAGGATATAAGTCAGCAGTTTGCCTTTAGCAATACTGAAAAATATTAGCGGCATCACTACCCAACTGAGTAAAAAGAATAACTCAGGAGCGCGAACACGTTCACGCCAACCTTTCAATAATGAGCCTGGTAATAACGCTACCCAAGGCAGCACAGCGGCAATCAGAACTGGAATGTAATACCAGAATGGCGCTTTATGCTGTGCATTCTCCTCAGCAAAACGCTGAATATGCTCTATCCAGAAAAAGTAATGCCAGTAATCCGGCTCACGCTGTGCCACTGCCAATGCCCACGGCAAACTAACCAGCACCGCGACCACCACAGCGATCGGACCATAACTGAATAGCTCTTTAAATTTCCGTTGCTGGATAACAATCGGGATAACCGCAATTACCGGTACCGCAAGGGCTAGAAACCCTTTGGTCATAAAGCCCATACCACAAGCCAGCCCCAGCAAAATAAAGCCGCCCAGTTTACCTTTGCCGGTGGTTGCGTTCAGTGCCAGATAATAACTGACCATCGCTGCGGTAAGCCACAATGCGATCATCGGATCAAGCACGCTGTAGGTTCCGATACCGAAAACCAAGAACATCGACAAGAAAATCAGGGCTGCCAGACAGGCTCTACGGGCGTTTTTCCACATCAACCAGGCTAAGGCAAAGACCAATAGCGCGGTCAGGGCAGTACTCAATACGGAAGCAAAACGGACAGAAAAATTGTTGTCACCAAACAACCACTGACTGATATTGTTAAACCAGTAACCTGCTACCGGTTTTTCAAAATAGCGCAAACCAAGCAAATTGGGCACCACCCAATCGCCCTTTGCCAACATTTCACGGCTAATTTCTGCATAACGGGTTTCATCCGGCTGCCAGAGTTGGCGCCCGTTAAGCGGGATCAAATAAACTAAAACAAAAAAAATGGCTAAGATGATAGCCCAGGTTCCTTTTAGCGCTTTCATTGAAACGTCTTTCCTATATTTCCGTTTGACAACCTAGCCAACCTTCACGGCCAGGAAACGGCGCACGCGTTATACAACCTAACGGCAGTGATGCGGTATCTTGTGGTAATAAGTTGCTGAGCGGGCAGAATTCAATCTCTTGCTGTCTGGCACGCTGTAATAACTGCTCAAACATGGCTGACTGCGACATCCCCTCGACTTCCGCATGAATGGTATACACCGGCACGCCAGAGTCATTTTCAATGGCGCGTAAAATGTAATCATTAAAATCTGCCACGCTAACTTCGCGCCCTATCACTTCATCAAAGGTAGGGAGAGTAACGGGAATTTGTACCGTCCCGTGCTGCCCATTGGCTAATAATGGTCGGAACGGATGGGTGCCACGGCAATCACTGTTGTATTGAAAAGCAAATTCTTGTTTCACCTCAACCACCCGCTGGTCAGCTCGCCACCCGGCCACCGCAGAACAGCTAACCGGTTGCCCCATGCAAGCAACCAAGGCATCAACCCCTAACTGAATCTGACGAGCCAATTCGGCTTCTGACCAACGAGCGACACGCGCCTGCCAGCCTTGATGATCCCAGGCATGCAGCCCCACTTCATGACCGGCTGCCACGGTACGTTTGATAACCGGCCCTTGGGTTTTGGCAATAATCCGCCCTGGCCAGGCAGTGCCTGCCAATAGAATATCCCAGCCATACAACGAGGCCGCATTGGAACGCAACATTTTTAGCAGGAATTGAGGCCGAAGCAGGCGCCACAAATGGCGCCCCATATTGTCTGGCCCGACACTGAAGAAGAAACTGGCCTGAATATCATACTTATTAAACAGTTCCAGCAGTCGCGGTACCCCATCACGGGTACCGCTGAAGGTATCTACATCAACGCGTAGGCCAACCTTCTTCATGCATCATTACCTTCCGTTACCGTAGTACGCAGGAAATAGTCCAACGTATCGGCAACGGTTTGCTGCATGGCAATCGTTGGCTGCCAGTCCAGCAAACGGCGAGCGTTTTTGATGCTTGGAGTACGGTGTTCAACGTCCTGATAGCCTTTACCGTAATAAGCGCTGCTCTCTATATCCTTAAACCCGGCAAAAGGTGGGAAATTGCCGCGCAGTGGATGCTGGTTAAAGCTAGCCAACAACATTTCCGCCAATTCACGAATACTCGCTTCGTTAGTCGGGTTGCCGATGTTGATAATTTGCCCATCACACTGACCATCACGGTTTTCAATAATGCGGTACAACGCTTCAATACCGTCATTGATATCAGTAAAGCAACGTTTCTGCTCACCACCGTCCACCAGTTTAATCGGTGAACCTTCAACCAGATTAAGGATCAACTGAGTGATCGCACGGGAAGAACCGATACGTGCGGCATCCAGGTTATCTAAACGTGGGCCCATCCAGTTAAATGGACGGAACAACGTGAATTTCAGCCCTTCTTTGGCACCATAAGCCCAGATGACGCGATCCAGTAATTGCTTGGAAACCGAGTAAATCCAACGCTGCTTGTTGATCGGCCCAACGATGAGACGCGAATGGTCCTCATCAAACTCTTTGTCATCACACATACCGTAAACTTCGGATGTTGATGGAAAAATGATGCGTTTGTTGTATTTCACGCAGTCACGGACGATTTTCAGGTTCTCTTCAAAGTCAAGTTCGAAAACACGTAGCGGGTTACGGGTATACTCAATCGGCGTAGCAATAGCTACCAGTGGCAATATCACATCACATTTCTTGATGTGATATTCGATCCACTCAGAGTGAATACTGATATCCCCTTCCACAAAGTGGAAACGTGGGTTATCCAGGAAACGGCTGATAGCATCAGAACCGATATCCAGGCCATAAATATCATACTGATCTTCACGCAGCAAACGCTCAGTCAAGTGATTACCAATAAAACCGTTAACCCCGAGGATCAGTACACGTGTTCTACGCTTCTTGGTAACACTAGCCTTTGGTGACAAGCGGACATCAGTCACAATGCCCATTTCCAGCGCCAAGCGGCTACCCTGCACGTATAAACCGGACTCACTTTGCCCAGCGACGATTTCCAGCGCCCCTTCACCACAGGCAATAACCAACGGTGATGTGCTTAGCACCGTGCCAGGTTGTTTGTCATGTTGCATATTCAACACACGTGAACGCCAGACAATCAACTGCCGTTGCCCAAGATAGCTGAAGGCACCTGGATAGGGTTCGGTTACGGCACGCACCAGATTGTTGAGCTCACGGGCAGATTTATGCCACTGGATCTCACCGTCAGCCGCAGTACGGCGACCAAAATAACTGGCTTGCGCTTCGTTTTGCGGAGTAAAGATCGCCGTGCCGTTCTTCAGCTTAGGCAACTGCTCTGCCAAGACGACCTTAGCCGCTTCCAACACTTTCTTATGAAGCGTCAAGGCGGTGTCATCTTCGGTAATGGTCACTTTATGCTGACCAACAATATCACCTGCATCTGGGCGCTTAACCATCTTGTGTAGCGTTGCCCCGGTTTCCGTTTCCCCGTTCAATAGGGCCCAATTAATGGGTGCACGACCACGATATTTTGGCAACAGTGAGCCATGCAGATTAAAACCACCTTGCGGGGCCAGAGAGAGGATCTCCTCCCCCAGCATGTTGCGGTAATAGAAAGAGAAAATAATATCTGGCTGCAGTTCACGCACACGTTCGACCCACAGCGGGTGATTCACATCTTCTGGTGCGTAGACAGGCAGATCAAGCTCCGCCCCTTGACGCGCTACAGAGGAGAAGAAGTTGTTCTCACCAGGGTCATCGGTATGTGTAAAAACAGCCTGCACATCATAGCCCGCTTCAATTACTGCTTTTAAGCCGGCACAACCGATATCATGGTAAGCAAATACAATGGCTTTCATTTTTCTTCTTCCTGAGTATTTTTGGTCTGCTTCGCGCCGACCACTTTCTGAACAAAATAACGCGGGCGAGCACGAACATCGTTATAAATACGACCGATATACTCCCCCAGCAATCCCATACCGATAAACTGTGCACCAATAAAGGTAAACAGCACGGCAAACAGGGTGAATACACCGCCAACGGCCCAATCCGGCCCTAAAATCAAGCGCAGTACCAGCAACAATATCGCCAACACAAACCCGGACAACGCAATCACACTACCGACAACACTGAGCAAACGCAGTGGTGTGGTGGTCAGGCAGGTCACCAGGTCATACATGAGATTAATCAGCTTCATCAGGCTGTATTTGGAGTCACCAAACTCACGCTCTGCATGGCTCACTTCAATCTCTGTTGTACAGCGTGCAAACGTATTCGCCAGAATCGGGATAAAGGTGCTGCGCTCATGGCAATGCAGCATTGCATCAATGATATGGCGACGATAAGCCCGCAACATGCAACCGTAATCCCCCATGGATTTACCGGTGGCTCGCTGGATCATCATATTAATCACGCGCGAGGCCGTTTTGCGGAACCAAGAATCCTGACGGTTGGCACGCACCGTACCGACGACGTCATAGCCCTCTTCTGCCACACTAACCAATCGAGGAATTTCTTCTGGTGGATTTTGCAGATCAGCATCCAGTGTGATCACCAGATCACCACTGACCTGATTAAAACCCGCCATAATGGCAGAGTGCTGACCATAGTTACGATTGAGTAATACCGCGATAATACAGCTATCCGGCTGCTCTGCCGCTACGGTCAACATCTCGGCTGAGTTATCACTGCTACCATCATCAACCAAAATGATTTCATACGGTTGCGACAATTGCTTACAGGCAGTGGTGGTGCGTTCCAGTAATGCAGGCAAACTTTCCTGCTCATTAAATACCGGGATCACCACCGACACTTTTTTAATCGGTTCAAAGCGAGACACGTGAAGACTCCAGAATAGAAAATAAGGCATTTACGACGCGGTCAACATCTGCTTCTGTCATATCCGGGAATAAAGGTAACGTGCATAAGCACGCTGAATTCCACTCAGTATTCGGCAAAGAGAGATCCGGATAGCGTTCACGATAATATTTTTGCGTGTGGGCAGCTCGGAAATGCAAACCCGTCCCAACCCCCAACTCTTTCAAGCACTCCATCAATTGGTCACGCTCAATGCCACAACGTTGTGCATCAACACGGATCATAAACAGATGCCACGCATGATCATGGGGATAATCGGGCAACCCTAAAGGCTGAAATGGGGAGTCTTTCAGTGCGCTGAGGTAGCGTTCAGCCAACACTTTGCGCCGCGCGTTAAGCTCAGGCAACCGAGCCAGTTGTACCACGGCAATGGCGGCATGGATATCAGAAAGGTTATATTTATAACCCGGTTCAATCACCTCGGCCTGCGGTTTACGCCCCTGCAATTGACGGTCAAAAGCATCAACAGCCAAGCCATGAAATTTCAAACAACGCAAGCGTTCAGCCAGCGCATCGTCATCAGTGGCAATCAAGCCACCTTCAGCGCAAGTCAGATTCTTGATGGCATGGAAAGAAAAAATCGCTGTACCACGTGCGCCAACCCACTCCCCATTGAAACGCGTCCCAACTGCATGGGCGGCATCTTCGATCAAAGGAATATTATGGCGCTGGGCCACTTCGCGTAACGCCGCTATCGGTAGTGGTGCCCCCGCATAATGAACCGGCACAATGGCTTTAGTCCGTGCAGTAATGGCAGACTCAACATCCGCAGCGCTAACCATCAACGTATCGTGATCCACATCGATCATCACCGGCGTTGCGCCAAGCAATTCGATCATATTGATGGTAGACACCCAGGTCTGGGAAGGTGTAATCACCTCATCGCCTGACCCTATTCCTAATGCCATCAAGGTGATATGCATACCCGCAGTAGCGGAGCAGACAGCAATTGCATGTTTACACCCAAACGTTTTGCAAAACTCACTTTCTAATTGCTGATTTTGCGGCCCGGTAGTGATCCAGCCCGAACGTAATACCTTTTCTACCGCCGCAATCTCTTCATCACCAATCGCTGGACGCGAAAAAGGTAGAAATTGATCCATAATTAAACCCCAAACATCACAAGAATTCTTTAAGTCACGGTAAAACTCTAATGTTTAACAAGTGGTAAACATCAGAGAGTGATCCCAGATAGATCGAATAGGCTATTTTCAAGAAAGGAGCTAACTACCTGTATTACCGATAGATAGCGCTAATAATTTGAAAAATATTTTTATGCTATAATAATTATTTACTTAATTCTAACTGATAGCTTCCATCGTAGCACGAAATTCGAATCATTCAATATTAAATAGTTTTTTAACCGGATTTTTCAGATATTCTTTAAATATATGCCCACGCTTAAGTGACCTCAGTGCACAAGGATAACCAACGCCTAGTAATAGTTACAGCGCCTTGGCTATCAACCAATTTTGATCCCCTAACGCCTGTAGATGAAAATCAATACCATAAACATCGGATAATAACGCTGGTACCATCACTTCCCGCGCACGGCCCTGAGCAACCAAACGCCCTTGATGTAGCAGCCATATCTGGTCTGCCTGCTGTAATGTATGGTTAAGGTCATGTGCACACACCAAGGCAGTGCGGCCACTATGACAAAATTCACCTAGCAGCCTGTCCAACGCCATTTTCTGAGCAATATCCAGGCTGTTGGTGGGTTCATCAAGTAGCAATAGTTGGCTTTGCGGATTCACCGTCGGCCAAACCTGCAGCAGTACCGCAACCAGACGAACACGTTGCCATTCCCCACCGGAAAGTTGTGTCAGCATACGCGGCAACTTATCCTCAAGTTTGAGGATTTGTGTCAGGTAGCAAATCGCCTCTTCCAAATGACTTTCATCTGATCCAGTCGGTTGATGTAGTGCGAGGTATTGAAATACCGTCATCAGTGCCATTGGAGGTTGTTGCTGGCAAAGGTAAGCGCGGTATCTGGCCAGTTGATTGGCTGAATACTCATCGATTGGCACCCCTGATAAGCGGATTTCACCTAGGCCCGGCAATATTCCCGCTAACCGTGCCAACAAGGTGCTTTTCCCTGCGCCATTTGGACCGACCAAATGGAGTTGCACCCCAGCGGCAATCTGCCCAGAAAAGGGGGTCAAACGCCCTGCTACACCTACTTGACTCAATTGCAGCATATTCCTGATATTCCTTACGTCAACAGAGGTTGTTGGTTGATTCCCGTTAACTTTTGCACCGTACCACTGGCTGGCTGGCATTTTTATCTGGCATAGTTATCTGGCATAGTTATCTGGCATAGTTATCTGACATTTTTTGTCCCAATCAACAACCAGATAAATACAGGTGCGCCCAATGTCGCGGTCACCACACCGATAGGTAATTCGGATGAAAAAAGTACAACACGTGCGACCACATCAGCAGCCAATAGCACTCCAGCCCCGGCCATAGCGCAACCCGGCAACAGGAAACGTTGGTTAGTCAACCCCGTCAAACGCAAAATATGCGGAATAACCAGCCCAACAAAACCAATAACGCCCGCTAAAGCCACGCTGGTACCGACCAGCCAACCAATAGCCAGCACGATAAGATTGCGCCAAAGGTGAATAGAAAGACCCAACTGCCTGGCTTGTACCTCACCCAGTGCCATCATATTTAACACCGAACCTTGCAAGCATAACCAGACCAGCACGGGTAACAGCAACAATAATAGCCACTTCTGCCGCCAATCCACTCCGCCAAATCCCCCCATCATCCAATACATCAATTGGCGCAGATCAAGGCTTGAGCTAAAATAAACCGCCCAGATCATCACTGCGCTGCATACCATCCCCAACGCAACCCCCACCAACAGCAAACGGGCATTGCTCAAGCGATGGCGCAAGGCAAAACCCAGCAGCAGAAAAGTCATGGTCAGCGCACCGCCAATGGCACTCAAACTCAGTAATATGACGGGGAGCAAGCCATGCCCCAACAGAACAGCCAGTACTAACGCCACACCAGCACCATTCGCCACACCGAGTAAACCGGGTTCTGCCAACGGATTTTCAAACACTGCCTGCATCGCCGCTCCCGCTACTGCCAGACTCGCGCCAACCACCATCACCGCTAAAGCACGTGGCAGACGCAACTGCCAAACAAATAGTTGGGCTGATTCACTGAACCACTGTGAGGGCCATATCCAGATATCTCCCGCACTTAAGCTGAGAATAAAAACCACTAACATTGCCAGCATCAATAACAACAAATAACGCTTATCACGGCGCTGCTGATTTTGTTGCAACCAAGTGAAGGTGTGATTGGTTGGTGTGTTATTTGGCGTGTGATTGGTTGGCATGTTATTGGCAGACGTGTTATTGGCAGACATAGCGCCAAGCTCCCAGTCCTCATATTTCCCATAAGAAAAAGGCCGCAAACGCGGCCTTTTTGGTTTAATCCAACTTACTCTTTCGGGTTCGCATTCTCAACCCGGCTTTTCAGTTTCTGACCCGGACGGAAGGTGACCACACGACGCGCCGTAATCGGAATGTCTTCACCGGTTTTCGGATTGCGTCCTGGACGTTGGTTTTTATCTCGCAAATCAAAATTACCAAAACCCGATAGTTTCACTTGTTCCCCATTCTCCAGAGCCCGACGGACTTCTTCAAAGAACAGTTCTACCAGGTCTTTGGCGTCCCGTTTGCTAAGCCCAAGCTTTTCAAACAGGTGTTCTGACATTTCAGCTTTAGTAAGCGCCATAGGTTCAATCCCTCAAGGATGCTTGGAACCGCTGTTTTAGCGCCTCTACACATTTCGCAACGGTAGAGGCAATCTCCTCTTCTTCCAGTGTACGGGCATTATCCTGCAATATCAGACTGATAGCCAAGCTCTTGTAACCCTCTGCTACGCCTTTGCCACGATACACATCGAACAAGTTTACGCCAACTATCTGATTTACGCCAACTTTCTTGCACTCTGCCAAAATATCTTCTGCCGCGACGTTTTCAGCCACTACGACAGCAATATCACGGCGGTTTGCAGGGAAGCGGGAAACCTCACGCGCCTGAGGCACAGCGCGGGTCGCGACCTTGTTCCACTCCAGTTCAAATACCACTGTTCTGCCGTTAAGATCCAGTTTACGCTCAAGTTCTGGGTGAATTACACCGATGAAACCGATGCGCTCACCCTGCAAATAAATTGCAGCACTCTGCCCTGGATGTAATGCGGGATTGGCCTCCGATTTGAACTGAATGTCAGATAATTTACCTGTCAATTCTAATACAGATTCCAGATCGCCTTTTAAATCATAGAAGTCCACAGGCTTTCTTGCCAGATCCCAATGTTCTTCGTGTGTATGCCCAGCGATCACCCCTGCCAGCATGACATCCTGACGGATACCCAGATCAGCATGAGTATCAGGCACAAAGCGCAACCCGCTTTCAAACAGGCGTACACGTGTCTGTTGACGATTCTGGTTATATACCACCGCTGACAGCAACCCCGTCCACAATGAGAGACGCATTGCCGACATATCAACGGAAATAGGGCTTGGCAGGATCAGCACCTCTTCATTGGGGTGCAGTAATGCCTGCACTTTCGGATCAACAAAACTGTAAGTAATTGCTTCCTGGAAGCCATGATCCACCAACATGGTTTTCACGCGCTTCAAGTCCAGATCAGATTCACGATGCTGAGACATGACTAAATCGGCACGCACTGGCACATCGGGAATGTTGTTATAGCCATAAATACGGGCAACTTCTTCCACTAGGTCTTCTTCGATTTCCATATCAAAGCGCCAGCTTGGTGCAACCGCCAGCCAATTATCACCCTGCTCAGTTACCTGGCAACCCAAACGGCGCAAAATATCACTCACCTGATTGCTCGGCACCACATGACCAATCAAACGGTCAAGTTTTTCCCGACGCAACAGGATGGAGGCGCGTTTTGGTAAGCTGTTTTCATCGGTAACATCAATCACCGGGCCGGCCTGACCACCGCAGATTTCGATAAGCAAGCTTGTTGCGCGTTCCATGGCTTTGTATTGCAATGCAGGATCCACGCCGCGCTCATAGCGGTGGGAAGCATCGGTATGCAGGCCATGACGACGCGCTCGGCCAGTAATGGCCAGTGGATTGAAAAAAGCACACTCCAGCAATACATCCTGCGTTTCATCATTCACACCAGAATGTTCGCCACCAAAGATACCGCCCATTGCCAGGGCTTTTTGATGATCGGCAATCACTAAGGTATCTGCGCTTAATTTGGCCTCGTTACCATCCAGCAGGCGCAAGGTTTCCCCAGCACTTGCCATACGCACCACAATGCCACCTTCAATGCGATTCAAATCGAAGGCGTGCATCGGCTGACCTAACTCCATCAGTACATAGTTGGTAACATCCACCACTGCATCAATAGAACGAATACCACTACGGCGCAGTTTTTCACGCATCCAAAGCGGTGAAGGTGCCTTTACGTTGATGCCCTTCACTACTCGACCGAGATAACGTGGACACGCCTGTGGCGCTTCTACACGGATTGGCAGCGTATCAGAAATTGTCGCAACCACCGGGCTCATCTCTGGCTCATTCAGCGGCAGTTGGTTCAATACGGCAACATCCCGCGCGACACCAATAATACCCAGGCAATCCGCACGATTTGGCGTCACACTGATTTCGATTGCGTTGTCACTCAGCTTTAAGTAATCGCGAATATCCGTACCAATTGGCGCATCTTGCGGCAATTCAATGATGCCATCATGATCATCGGAGATCGCTAATTCGGAAAATGAACACAACATACCTTCAGACGGTTCGCCCCGTAACTTGGCGGCCTTGATTTTGAAATCACCTGGCAGCACCGCGCCCACGGTAGCCACCGCGACTTTAAGGCCAGTACGGCAATTAGGTGCCCCACAAACGATATCCAGCAGGCGTTCACCCCCGACATCCACTTTAGTGACACGCAGTTTATCGGCATTAGGATGCTGCCCGCACTCCACGACATGCCCCACCACCACACCATCAAAAACACCTGCAACGGCTTCAACGCCATCTACCTCAAGGCCTGCCATGGTGATCTGAGTGGATAATGCTTCGCTGCTGATGGCTGGGTTTACCCACTCACGCAACCAGAGTTCACTGAATTTCATGTGATATTCCCGCCTTACTTAAACTGTTTGAGGAAACGCAGGTCATTTTCGAAAAATGCACGCAAATCGGTGACACCGTAACGCAACATAGTCAAGCGCTCCATGCCCATACCGAAGGCGAAGCCAGAATAGATCTCTGGATCGATGCCAACATTACGTAGCACGTTCGGGTGCACCATGCCGCAACCTAACACTTCCAGCCATTTGCCATTTTTCCCCATCACATCCACTTCCGCTGAAGGTTCTGTAAACGGGAAATAAGAAGGACGGAAGCGGATCTGCAAATGTTCTTCAAAGAAGTTATTAAGGAATTCGTGCAGCGTTCCTTTCAGATTGGTAAAGCTGATATTTTTGTCAACGATCAAGCCTTCCATCTGATGGAACATTGGCGTATGTGTCTGATCGTAGTCATTGCGGTACACACGGCCCGGCGCAATAATACGAATTGGCGGTTGCTGGTTCTTCATGGTGCGGATCTGCACACCGGAAGTCTGAGTACGCAGCAGGCGTGTCGCATCAAACCAGAAGGTGTCATGGTCGGCCCGTGCCGGGTGGTGACCTGGAATATTCAAGGCATCAAAGTTGTGATAGTCATCTTCAATTTCAGGCCCAGTTTCTACTGAAAAGCCCAGCTCACCAAAAAAGGTTTCAATACGTTCAATGGTGCGGCTAACCGGATGCAAACCACCATTCTCTAGGCGACGACCAGGCAAAGAGACATCGATGGTCTCTGCGGCCAAGCGCGCATTCAATACGGCTGATTCCAACGCATTCTTACGTGTATTCAGTGCATCCTGAACATCCTGTTTAGCCTGGTTAATTACTGCACCAGCGGCCGGGCGCTCATCTGCGGGGACATCCCGTAGTGACTGCATCTGCAAGGTAAAATGACCTTTTTTGCCTAAATATTCGACGCGTACCAAATCCAACGCGGCAACATCCTGGGCATCTTCTATGGCTGCTATTGCCTTAGCAACCAGCTCTGCGAGATGTGGCATTATGTTCCTCTTCCTCTGGCCGATATGGCCCTAAGTCATGACTGATAATTTATACCCGTCACCAATGAAGCTGCAGGGTTGTTGGCTGCTCTCGTTCACCCGAATCACTTACCTATGTAAGCTCATCGGGATTCGCTCGTTTGCCGTCTACCTGCAACATCATTGAACTTGAGTATATGTTCTATGACCAAAAGCAAAAAAGCCTCCATGAGGGAGGCTTGAGCGCTATTTTTCGTTTCTTTTCTTACGCGCAAAGCCCCCTGTAATCAGGCGCTAAAGGAAAAAAAGAAACGAAACATAGCAGTGTGCATACTTGCATTACCTTGTTAAATAAAAATCGGCCTGTCTTATGCTACGGCCAACAAATGTCAATTTACTCTCTGAAACAAGGATAAAAGAGGGAGCAAGCTCCCTCTTCTTATTCTTACGCCAGAGCTGCTTTCGCTTTTTCAACCAGTGCGCCAAAGGCCACTTTGTCAAATACAGCGATATCAGCCAGGATCTTACGGTCAATTTCAATAGAGGCTTTTTTCAGGCCATTAATGAACTTGCTGTAAGACAGGCCGTTCTGACGAGCAGCTGCGTTAATACGTGCAATCCACAGCTGACGGAATTGACGCTTACGTTGACGACGGTCACGGTAAGCATACTGTCCTGCTTTGATTACTGCCTGGAAGGCAACACGATATACGCGCGAACGGGCACCGTAGTAACCTTTCGCCTGCTTTAAAATTTTCTTGTGACGTGCGCGTGCAATTACACCACGTTTTACGCGAGCCATATGCTCTCTCCTAAAGTCTTATTCTTGATTCAAAAAAAAGCGGCTTATGCGTACGGCAAGCACGCAATTACCAGGACCAGATCGTTCTTAGACACCATGCCTTTCGGACGCAGATGACGTTTACGCTTGGTTGATTTTTTGGTCAGAATATGACGCAGGTTAGCATGTTTACGCTTAAAACCACCGCTCCCGGTTTTTTTGAAGCGCTTGGCTGCACCACGTACAGTTTTAATCTTTGGCATGTTAATTAAATCCACTTCGCATTGTTAAACAACGAATCAATAAGGCGAATAAAACCTGCACAACGCAAGCGCTGCGCAGGTTAAATTACTTGGAAGCCTTACTGTTTCTTCTTAGGTGCGAGCACCATGATCATCTGACGGCCTTCGATCTTCGTAGGGAAGGATTCGACCACTGCCAGATCAATATCATCACACAGGTCTTTACGGACGCGGTTAAGCACTTCCATACCGATCTGCTGGTGCGCCATTTCACGCCCACGGAAACGCAGGGTGATTTTGGCTTTATCGCCATCTTCCAGAAAGCGAATCAGGTTGCGTAGTTTGACCTGATAGTCGCCATCATCGGTACCAGGACGGAATTTGATTTCCTTCACCTGGATAACTTTTTGTTTCTTCTTCTGTTCTTTAGTCGACTTACTCTTCTCGTAAAGGAACTTGCCGTAATCCATGATTCGGCAAACTGGCGGTTCGGCATTTGGGCTGATTTCTACTAAATCAACACCTGCTTCCTCAGCTTTTTCAAGAGCTTCATTCAGACTGACAATACCAATCTGCTCGCCATCGACGCCTGTTAGGCGAACTTCTTGCGCGCGAATCTCTCTGTTAATCCGATTTGGACGCGCCGGTTGAACTCGTTTTCCGCCTTTAATACTTTATTCCTCCAGTTGATGAAGACTACGGCTGCGGATCTCTTTTTGCAGCTTGTCTATAACGTCACTCACATCCAGGCTTCCCAGGTCTTTGCCGCGGCGAGTACGAACGGCAACTTTGCCTGTTTCGACTTCTTTATCACCGCACACCAACATGTAAGGAACCCGACGTAAAGTATGTTCGCGAATTTTAAAGCCAATCTTCTCGTTTCTCAAGTCCGCTTTTGCTCTAATGCCTGCATCTTGCAGTTTTTTTGTCAATTGCTGGACATAATCAGACTGACTATCGGTGATATTCATCACCACTACCTGCACTGGAGCAATCCAGGTTGGGTAGAAACCGGCATATTCTTCGGTAAGGATACCAATGAAACGTTCCATGGAACCCAAGATAGCACGGTGAATCATTACCGGAACCAGACGTTCGTTGTTTTCGCCAACATACGATGCGCCTAAACGGCCTGGTAAGAAGAAATCGAGTTGCACGGTACCACATTGCCATGCGCGATCCAAACAATCATGCAAGGTAAATTCAATTTTTGGTCCGTAAAAGGCCCCTTCACCTGGCTGAAACTCAAACGGAATACCGTTTTCAGTCAGCGCTGCCGCCAGATCGTCCTCAGCGCGGGTCCACATCTCATCCGTACCGATACGTTTCTCTGGACGCGTAGAGAGTTTCACTGCGATTTTTTCAAAGCCGAAGGTACCGTACATATCATAGACCATCTTGATACAGTCATTCACCTCTGAACGAACCTGATCTTCGGTACAAAAGATATGAGCATCATCCTGAGTGAAACCACGGACACGCATCAAGCCATGCAGCGAACCGGATGGTTCATTACGATGGCAACTACCAAACTCACCCATACGCAGCGGCAAATCACGGTAAGACTTCAACCCTTGATTAAAGATTTGCACATGACCCGGGCAGTTCATCGGTTTAATGCAATATTCACGGTTTTCTGACGATGTGGTAAACATCGCTTCTTTATAGTTTTCCCAGTGCCCAGTTTTCTCCCAAAGGACACGGTCCATCATAAACGGCCCTTTCACTTCCTGATACTGGTACTCTTTAAGCTTCATACGGACAAAAGCTTCCAGCTCACGGAAAATGGTCCAGCCATCGTTATGCCAGAACACCATACCCGGTGCTTCTTCCTGCATATGGTAAAGGTCGAGCTGTTTACCAATTTTGCGGTGGTCACGTTTAGCGGCTTCTTCCAGGCGCTGCAAATAGGCGTTCAACTGCTTTTTATCTGCCCAGGCAGTACCATAAATACGTTGCAGCATTTTGTTCTTGCTGTCACCACGCCAGTAAGCCCCGGAGGTCTTCTGCAGTTTGAAATGGTGGCAAAAGCGCATATTCGGCACGTGCGGACCACGGCACATGTCGATATATTCTTCATGATGATAAAGGCCCGGATGGTCATCACGGCTGACATTCTCATCCAAAATCGCCACTTTATAGCTTTCACCACGGGCAGCAAAAGTGTCACGCGCTTCCTGCCAACTCACCTTTTTCTTGATGACGTCATAATCTTTGTCAGCCAATTCATGCATCCGCTTTTCCAGCAGATCAATATCTTCCTGCGTCAGAGTATGGTCGAGATCAACGTCATAATAAAAACCATTATCGATCACTGGCCCAATGGCCATTTTAGTATTTGGCCACAGTTGTTTGATGGCATGACCCAGCAAATGCGCACAAGAGTGACGCATGATTTCTACGCCTTCATCATCTTTTATCGTGATGATAGCCAACTGAGCATCGGATTCGATCAAATCGCTGGCATCGGTCAATTCACCATTTACGCGGCCAGCAATACAGGCTTTGGCCAGACCAGGACCAATATCACGAGCAACATCCATTGGAGAAACGGCATGATCATAATGACGCTGACTTCCGTCAGGAAGAGTAATAACGGGCATTAATAATTCCTTATCTACAGTGGTGACCCTCACGACAGATCACATGTAGTACAGATATTTGATTAGTAATTAATAAGTTATATGTCATATCTCGCCCACAATTGCCAGATTGGCACATAACCTGGTAGGCCGCTAACGGCAGGCTTTCAATAATTAATAAAAGCAGCATGAATAATAACACTAAATTTGTCTACGCGTCACAGAACAACTTAGCCGAATACAAGCAACGTCGGTTCATTCCGATGAGGTTCTTATCAAGAGTTTTGAGAGGCTTAACAAGCTGTTGATATCAGATAATGACGCTACTGTTCTTAAGCGCTTTTATTGTACCGAGCCGAACAGAAGGAATTCATGCGCTGGCAGCAGAAACAAAACGTTTTATTTCAGCAAGATGCTGCGGGCCATAGGCACATTGTCCAACTTCGATTTTAGGCTTGTTACGCCCGTGGAAATCACTGCCACAAGTTACAAATGCCGAGCGGCCAACAGTAAATTGATACAGTTGCTCCGCCAACTCTGGTGAATGATAACTTGAGAATACCTCCACCCCCATCACCCCGATCTTGAGCACATCGTCAATCACCTGGCTATGGTGGGATTTAACGTTAGCACCAATATGTGCCAAAATCGGTATCCCGCCATTGTGACGGATCACCTCCACCATCGTGCTCATTGCAGGATAAGTCACCGGAAGATAACACACCTTTCCTGGACCAAAAAAATCCCAGTAGAAGTTGATCAGCGGCATATCCGACCTACTGCCACCGGCACGGTAAGGTAATAACAGAGGGTGATCCGCATTGCGCTGATCCTCCAGGATCACCTCCCCCATCTGTTCCTCTTGTGGGATTGCACCGCCACAGACCTGTTCCAGCCGTTGCTCATCAAGATAAAAATTTAATTCACGCAGTTTTTCAAATTTTTTGGGCGTCTGTTCCCGTTGGATACCATTAAAATGCTTATGGATCGTGACGAAGTCGTCACTGGGAGTAAACCCATATCCCAACAGATGGAAGTTACGACCTTCAAAGGTACAATCGATCTCAATGCCGGAGAGTATATTCAGACTGGGGGAAGCAAATGTTTTGGCTTTCAGCACCGAGTAAGCGCTATTGTGGTCGGTTATCGCTAACGTACTGATGCCATTGGCTTGGCAGCGAGCGATAACGGTTTCAACCGGAAAATCTGCATCATCACTGTAGCTGGAGTGCATATGTAGGTCGATCTTGTCCATCAATAGTCACTCCCCAGTCTGCTAAAACATAACTGGCCACTTAATCGTGACCAGTTATGTTAATAGGTAGTTACTCTACCATCGTCTTATAAGCCGTGGTCACTTTCCATAAATAACGCTGTGCTTGCGGTGCCGGGTGTCTCTTCTGGATATGCTGGTAAAATTCATCCGGACTCATCTGATTGATGCGGTTTACTGCCACACGTTTATCCTGCGAAAACGTACGTAACATTGCGCCAGCACCGTTAACATAAGAGACAATAGTGGCATAGTGCAGCGTTTGGGGATTGGTGATCCCGGCAAGTTGTTGGCTTTGAATAATATTGATATAGGCTGTTCCCAGATCAATATTGACTGCCGGGTCCTTCAACTCACGTGAACTTGGCTGCCCATTTTTCCCCTTCAAACGATAGACATCGCGCCCAGCAGTTGACGATTTTAGTTGCATTAACCCCACGGCATTAGAAGTACTGACCGCATTCGGGTTAAACCCAGATTCTACCTTAATGATCGCCTTAATTAACGCCTCATCCACGCCGTAATTGCTGGCCGCCTGGCGAATATAATCGTTATAAGCGACCGGTGTTCCTGTACGATTATTGGGCATCTGCGTAGGAGGCTTCAACCAACCACCGGGACTGCTTGTTATGTTGCTGGTTGTTTGCGGTGTTTTAGCGCAACCGACCAATAAAATGATCGCCGTTAGGCAGGCAATTTTTGTTTTCACAGAAAGAATCCCCCACTCCTTGTAATAAGTTGCTTCATAGATACAACTGGTTAAGGATGCTTGGTTCTATTATCAGGGTACCCATATACCAAGAGGTGATTGATGAGTCAATCTTAAAGCTCACATTTCGTGCAGGTATTCAACCTATCCAAATGGATAATTGGCCATAGCTAGGACATCAATACCAATAGCTATTTCTTAATAATTTTATCAATGCCCCCAATATACAAAGGGCTTATTGAGGTCTTAAATTCACATAAAAAAGTAAATATAATATATAAATCAACAGGATAATTGATAGCATCACTAAAGAGAATCGGTGATTGATAAAGCTAAAATCTGAGGTAATACCCTTGGACTACTATGACGATTATGACGATATAACGCGGTTACATATTGATACATAAAAACTTACCACTACAAGTCGGTACTATTATTGCCAGTGCCTATGCTTACTTGCCCTATTTTGCTCTGATTACCCTTAATAACATTGATATTGTTAATTATTATTTGAGTAAATAACATTATCCCGCTCCCTGACTCATGTTGTTGCCAACCTACTGTAGTCGCTGGCATGACGATGGTATATAGTCTGTTAAACATATGATGATATTTACGCCAGCAGAGTGAGTTGCTGTGCGCCACATCGTGTTTTCACAGCAGAAAAAGCGTTAAGCTAATGAAATCGCAGGTAACACAAAAGGGGATTACTATGTGGCAAGCCGTTAGCCGTCTATTAAGTGAACACCTTGGTAACGCAGAAATCCACGAAAAGAAAGAGCTACCTGGGGGAGAAATTCATCCGGCATGGTACCTACGCTTTGGTAATAACGACGTGTTTGTAAAATGCGATACCCGTGAAATGTTACCCATATTCAGCGCAGAAGCTGACCAGCTAACGCTACTGGCTCGCAGTAAAACTGTGCGGGTACCCGAAGTCTATGGTGTTGGTAGTGATCGTAATAACAGTTTTTTACTACTCGAATACCAACCACTAAAAATGCTCGATGCTCATGGGGCCTATTGTCTAGGTCAACAACTCGCCCGTCTACATCAATGGAGCGAACAGCCTCAGTTTGGTCTCGACTTTGATAACGAGCTCTCCACCACGCCACAACCCAATACCTGGCGACGCCGTTGGGGTGAGTTCTTCGCTGAACAACGCATCGGCTGGCAGTTACAATTGGCGGCAGAGAAAGGCATCACTTTCGGTGATATCGACATCATTATTGACCTCGTCTACCAGCGGCTACAACATCATCAGCCACAACCTTCTCTGTTACATGGCGATCTCTGGCCAGCTAACTGTGCACAAGCTGTCGATGGGCCAATTATGTTTGACCCTGCCTGCTATTGGGGTGATCGGGAGTGTGATTTGTCGATGCTACCGCTTTACCCTGAATTACCCCCGCAAATTTATGATGGCTACCAAAGCATATGGCCTTTGGAAGCCGGTTTTATTGAACGCCAACCCCTGTATCAACTTTACTATCTGCTTAACCGCTGCAACCTGTTTGGTGGTCAGCATCTGGTTACCGCGCAACGAGCGGTGGAAGCGTTGTTACAATCAAAAACACCATAAACCATCAGGCAAAAACACCATAAACCATCAGGGCGTTCACCGCGCCCGATTTCCTATCCTGTAAGGTATTAAGACGCCCCTGCCATTTGCCCCAATAACTTGAATAGAAAATAAGCCACCACCGCAATCACTATTGGTAAAATATACAGAGGGAAATACTGCAAAAAAATGGTATGGTGCGGCAAAATGACCTTCTCTTCTAACTGTTCCCGAGTCTGCCCTTCGTCTCCCTTAGCACGTTCTAAAATCATCTGATCTTCAAGACCTTCACGGATAAACTTCACCTGCCGCGACATCCGCGCACCCGAGGCTTGCAATGCCAGACCGACAAAGATCAGAAAGTAGATAATGATAAACATCAGGTTTGCACCAGCAAACAAGCTGTTAGCCACATCAGGAACTGGCGAGTTGTACCAAAAGACATTTAAAAATGGTGAGTTCAGCCGTGCCATATCCACCATAACATGCGCAAAATCCAACATGACGGCATTAATCCCTGCGGATTTTTCACTATGCTGATAGACAAAATTCAATAAAGAAATCAGTGTCGAAACCAACGCGGGGATAAAAATAACCCATCCAAAAATACGCTTAAGTATGGCAACGCGCCCGGCCTGTTGATACGTCATGAGTTCCCCTTATAAGGACGTAACTATTCATTGAGCTATACCCATCACCGATAAACGACAACCTTGTTGGCTGTAACTTGCATCAATGGAGGATTGACCCTCCTAGGATATGGCTACATTTGAATAAACTTGATTACCAGTTTACCCGCAGTTAATCAAACTCGCCCACCGTTTTCTTACCTGTCGTTATCCAGCGATACCGAGATTGGCCATATGCGATGTTCACATGGCTTGCTCTGCCACTTGATGCTGTGCAAGCCGCCGATGAGTAAAAATGGTAGAGTGATGAAAACATCAAACTATGCAAACTATGGGTATCTACCAGCACTGTAGGAGTGAATATTTAATGGCATATTTTCAACCAATAACAACGGCTATCTTCGACATGGATGGTTTACTGATCGACTCCGAGCCATTGTGGCTTCAGGCGGAACTGGATATTTTTGGCGCATTGGGTCTGGATCTGTCAGATCGCCATAATTTGCCAGATACACTGGGGTTAAGGATCGATCAAGTAGTCAGAATGTGGTATCAGGCCATGCCGTGGCAAGGTGTTTCCCAAGAGGAAGTTGCCCAGCGCATTATTGAACGAGCCATCGAACTGGTACAAGAAAAGCGCCCACTGTTACCCGGGGTACAACAATCACTGGAGCTTTGCCGGTCCCTTGATTTAAACATTGGCCTGGCTTCTGCTTCCCCGCTACACATGCAGCAACAAGTGTTGAAAATGTTTAATCTGGAAAGTTATTTTGACCAACTGGTTTCCGCCGAATACTTGCCTTACAGTAAGCCCCACCCGGAAGTCTATTTGATCGCCGCTGAGCGTTTGAACAGTGATCCACAATGCTGCATTACCTTGGAAGATTCCATCAATGGCATGATTGCTACCAAAGCAGCCCGTATGCGCTCAATAGTCATCCCGCCAGCAGAATATCGCCAAGACCCCCGTTGGGCCTTAGCTGACTATCAACTGCAAAGTCTGGAACAATTAACCGCAGAACACCTTAGCTGACCTGATAGCACTGGCTTATGCCAGTGCTCATTCTTACTCAGCCCATCACCATTGATGCGGTTGGGTTGCTGGCAACACTCGCTGTAAACCCGAATGCACTTAAAGTATGAAAGAGCAATACTAACAAATAGTTACACTGAAAGCACTTTCCTGACAGTCAGAAAATCAATATACTGGATAAATTAACAGTAAATTGCACAGGATGTAAAAGTATGACCGCGGAAGGCCACCTCATCTTCTCCGTTGCTTGTATCATTTTCGCCAAGAAAACAGCGGTAACAGACACACTTGCCCATGGTGACTGGTGGCACATCATTCCCGCCGCCCTGTTGACTTCATTATTACCTGATATTGATCATCCCAAGTCATTATTGGGTCAGCGTCTGCGCTGGATTGCGATCCCTATCGCACGCATTTTTGGTCACCGGGGTTTTACTCATAGCCTGCTGGCTATCGTCGGCGGTATGTTGTTATTACAATTAGATGTGTATGGTCGTTGGCTCATTCCGGCCGATGTATTGCATGCCATGATTATTGGTTATTTTAGTCACCTGCTAGCAGATGCCCTTACCCCGGCGGGCGTCCCCTTGCTGTGGCCCTGCCGCTGGCGTTTCTGCCTGCCATTACTCAATTCCCAAAAGGGCAACCAGTTAGAACGGGTTCTGTGCCTGTGCCTAGTGGCATTTTCCCTTTACTGGCCAGGCAATGACAGCATGCCTATAGGGTCATATTGGCAACAAATTAAAAATTTCCGCTTATAGCCATTGGGTCTGAACAACGTGAAATTACCCTTGGCAGGTACAGCTCCGTTGTGGTTCGCGTCACAGGGTTATGGCGTACCACAGAGGTAAACTTGGCTATATATCCTTTTTGCTGGCAATAAAGCCACTGATTCTGTATAAAAAGTTATATCAAATTCTACTTGGGTATAAGTGAGTTGATTAGCAAACTGTTACGATATTTGCCTTGTTGTCAGCCAGTTCCGTTGAATTGTACACAGGTAATAACCGCGCAAAGCCTGACGATGGCCGAGTCACCTAACCGCCCCATGCAACTTGAATAGGCATGGGGGTGCCTGTCTGTGCGTAACCACTTTTACAACCAAAAAAGATAATTGGAGAAATAATGGGGATGAACCTACCTCTCGTAATAAACGTGATGGTTTTTGCCGCCCTTCTATTGCTGTTGGCACAATCCCGCCATAAGCAATGGAGTCTGGCTAAAAAAGTGTTGGCTGGCCTGGTACTTGGGGTCGTTTTTGGGTTAGGGCTGCAACTGGTTTACGGCTCAGATAATCCGCTGCTGAAAGAGTCTATCAGTTGGTTTAACATCGTTGGTAATGGTTATGTGCAATTGCTGCAAATGATCATCATGCCATTGGTTTTCGTTTCTATTCTCAGTGCGGTGGCAAAACTGCATAATGCCGCTGCTTTAGGCACCATCAGTTTACTGACAATTGGTACCCTATTGTTCACCACCTTGATTGCCGCATTGGTGGGTGTGTTCATCACCAATCTGTTTGGTTTGACGGCATCAGGTTTGGTGCAAGGTGCCCAGGAAACGGCACGTTTGTCCGCTATCGAAACCAACTATGCCGGCAAAGTGGCTGATCTTAGCGTCCCACAGTTGATTTTGTCATTTATACCGAAAAATCCGTTTGCTGACCTGACAGGAGCCAACCCTACATCCATCATCAGTGTCGTTATCTTCGCCGCTTTCTTGGGTGTGGCATCGTTACAGTTGCTTAAAGATGATCATTCCAAGGGGGTTAGTGTCTTGGCAGCCATCGACACTTTGCAAGCCTGGGTGATGAAGTTGGTGCGTCTAGTGATGAAGCTCACCCCTTACGGTGTCTTGGCATTGATGACCAAAGTGGTTGCTGGGTCCAATTTCCATGACATCGTTAAGTTAGGCAGTTTTGTCGTCGCCTCTTACATTGGCTTGGCTATTATGTTTGTGGTTCATGGCCTACTGCTAAGTTTTACCGGTGTGAACCCACTGAAATTCTTTCGTAAAGTATGGCCAGTGCTCACTTTTGCCTTTACCAGTCGCTCAAGTGCAGCCACTATTCCGCTCAACGTGGAAGCACAGACTCGCCGTCTGGGTGTACCAGAATCAATCGCCAGTTTTTCTGCCTCCTTTGGTGCCACCATCGGTCAAAACGGCTGTGCAGGCCTCTACCCGGCAATGCTGGCCGTGATGGTTGCACCAACGGTGGGAATCAATCCGCTAGACCCTCTGTGGATAGCTACGCTAGTTGGCATCGTTACCATCAGTTCCGCGGGTGTTGCTGGTGTGGGTGGGGGGGCAACTTTTGCTGCCCTGATCGTTCTGCCTGCAATGGGCTTACCTGTTACCCTGGTAGCCTTATTGATTTCGGTTGAACCGCTGATCGATATGGGAAGAACGGCACTGAATGTCAGTGGCTCCATGACGGCGGGAACAGTAACCAGTCAATTAATGAAACAAACAGACAAAAGCATTATGGATAGCGAAGATGAGAAAGAATTAACCCATCAATAGCTTATCCATCCACAACGTTAACCGCTGCCCCGGCGGCGGTTAACCTCTCTTGAAGATAAGCCGATATCACCCTCGTTAGCAGGCAATTGCAGATCAATAATAACCAAGAGAACTGGCAGCAAGGGCGCTCATCACACCCTCGCCAACATCTGCTGATGGGTTAAAATGGATAATCGCGATAGCCCATCTGTACTGAAATCAACCGGGCTGCGGTATGTAACTGTTGTACATAGGTATCTTTAGCGTCTTCGGAGAAACGGATCGTCGGGAACGAGATACTCAGCCCCGCAATAACCACACCAAAGCGGTCAAACACTGGCACCGCGATGCAGCGCAGCCCCTCTTCCTGCTCTTCAATATCCTCGCCAAAGCCCTGTTCACGCACTTTATCCAGTAATGGCAACAAATCTGCAGCACAACTGATGGTGTAAGGGGTACTACGCGTAAATTCAATCTGGGAGAGGATCTCAGCAACTTCTGTACGATCACGCCATGCCAATAGCACCTTACCGATAGCAGTACTGTGTAACGGGTTACGGCGGCCAATACGCGAATACATCCGTAAATTATACATTGAGTCAATCTTGTGGATGTAAACAATGCTGTCCTCATCCAATGCACCCAAGTGGATGGTTTCACGGGTTTGCTTTGATAATTCACGCATCTGAACATCGGCACTGCGGATTAAATCAACGTGTTGAAGTGATTTAGCCCCCAGTTCAAACAGTTTTATCGTGAGTGAATATTTCTCAGACTCCCCTTCCTGGGATACGTATCCCAGTGATTTCATGGTCTGTAAAAAACGATAAACCGTGCTTTTTGACATCATTACCCGCTGCGAAAGCTCGGTAATACCAATCTCACGTTCATCACCCAGTGCCTGCAGGATACCAAACACCTTTAATACTGATGAAACCGAGTCTGGTTGCTTGTCTAGATCGATACTAGCCATAGTAAATACCTTACTTAGCTGCTTTTGTTTTAGGAAATTTGAATAAGAGTTTCAATATACTCTATCTGAAGATAGTGAGTATAAGCGGAACAATTTATCCCATGCAATGAAAGTTGCCGAAAAATAGCCAGCAATGAAGCAATTAGCCCCATTTCCTCACCTTTTTTACAATTAGCACAGAATCTAAGGGTGCATTCAGCATCGAATATGATTAGCATGTTAATACTTTCTAAGTTGATTAACAGCCTGGCTATGACGCACTCCGATTCCGACGGTTTACCCATTCCACGACGCTATGGTGCGATCCTGGCTATTGCCCTCGGCATCACCGTTTCTGTGCTTGATGGTGCCATCGCCAATGTGGCTTTGCCCACTATCGCCACCGACCTGCAGGCTAGCCCTGCAAGTTCGATCTGGATCGTCAACGCCTATCAATTGGCCATCACCATTTCATTGCTGTCTCTGGCTTCACTGGGTGACCTGATTGGTTATCGCCGTGTTTATCAGGCGGGGTTATTGCTATTCAGTATTACTTCCTTGTTCTGTGCGCTTGCTGATTCGCTGTTAACCCTGACTATCGCTCGCGTGCTGCAAGGGTTTGGCGCTGCAGCCATTATGAGCGTCAATACGGCATTGATCCGTATCATCTATCCACAACGGATCCTGGGGCGAGGTATCGGTATCAACTCATTGATTGTTGCTTTCTCTTCAGCAGCAGGCCCTACCGTTGCCGCCGCGATCCTATCAATCGCCTCTTGGCAATGGCTTTTTGCCATTAACTTACCTATCGGCATCGTCGCACTACTCTTGGGAATGAAATTTCTACCCGCCAATAGTCAGAAAAGTAACAACCAGCGTTTTGACCTACTCAGTGCTCTGATGAATGCGTTAACCTTCGGTCTATTGATCATCAGTATCAGTGGTTTTGCTCAAGGGCAAAGCCTGCCATTGATTGCTGCAGAGGTTGCCGCCCTGCTGGTAATCGGTTATTTCTTTGTCCGCCGTCAGTTACATCAAGAATCACCACTATTACCGGTTGACCTGTTACGCATCCCTATTTTTGCCTTGTCGATGGGCACCTCTGTCTGCTCCTTTGCCGCTCAGATGCTGGCCATGGTATCACTCCCCTTCTTTCTGCAAACTCACTTAGGCCGTGATGAGGTCGCCACCGGGTTGCTATTAACCCCCTGGCCGTTAGCCATCATCGTGATGGCCCCCATTGCAGGTCGACTGGTGGAGCGTATTCATGCGGGTTTACTGGGGGGAATTGGCCTCGCTATCTTCGCGCTGGGGTTATTTTTGCTGGCATTACTCCCCAGCGACCCGACCGACCTCGATATTATCTGGCGTATGGTGCTTTGTGGCGCCGGGTTTGGGTTATTCCAATCCCCGAATAACCACACTATTATCTCATCTGCGCCTCGGCACCGCAGTGGTGGAGCCAGTGGTATGCTAGGCACCGCTCGTCTGTTAGGGCAAACCACCGGGGCTGCGCTGGTGGCATTGATGTTTAACTGGTTCCCGTCTAACGGAACGCATATCTCATTAGTGCTGGCGGGATCATTTGCCAGTCTGGCTGCCTTAGTCAGTTGCCTGCGTATGACGCAGCCACGCTTAGTCACCGCTGATAAAAACCAATAGCTCACTTCACAAACAACAAGCCCCGGATTATTACCGGGGCTTGTTGTTGCAAAGATACTACAAACTTCTAAACGCCTTTACCTGAACACGAAATGCACTGCAGCAGCTCAGGATGATGGGGTTATCATCTGATCTTTACTTCAGATATTGCCCAGCACGCAATGCTTCAATCCGCTTGTCTAGCGGTGGGTGCGACATAAACAGTTCGCTGAGTGATTTGGATTTGCCATTGATGCAAAACGCCATCATGCTGCCAGCTTCCTGTGGTTCATAGCTGGTTTTCAATCGTTGCAGCGCAGCAATCATCTTCTCACGGCCCACCAATTTGGCAGACCCTGCATCAGCATGGAACTCACGATGGCGCGAAAACCACATGGTGATAATGCTGGCCAAGATGCCAAAGACCAATTCCAACACCATGGATACCCCAAAATAAATCATCGGGTTACCATTACCTTCCCCTTCACCATCACGGTTTCCGAGGAAGCCAGCCGCCGCCTGTGCAATCAAGCGCGATATAAAGATCACAAAGGTATTTACTACCCCCTGAACCAACGTCATGGTGACCATATCACCATTGGCAACGTGACTGATTTCATGAGCGATAACGGCTTCTGCTTCATCACGGCTCATGTTTTGCAGCAGGCCAGTACTCACCGCCACCAGTGAGGCATTACGACGCGCCCCGGTGGCAAAAGCATTAATGTCTGGAGCATGGTAAATAGCCACCTGCGGCATGGCAATACCTACTTGCTGTGACTGACGCTTGACGGTTTCCAGTAGCCAACGCTCGGTTTCATTACGCGGTTGTTCGATCACTTCCCCGCCGACGGAACGCAGCGCCATCCATTTCGACATCAGCAGTGAAACAAACGCACCACCAAAACCAAACAGACCCGCCATCAACATCAAGCCTTGAACGCTACTAGACTGAATCCCTGTCAGGCTAAGTACTAACCCGAAAACTAACATCACCGCCAGGTTGGTGAGCAGAAACAGAGCTATACGCATCATAAAATGTTTACTTCCTCATTAGTGTTAACACAAAACGATCTCAGATAGCCAAATCGTATGGGCATAAGTTGTAGTTTCAAGCGTTGCGAATCATTAACCTACTAAAAATACGAAACTTTACAATACAGAGTGCACACAACAATCTTACAAAAGATAAACACTTTTTATTATAGCGGGGGAGTTGTAAAAGTTAAGAAATTCGGTTCACCCCAACTCTGTGATAAACCAGATAACCTCACAACACATCTTTTCGTAGACATTAATCGTTGGAGAAACTTAGTCCCCACACCCGTTAAAATGGTTAAATTTTATACTCATCACTTATTATAGCTAACGCCCTATTGCTACCCTGATACCGCTCAACTCATTGACTATTTAGACAAAAAAAGCGCCCTAAAAGGACGCTTTCTGTTTTATACCCGCTGACTTACTTGGTGCCAGTCATCTGTTGTGAGGGTTTCTGTTTTTCCAAATTGGCAAGATCAAGAGCAATCCTCACCGCTTCATCCAGATAGGGATCGGGATCTTTGTAATCCTTCGGTAGGTCTTCCAAAGATTTCAACGGCTTCTTACCTTCACGCTGCAAGCGCTCATTAATACGCTGAAGGCGGATGGCATCATCGTCATGGTTCTCTTTCTCACGGGTGGCCAGATTAAGAGAGATGATATTGCGTTTTTCCTTCAATGCCTTGTAACGAGCAATGTCCTGGGCAATATATTGGAAATCAGCATCCTTAGCGATACGCTGAGCATGGTCTTTCAGCAACTCGCCTTCTAGCGGTTTCATATTGCCAGTTTTAGTATAATTGGCCGCATTGATGCTATCCCATGGCATAGCATTATCTTCAAAGCTCTCGCCGGTTTCTGCCGGGTCAACGCCGGTAGGCATCAGAATATCAGGGGTCACCCCTTTGCGCTGAGTACTGCCCCCATCAACACGATAGAACTTCTGAATGGTGTACTGTACCGAACCCAACGCTGGCCATTCCGGGCGCAGCATCTGATCGTAAATACGATTCAACGAGCGATATTGCTGAACTGTACCTTTGCCGAAGGTAGGTTCGCCAACAATCAATGCACGCCCATAATCCTGCATCGCTGCAGCAAAAATTTCAGAAGCGGAGGCACTGAAGCGATCAACCAGCACCACTAGCGGGCCTTTATAGTAAATAACATCATCGCCATCCGCATCTTCACGGATCTTGCCGTTATTATCACGTACCTGTACCACTGGGCCGCTTGGAATAAACAAGCCAGAAAGCGACACCGCTTCGGTCAGTGCACCGCCGCCATTAGAACGCAGATCAATAATCAGGCTATCTACATTCAGTTTGGCCATTTTCTGCAATTGAACTTTAACATCGTCAGTCAGGCCGACATAAAAGCCAGGAATATCCATCACAGCAACCTTCTGGTTGCCAACGGTCTTGATGGTCATCTTCACCGCGCGATCTTCCAGGCGGATACGCTCACGGGTTAATGTAACAATACGGGTTTTTGTCCCCTTACCGGCGGGCAGGATCTCCAGGCGCACCTTGCTGCCCTTCGGCCCTTTAATCTGCGAAACGACATCATCCAGACGCCATCCAATAACATCGACCATCGGCTTGCCGGTCTGCCCAACACCAACAATACGGTCACCCACGGTAATCGCTTTGCTCTTGGCTGCAGGGCCACCCGGTACCATGGAGTTAATGACGGTATAATCATCATCCATCTGCAATACAGCACCGATCCCTTCCAAAGAGAGGCTCATTTCGGTATTGAACTGTTCAGTATTGCGTGGAGAGAGGTAATTAGTGTGGGGATCAATCTCGCGCGCGAAAGCGGTCATGATCAGTGAGAATACGTCGTCACTGTTGGTTTGCGTCAGGCGCTTAATCGCAAGCTGATAACGTTTGGTCAGCGTATTGCGGATCTCCTGGTCGGTTTTACCCGCCAGCTTGAGGCTCAACTGATCATATTTAACCTTGGCATCCCACAAGCGATCCAGTTCAGCTTTATCCTTCGCCCAAGCAGCCTTGCTACGATCAAGCTCAATCGTATCATTACCCGTAAAGTTCATCGGCTTATCCAGTAGCGATAATGCATACTGGAAGCGCTCAAAACGACGTTTCTGCGCTAGATTGAATAGCGCATAGGGGGTCACTAAGTTGCCGGATTTTAATTCATTCCCCAAGGTACTGCGCTTATCGGCGAATTGTGCCACGTCGGAAGCCAGTAACACATTGTGGCTATAATCCAACAAATTCAGATAACGATCAAAGACCTTGCCTGAAAAGTCCGCATCCAAAGCAAACTGGCGATAATGAGAACGTAAAAACCGCGAAGTGACACGCTCACTGACGGTAGTATGCTGCACTTCCTGCTGGAGCTGCGGTAACTGATCGATGCGAATGTTGGCAGTATCCGCACCATAACTGACACCCGCCCACAACAACATCACTGCGGCGGTGAATCTGAAAAATTTGTTCATGCCTTGGTTGGCCTCCGTATCAGAACTGCAGGTGTTCTGCGCGTACAATCATTGCTAAGCCAGATGAGAGCTGCACACGCACACCATCTTTAGCAATCTCAAGTACTGTCGCATCCATCGCACTCTGACCTGCCCTGACTTTGATTCCCTGGCCGATTTGCAGCTTGGAAATATCGGTAACTGGCACAGCACGCGGTTGGGTTGCCTCTTTTACTGCTTGAGGCTCACGCTCTTTCTGTGGGCGTGTTCTTTGTGGACCAGAGGTTGGTGAACCAGAGCTTTGTGGACCAGCAGTTTGTGGACGCGGTCTACGATTCTCTGAAGCGGTGCCATTTTCACGGCGAACCATTGGTTTTTTGCCTGCAGGACGTGGACGACGAGGTTCAGTAGCTGTCGCTTCACCCTCAGTTTCACGCTTTTTGGCATTTTTCTCAGCTCGCTGTGCCTGAACACGCGCCTTGGCTTCAACAAGCTGTTGGCGAGCATGGTCGACATGTTGCTGCTCCAGTTCACCGCAAGGGTTACCATCCAGGTCAACACGCTGCGCGCCAACTTTAATACCATATAAGTAACGCCAGCTTGAGGTATACAGGCGTAAAGCGGAACGTAATTGCGTTTTGCTGAGGTTTTCTTCCCCTTGCATACGCTCTGCCAGATCCTGAAAAATACCGATTTTCAGTGGACGAGCTTCACCTTCGGCACTAAAGCAGAGCGGGAAACGCTCGGCAAGAAAAGCAATGACTTCTTTGACTGTGTTCAACTTGGGTTGATTTTCCATGAAATTTCCTGATTACAACGGGTCGCCAACGAGCGGTTGCCAACAAGCCGCGGGCATGAACAGGCGATATTATAATGACGTCATCGCTAAATGCCACGTTAACCTTAGCTCAACTTAACGTTATGGTGGTATATTTTGCATAATCACACTGTCCCAATTGCTCGCAAAGCCCCGCCACCACGGCCTTCAGGCCAATTTCGTCTTGATGATCGAAGCGATGATAAACTGTACTGTCAATATCCAAAACGCCAATGATATGACCGTTTATCTCTAACGGCAGCACGATCTCTGCATTGCTAGCAGCATCACAGGCAATATGCCCTGGAAACGCATGCACATCCCCAACACGCTGTACCTGCTTTTCTGTAACGGCGGTACCACAAACGCCCTTACCCAACGGAATACGCACACAGGCAACCTTGCCCTGGAATGGGCCTAACGTCAGTTGATTATCCTCCATCAGATAGAAGCCTACCCAATTGATATTATCCAAACGTTCATTGAGCAATGCGCTGACATTGGATAAGGCAGCAATGAAATGAGTTTCGCCCGCCAATAATGCACACAAATCGCGTTTTAATTCTGTATAAAAATGTTCTTGAGTCATGTAGTAACCATTTCTATTCTTGTTATTGGTACAATTAGCGAAGTACCACCTTCACTGACCATCCGATAGGTACTGTATTCCCAGCAGCCCACTCTATGCTAGACTAGCCCCTTCGGTTTTTTTTAGCCCTGAGAGTTCCCCTTGGCCAAGCCTGCCACGCCATTTTTGCCTGCTGCTTTTCTTGACGCAACCCGCGCCATTATGCCAGACCATTTATCAATGGATGACTTTATCAATATTTGCCAACAACCTTTGCGGCGTAGCCTGCGGGTCAATACCCTGAAAATCAGCGTCGCAGATTTTCAGGCATTGGTAAAGGACTATGGCTGGCAATTACAACCCATCCCTTGGTGCCATGAAGGTTTCTGGATCGAACGTATCGATGAAACCTTGCGTCTGGGTAACGCTGCTGAACATTTAACCGGCCTGTTCTATATTCAGGAAGCCAGCTCCATGTTACCGGTAAGTGCCCTATTTGCTGATGGTTCTCCGCCACATCGGGTACTGGATATCGCCGCGGCCCCCGGTTCCAAGACCACCCAAATCGCCGCATTAATGGTGAACCAGGGCATTATCGTCGCCAACGAATATTCTGCCAGCCGGGTTAAAGTATTACATGCCAATGTAAGCCGTTGTGGTGTCAAAAATGTGGCACTGACGCATTTTGATGGCCGAGTGTTTGGTCGTGCATTGCCAGAAAGCTTTGATGCCATTTTGCTGGATGCCCCCTGCTCAGGTGAAGGCGTGGTGCGCAAAGATCCCGATGCTATGAACAACTGGTCAACGGAAAGCGTTGCCAGCATCGCCCAAACTCAGCGTGAATTGATAGAAAGTGCCTTTCATGCCTTAGCCCCGGGCGGGGTAATGGTTTATTCCACTTGCACCTTGAATGCCCAAGAAAACCAGCAAGTCATCAACCATCTATTGGCTACCTATGGGGATGCGGTCAGTATTGAACCTTTAGGGGGCTTATTCCCCGGGGCAGAAAAAGCCTTAACCGCCGAAGGCTTTTTGCATGTTTTCCCACAGATTTACGACAGTGAGGGTTTTTTTGTTGCTCGCCTACGTAAAAACCACAGTATCGCGCCATTAAGCCAACCCGACTATAAAGTTGGCAAATTCCCTTTCACCCCCTTGGCGGCTAAAGATGCTGCTCCGGTGATACAAGCCGCCAAAGCTTGTGGATTGGTGTGGGATGAAACCAGCCGATTATGGGGGAGAGATAACGAGGTCTGGCTATTTCCTACTGAAGTGGAAAGCTTTATCGGCAAAGTGCGTTTTTCACGCATCGGCCTAAAATTAGCCGAGCGCTTCTCTAAAGGAATGCGTTGGCAGCATGAGGCCGTCATTGCTTTAGCCGGTAGCAATAACCCGCAGGCATTTGAGCTTGATGCAGAATTAGCCCAGCAATGGTTTCAAGGGCGCGATATCTACCCGCCACAGCCACCACAAAATAACGATTGTATTCTCACCTATCAGCATCAACCGCTGGGATTGGCGAAACGCATAGGCAACCGGATTAAAAACAGTTTACCCCGGGAGCTGGTACGGGATGGCGTTCTGGATTTTCATCAGTAAGGTTCTTGTTCCCGTTGCCGCTCTATTTATCAGTGGCAACGGGAGAGCACTCAAAATTTTTCGATAACTTTAAAGTGCATCAAGATTAGCGTCATATCTGGCGAGAACAGATCGTACTCGGCAAAAAAGCGTTGATGCTCGTTACGCCAATAAGCCAGTGTCCGGTCCCCTTCCCCTTCGGCTAAAGCATGAGCTTCGTCAACCTGATCAAAACTGCTGATATTGACTGAGGTCAGTTCTATGGCACAAACCGGCTCATTCTTCCCCCCCACCACCACAAAAATATCACCGGGCCGTGGGATACCTTCACCATCAAGGTTGGAACAGGTGGCGGTCTTTACCCCGGTAAGCACCAATCTGGCCAGTTCATCGGCCTGTTGCTCAGTATCACCAAATGCCCAGCGTTCTACATGTTCATACTTCTCAGGAATCACCATGACTGTACCCTACTTATTGTGCTATCACTGTGCGTCGAATAATACCCGGTATTTGCGCCGTCGTCATGCAGGCTACAGGGGGTAGTGCCCTACTGGCACCTGATCACCGCTATCTCTGCCCGCTATGATCTCAGCTCGCCATTATCTTTGCACACCATTATCTTTGCACACAATGCCAAGCTACCGTTCTTTTGTACTGTCAACTGTTGTGGGCCTTCTCCTGGCAACCACCAGCATCCCTGCCGGGGGGTTAACAGGCTACCATCAGGCAACTGCCACTCACCACGCAATATATAGAGCACTCCGGCATGCTCTGGTGCCAGCACCGTAGTCGTTACCATGGGCTGTACCTGTGCCGAATCCTGACCACGTCGCGTCATGATATTAAAATCATGGCTGCTGCCCCCCAATAATTTAGCTTCCAATGGGCAATCCCCGGAAAAGGCAAACGGCTCACCGATATGCTGTAACCGGTGATCAATCTGCCCTGCGCTGTACAAATGCACCCCATCCCCCTCAAGTAGGGTAATGATGCGGTCAATGCCGTTGAACGCCGAAAAAGGGCCATCCTGTGCAATGGTGGCGATACTGACTCGCCAATCAAATAAGGTTTCACCCGGTGGTTGGCTGGTGATTTCACGGGTTTCACCGCCCCCATTGCGCCATGGGCTAACCGGGAGTTGGTCAAAACAAAAGCGATGCAGATTCATTAAGCCTCCTGCAAGGTTTTCAGTACTTGCAGAAACTCAGCACTACTTTGCTGTTGTAATGCATGACACCACTGCTCAATCACCTGATTCCCAGCAACATATACGTCACGGATCTGCTGGCTACCCCCAGCAAATAGCCAACGGTTCAGAATAGACGCATCCGGTGCTGCCGCCAGATAAGGATCATCCCCATCCAATACCAGCCAGTCTGCCCGGTAACCTGCTGCCAACTTGCCAATCTTGCTACCACAGGCTTGCGCGCCCCCTTGTAAGGCCTGTTGATAAAGGACATCACCCACGGAAGGCTGTTCTGGCGTCGTCAAACGGTTACGACGCTGATCACGCAACCGCTGCCCATATTCGAACCAACGTAACTCCTCCACCACACTGAGCGAGACATGGCTGTCTGAGCCAATACCCCAGCGCCCCTGATGATGCAGGTAGCTATCACCAGGGAAGATACCATCCCCCAGGTTGGCCTCTGTCGTCAGGCACAAACCTGCCACCGCTTTGCTGTTCGCTAGCTGTTGCAACTCGTCGCGGTCCAGATGGGTGGCGTGTACCAGACACCAGCGTTGATCCACTGGCAAATGTTCAAATAACCAAGCCACGGGACGTTGCCCACTCCAGGCCAGGCAGTCATTAACTTCTTTTTGCTGTTCGGCAATATGAATATGTACGGGTAACGATGGAGCACTGGCAGCCAGGATCTGCTGCATCTGTTGCAGTTCCACCGCTCGCAGTGAATGGAAACATAGCCCATGGTTTTGTAACGGCTGGTCGACCAATTGCCGGGCAACCACTTGCTGCTGTTGAAGATAACTGTCTACATTCTGAATAAAGCGTTTTTGCCCGGCTTGCGCAGGCTGGGCACCAAACCCGGCATAACTGTAAAGTACCGGTAATAGCGTCATCCCTATCCCAGCCTGTTGTGCCGCCAGGCTAAGGCGCCCGGTCATTTCTCCCCCATCAGCATAAGGTTTCCCTTCTGGTGAGTGATGAAGATAATGGAACTCTGCCACTTGTGTGTAGCCACCTTTGAGCATTTCAATATACAGTTGACGCGCTATCACCCCCATTTGCTCAGGGGTGACACGTTGTACCAGGCGATACATCAGGTCACGCCAGGTCCAGAAGCTGTCTTGCGATTTACCGGCAACCTCCGCCAACCCAGCCATCGCACGCTGGAAAGCATGAGAATGCAAGTTTGGCATACCCGGTACCACAGCACCGTGCAGATGATGAGCGCCAGCAGAATCAGCATTGGGTATCACTTGGGTCAATTGACCTTGTGCGTTAACATCAAGCCGTACATTGTGCGCCCAACCAGAGGGAAGCAGTGCACGGGAAGCAAAATAAGCAGGCATAGCAGTATTCCAAAGTCGAGGTTACGAATCAGTACACGCGACAGGCGCGCAGGTAAAAAAAATGTGAAACAATGTCATTGAATTGGTGAAACAGACTTACTTGTATATACATATATATTCTGCAACATCAACTGTAATCTGATGTTATTATTTTTTTATTTGACGAGGTTAACGTCGTGGCCGATCAACAAACCCTGTTACAGCTGTCTGCAGCAATGAACGATGCTCCTGCACCTATTTATCAACGCGTCAAGCAGGCAATAGTCAGTCAGATCCGTACAGGTCACTGGCAGCCACATCAACGTATTCCCTCCGAAAGCGAACTGGTATGCGAATTGGGCGTAAGTCGCATGACCATCAACCGTGCATTGCGGGAGCTTACCGGCGAAGGTTTTCTGATCCGCATGCAAGGTGTCGGTACCTTTGTTGCCGAGGCCAAAGCACATAGCGCCTTGTTGGAAGTACATAATATTGCCGATGAAATTGTTGCCCGAGGCCACCAGCACAGTAGCAAAATCATGCAGTTAATCACGCGCGCCGCCAGTGAGGAAGAAGCCACCGCCTTAGGCCTTCAGCCTGGACAGCAATTGTTCTATTCGCAAATTGTGCATTATGAAGATAATGTGCCGGTGCAATTGGAAGACCGCTGTATCAATCCCCTGGCCGCCCCTGACTATATCAAGCAAAATTTCGATCAGGTCACGCCCTATACTTATCTAACACAATCTGCCCCCCTGACCGCCGTTGAGCATATTGTTGAAGCGGTGATCCCCACGCAACTCGAACGGGAGTTACTGCAATTGGCGGAAAATGAACCCGGCTTATTGATCCGCCGCCGCACCTGGTCAGGCAAAATGGCAGTCACCGCCGCGCGTTTACTCTATCCTGGCAGCCGTTACCAGTTATTTGGGCGCTTTAGCACCCAGAGTTGATTGCTACAACGGGTGGCTGCTTGCACCCGGCTTTTTCCTCTTTAATCACATCTTGGTAACAAATTCGCACACCTTCACTTGTCGCCAGTAGCCGAATGCGCTAGGTTACTTTTTAATTGTCTATACAAGTATGCAGGAGCAAAAATACCATGACGTCAGTGATCCACTGCGACAGCCTGTGGCAAGGTGCCGATATTGTCACCATGCGTGATGGCAAATATCACACGATTCACCAAGGTGCTATCGCCGTGCGTAATGGCGAAATTGTCTGGATAGGTGAACAAGCCTCAATGCCAGCGATCTCCGCATCAAATATCGTGACATTTGATGGCGGCATCATTACCCCCGGGTTGATTGACTGCCATACCCATTTGGTCTTTGGTGGTGATCGTAGCGGTGAGTTTGAACAGCGGTTGAACGGTGTCAGCTATGCAGAGATAGCCGCTCAGGGCGGTGGTATCATTTCCACAGTCAACGCCACTCGCGATACATCAGAAGCGCAACTGCTGGAGCAGGCCCTATTCCGCCTGCAACCGTTACTGGCAGAAGGCGTAACCTGTGTAGAAATCAAATCAGGCTACGGGTTAACGCCACAAAGTGAACTGAAAATGCTGCGCGTCGCCCGTCAGTTAGCTGAGTTGCTGGCTATTGAGGTGAAAACCACTTGTCTGGCCGCCCATGCCCTGCCGCCAGAATACCGTGGCCGTAGCGATGACTACATCCAACTGGTTTGCGATACCATTATCCCGCAATCGGCAGAGGCAGGGTTGGCTGATGCGGTAGATGCCTTTTGTGAGCATCTGGCATTTTCCCCTGAGCAGGTTGAGCGAGTTTTTGTCGCGGCAAAAGCGGCCGGTCTACCGGTTAAACTGCATGCCGAACAGCTTTCCCCCCTAGCGGGCAGTAGCTTGGCTGCGCGCTATCAGGCGCTTTCTGCCGACCATCTTGAATATGCCACGGAAGCGGATGCCATCGCCATGAGCCGTGCCGGCACCGTGGCGGTGCTGTTACCCGGTGCCTATTACCTATTGCGTGAAACTCAATGCCCACCGGTTGAGTTATTCCGTAAACACGGTGTACCGATGGCTATTGCCAGTGATGCAAACCCAGGAACATCACCGGCCCTGTCATTACGTTTAATGATCAATATGGCCTGTACTTTGTTCCATCTCACCCCAGAAGAGGCGCTGGCGGGCGTTACGTTACATGCTGCCCAGGCATTGGGTCTGCGAGAGAGCCATGGCTCACTGGAAACCGGTAAAAAGGCTGATTTTGTTCATTGGCCCCTATCACGCCCTGCTGAGCTAGCTTACTGGTTAGGCGGGCAACTGCCTTGCACTATCATCTTCCGAGGAGAAGTCCGCCAATGACCCTTCGTGACCCTTTTGAGTTCCAGGCAGGTGATCTGCCGCTGCTGATCAGCATCCCCCACGCAGGAACCCGCTTGACCCCTGCGGTAGAGCAAGGGCTAAGTGATGATGCCCGGCCGTTATCCGATACTGACTGGCATATACCGCAGTTATACGATTTCACCAGGTCCATGGGCGCCAGCATTCTGATTGCCAACTATTCCCGCTTGGTGATCGACCTTAACCGCCCAGCAGATGATAAGCCGCTCTATACCACCGCCACCACCGGGTTGTTCCCTGATGTGCTGTTTGATGGCCGCCCAAGTTTTCGCCCTGGTGCCGCCCCTGACGACCAAGAGCGGGCGAGCTATTTGCAAGCACTCTGGCACCCCTATCATCTACAGTTACAACATGAACTGGCACGCTTAACCGCTAAATTTGGCTATGCCCTGTTGTTTGATGCCCACTCAATTGCTTCAGTGATACCCCGTTTATTCAGCGGCAAACTGCCTGACCTTAATTTCGGCACCAATAGTGGTGAAAGTTGTGCGCAGGCGCTCAGTGACCAATTGGTCAACTGTTGCCAACAGCAACAACAATTTACCCATATACTCAACGGGCGCTTTAAAGGGGGGTATATCACACGGGCTTATGGTCAGCCAGATAAGCATCACCATGCGGTGCAGTTGGAGTTGGCACAAGTGAATTATATGTCTGAGCAATACCCATTTGCTTTTGATGCCACTCGCGCCGCCCCTTTGCAGCAACTGTTACGGCAACTGCTCAACACGATGCTGGCATGGGGTGAGCAACAGGCAGGTCGCTGAGCTGCCCCAGCTAAAGAGTAAAATTTCAATAGCCTAGGCTGCCATACAAAAACGTAATCAGGCCCAGAAATGGGCCTATTCCAGCAGGTGTTAATCCGCGCGTGTCGCTCGCCAGCAAATCAATGACCCCAGCGTGACCATAATGACACCTTGCCAAAAATGCAGGGTCAGGGATGTGCTCAATACGATAGCGGCAAACACCGCCGACAGCACCGGCGTGAAATAAGAGGCGGTCGCCAGCAGCGTCATATTGCCATGCATGATCCCCACATTCCATGCGGCATATCCGGCCCCCATGGCGATCCCCACGCACAATAACGCCACTGTCACCGGTAAACTAAAATGCATGGCTGTTTCATCGGTAAAAAGATAGAGCACCCAGAGTGCCAGTGAGGTCAAAGAAATAAATAACACCACGCCATTTTTGCCCTGAGCAATCCTCTTGGTGACGTTACAATAGACCGCCCAAATCACCGCCCCGCTAAACGACAAACCATAACTTAATGGATTGCTACGCACGTTATCCAACATTTGCGCCAATGACCAACCACCGGAACCACTCATGATCCAACCAATGCCCACTAATGAAAGCAGCAAACCAGGCAGCACCCACCATTTGGCCCGTTGACCATTAAACGCAATCGCCATTAACACCGTAAAACAGGGCCACAGATAATTGATCATACCTAACTCAATCGCCTGCATTCGGTTACTGGCATACCCCAAAGAGAGTGATAGGCAGATTTCATAGAGCACAAACAACACACTGCCAACCACCAGATAGACACGGGGGAACTCACTCAACTTGGGTATTCCCATCAACAGCAGCAGGAATAGCGTGCCAATACTGTAAATCATTGCCGCCCCCCCCACAGGCCCCAAACCCTCACTGACACTGCGGATCAACCCCACCACGCTGCTCCATAGCACAATGGCCAGCAAACCAAGCAGCGTCGATTTATGAGAAGCGGACAACGATAACGTCACAGCCATATCCAATTATTTATTTTTTATCGGATTTTTACTCTACTGCGCAACGGGGTAAAAATAAAGGTGGGTGAACATCAGGGGGGATGATCGCGATAATTTGTTATCAGCCAAGCGATAGGCTTTTCTCTGCTGCTCATTCAACCCCGACAGCACGATGCAGGGTACTTTTGCCGTACAACGGCAAGGATTAACGGCTAAGAACCTCTGCCAATAGGCACTATTGGCAGAGCTAGTTTGGACCCAGACAACACACAAAAGCTGCGGCGTACAGCGAGTGCGCGAGAATTTCGAGCACTGCCCGGGTTCAAAATGACCTGTGAAGTGTGACGGGTATAATACTGATGGAATCGGCTAAAACTGTGTGACCACCCCACCCGTCTACCCGTATCACAGGTTAGTAAGCAATTGAATAACAGTCACGGCGTGGATCTGCCCCGGCAAAACGGTTACCCGAATTGGGATCGATCAGCACCGAGGTTGCACATCCTGACATCCCAAACGTGCGCAAGCGGCTAACATCATGTCCGCGCGCTTTTAGCTCATTATACACCTCATCAGGCACGGTCGCCTCAACTGCCAGCTTGTTGAACCCAGCAGCATGTGGCCAGAATGACCCGTACAGGTGCGATGTTTGCACTCGTGGCATCTCAAAGGCTTTGTTCAGATTCGGGTACCAATCCTCCCAGCGATCTATGGTACTCAGCATCGCCTGGAGAATAGTCTGCTCCTGGTTATCGCCGCCCGGCGAACCTAGCGCCATAAAGGGTTTCCCATCTTTGAAGATAAGGCTGGGCGTCAATGTGTAGCGTGGCCGAGCATGTGGACGAACCTGATTAGCGTGTTGCTTGTCCAACCAAAACTGTTCGCCGCGCACGCTCATGGCAATCCCGGTATCGCCAAGGATCACCGCACCAGGTATCCAAGCACCACTGGGTGTAGCATCAAACAGGTTGCCGTCTTTATCGACGATCGCCATGTGGGTGGTGTCTTTTGAAATCCCTGCCGAATCACGGCCCAAGGAAGCCAACATGATCGGTTCAGACAGCAGTGCCGCAGATTGCCCCTTGCGGTTCACATCCTGGACATTGATAACCGCATACGGCCACTCTTTGACACGGCTATCAAATTTAAGCGGATTACCTGCGACATATTGAGTCGAAGCATGTTTGGGATTAATCAGTGCAGCCCGCTCCTTGGCATAGGCTTTGGATAATAATCCTTCTGCAGGAACGTTCACAAAGGCAGGATCCGCGTAATAGGTATCGCGATCAGCATAGGCCAATTTCAACGCTTCAACGATCGTGTGCAGATAGTCAGCACTACCATACCCCATCGCTTTTAAATCAA
Source organism: Serratia sp. HNCC26DJ244 (assembly GCF_057180565.1). Taxonomy (NCBI): domain Bacteria; kingdom Pseudomonadati; phylum Pseudomonadota; class Gammaproteobacteria; order Enterobacterales; family Yersiniaceae; genus Serratia; species Serratia sp. HNCC26DJ244. The sequence continues at coordinate 50,514 of NZ_JBXUGO010000007.1, read as the reverse complement.
ACTGTTCAAGGATATTGAGGGTTTGCAAAAGCACCGGACCTTGGCTGCCAAAACCCTGCTTATAGATGGTGTAACCGCGATAAGTGGTGCTGGTGGGCTCTTCGATACGGGCATAAAATTCGGCAAAATCACTCTCATCAAATGGCGCATCGTTCTGGCGCAGAAAAGCGACCATCTCTTTGGCAATATCACCTTTATAGAAGCGATCGCGTGCTGCCACAATACCTGCTTCACGCCCCTGCGCTTTGGCAGTGCGTTCTGCTTCCACCATACGCCGCAAGGTCTTTGCCGTTGCGGGCAGAGTGATAGTCTCACCTACTTTATACGGGGTGCCATCCGCTTTGTACCAATAAGTTTTATTGCCTGGCCAACGTTCAAACAGTTTGGACTGCGCGGCAATGGCACGTGCGGTACTTATGCGCATTGGGAAACCTTTTTCCGCATAATCGATAGCGGGCGCCGATACCTGCTCAAAACTCATGGTTCCCCAACGTTCCAATACCGTCAGCGCCGCATGCAACGCACCGGGAACCACGGCGGGGTCAAGCCCTTCTCCTTGCAGCGTTTTATCTCGAGAAAGATACCAATCAACGTCCACCGCTTTCGGTGCCCACCCCTGCCCGACGATGGAAGTCACTTTTGCGTCTGCAACAGGGTACACCAGCACCAGAGCCTCGCCCCCTAGGCTGTAGAGATCCTGCTCAAGCACACCACCAGCGATCAATGCAGCGACACCCGCATCAAAAGCATTACCCCCTTGCAGGAGGATACGTGTCGCTACTGCTGTGACCAGTGGATCCCCAGTTGAAACTGCGGCGGTAGGGCCCATGACCGCTGGCCGCAGCCCCATATTCGCCGGTTGTTGATCCTGTTTAGGCACCTGCCCCTGAACATTGCTCGCCGCTTGGGTCTGCGCAAAAGCCCCCTGCAGCGACACCATTACAACAGCAGACACCAGAAATCGGCGCGCTAATACCCAACATTTTTTTGGTAAATATGCCTTTATTTTCATCATTGACCATCCTGTTGTCATCAAACGATTCGTTTTGACGATAGCAGTATTTGCTAAATGCGCCAATACAGGCTTCCCCGGTTAGAACGCAAATTTAGGTTATTTTTTCTCCTCGATACCGAGCCATCCGCCACGGTAATCATGTATGCGGCAATCGATATCAAGGCCTATATGTTGACCCTTCGCGGCTATAGAACATCAAGTGCAATGCCAATAAGCCACGGGCAATAGAGTTGATGACGAGTAAAAATAATTAGCGCCGCAGTTACATTCTCTGGCGTGACCGAGGTAATAATCGAGGCAACAAAGTCCGAACCGAGCACGCCCACTATCATTGAAACCACAGATAGCAGCGCCTTTATTGGCAGCGAGTAATCCGTCGCAGAGACAACAAACAGAACAGAACCGGCAAATGCGCCAATAACCGCTCCCGCATCCATGCCTGATAACAACCCGATAAAAGTGACACTGGTGACTACTGTAGTTGCCGCGCCGGTACTAATCGGCTCTGACATGTTTACCTCCTGTTGTTCGCTTCGCTCAGCGAACGCCGGGCGGTAGATAAAAAATACCTTGGGTGTACCAAGGCCGATTTAGAACATAAAAAAAACCGCTCATCGGCGGGCTTCTATTCGAACTTTCAGACTGTTTGTAATAACCGGTCCATTAACAGTCATTACCATCTGATTAAAATCGAATTTAGGGATCACTGTTACTTGTTTCATGCGTATTTCCTTTCAGAAATGAACCCTTGTCGCCCAGGAAACCAGCCCAAGAAGGTACGCCTACCACTACTGGCATCCTCAAAGGCTCATTTCTGAACAGGCTCTTGGTTTGGTTTAAGCACCGGCGCGGTGCGGATACAAAAAAGCCCCACTGAAGTGAGGCCTCTTTAACTCGAGAAGATGCTGACTAAGTAACGACTCTTATCACATTACAATAATTTTTGCGTACGCATTAATGATTTTTATGGGAAATGGATGTATTTTATATACCATGAATTAACACCAAACCCAAAAAATTACTATCTCTTTGTTATAAAGGTATTTAATCGGATTTTCTTGACAAGGAACTGCAATGGAACAAACCACTTCGTTCAAAGTATTTTATGATGCTGACGATAATGAACTCTCAATGCATGCAATCGATGCTGAAGTTCTTGGTAATTCTATCCTGTCAATGACAAAGCTGATAACTAAAGCTGACGACCTTCAAATGATGGGAACAAGTCAGTTAAGATTTTGGTCCCAACCCAGCAGAAGCAGGCTCCCTTGGCATTGCATACACGATTATTCAGTTGCTTCCAGATGCAATCGATGTATTGAGAACTATAGGGATAACCGGGGTTGTAGGGGTAGCGAGCGGCGCGAGTGCCTTGTCGCTGATAAGACAACTAGGTAGCTCAAGGTGGAGAGCCGACCAAACTATACTCTTGACAGCATGAGTATTCGATTTCAAGTGATTAGCTAAATTCCATACACATCTTTAATTTGATACTGAAGGAATAGTCATGATTACAGATCTCCAGTTGTTGCTAGGTCAAAGCGAGTCCGCAATTTTAGAATTTAAGAAAGAATGGTACTGGAACGACACGACAGAAAAAGATGAAATGACTGTCAGATGGGGTGAGCTTTTAAAAGATCTGGTTTCTTTATTTAACGGTTACTTGGGGTATACTGGAAAGTATCGACACTTAATATTTGGCTATTCTGAGGTCGAAGGTAAATCATACAATATTGATACAGCCAATATAAAGCAACTTTCAAATCTGATAGAATTTAAGAAAAATCTATTACAGCGTCTAGAAACTTTAATAACCCCGAATCATTTTCATTTTTCAATAGAACAACTCGAGGATAATGGCAATAAATTAATAATATTTGAAATTGCACCACCTGCTTACCTAATAGAATTAAAAAGAGAATTGCAAACAAAAACTAGAACATTAGATTCTGGTTCCGTGCTTATTCGCAAAGGCCAGAAATCAGATGAAGTACGAACCGCATCACCTTCAGAAATTGATATTATTAAAAGTGAGCTTACCACATTTATATCGAGCGCTGATTATAATACTTTTTACGCAGAAAATGAAAAACCAAAGTTAAAAGATAAAAGCATTGAAAAAACCATTCAATCTTACATGGATAAGAATGCCAGTTACTCTTTAGCAGAGGGCTTTCCTGTAAAAACGAAGTCATGGAAAGAAAATATTATATATGAAATCTATAGACTTATTGACGAGTTGTCTGGTGTTAAAGAATTCATATATATACACGAAAATGCAAATCAAGGAAAAACATTAGCAGACATAAAAAGTAATGGTCATCTGGTTAATCATGATAAAGCAATCGTTCTGATTGAAAAGCCGAAAATAAAAGACATTGACAAAAGAAAAGATAATATAAAACGCGTGTTTAAAACGCAGCATGTTTATTTTATTGATGAATTTGGATATGAGTTTTTATATAAGGACTGCATCCTTCCATATGAGAAATTTGATCAGTCTGATTTTGTGGACAGTTTTTACAAAAATGAACAAGGGGAAAATGTTTCTGCATTAGAACGGGTTAAACAATGGTTTACCTCTGAAAATGAACCTCTCTTTGTTATTAGTGGGCATGGTGGTATCGGTAAGACTACTATCGCAAAACAATTTCTTGACTTTGTTTATGAAACCCATAAAAGCGGAGTTTTATTTATTGATTCCAAAGAAATCATAAATGAATTATCAAGGAAATTTAGCTCTAAAAATAAAATATGTGACGTTTATGATTTTTATAATGCATTGATGGACTCTGATGACGGAGAGTCATCAAGGTTTAATAGAGAATTGCTCAAGCTTTCTATCGATAATGGAAGTTTAATAATTGCATTAGACGGGATTGATGAAGTAATTGCAAAATTGGGTGATAAATTTGATGTGGAAAAATTTATCACATCTATTTTTGATGAGTACTCATCAGAGCTTAACAAAACCAAGATTTTAATTACTTGCCGAGACTACTTCTGGAATGGTGTACGACGAAGCTTAAACATTCCCGAGATTAAAATAAGCCCATTTAATTCACATTTAGTTTTGGATTTCTATACTAAAAAGTTAAATGGTGACCAAAGGAAAATACCCAAAGCTCTAGAAATCGCCGAAAAATTTGCAATACAAAATAATGAAAATAATGAAAATACAAAAAACTACATCCCATTTTTAGTGGACATTATTGCTCGCATTGTAAAATCCTCTACATTCTCTGGATTAAGTAAAATAGAACAAAGGAGTGAATTTCTTTCAAATAATCATAACGTTGACATTTTAATCTCCCTTATATGTGAGCGCGAGATTGTCAAATTAGGTACATTTCCAGTAGATAAACAGATATTATTTTTTATGAGGATGGCATCTGAAAAAGCCAATGGAATTTCTGTGTATGATGTTAAAAGTGTTTTATCAGAAATCAATGTCAATAATAGTGACCTCATCATTGAAAACTTCAAAGGTCACCCTTTAATAGATTTTCATGGGAATAAATTCAATTTTAGATACGATGTTTTTGATATTTACTTTAAATCCTTACTTATAGTCAATTATTTTAAAAAATTAGACATCACTTCACTTGATGAAAAGAAGATCGATACCATCTCTGGCTATTTGAAGTATGATAGTAGTTTCACACGCTCTGTCTCAGAGAAATTATCATTTTCTGACAACTTACTATTTTTTCTATTGGAGAATATTGAAGCCATCAAAAAAGAAAACTTCTCAAGTATTGAATTATTCATATCATCCTTAGTTATACTTACGCTAGATATAATAAATCTTGACCCTAACTATCAATTTAATACAGAAACGAAAACAGAAATAATAGAGAAGCTTTTCTCAGATTCAGAAAATGTTATTGATGGTCTATGTCTTATAGATGTTTTTGGTAACACTAGTGCCAAAGCCATATTCGACTTTAGAAATAAAAAACTAATAAATTGTCATTTTAACAATTATCAATACTTTTGGGAATGTATGATGAACGTAGATACACGTTTTGAACGATCGTCGTTTAAAAATATTGATCCACGGGAAGGAATAAAATGTAAACTCCATGATAATATGTTTTCAAACGATTGCGACTTAAGTTTAATTAAACATCTAATTTCAGAAACAAAACATGAAGCTCAAAACTCTCTTGAGTCGATTCGCACGGATGTTTTGAAAGCATTTAAAATATTTTATAAAAGAGGGAACTTTTACCCTCGAAAACAAGAAGAGGTTCGCAAGAAATTAGCTACTATAAGTATTTTGTCTTATATGATCAATCATAATGTCATTGTTAAATTTAAAGACCCTAAAAAACCAACAATGCAACAATATAACATAGCACCAAAATATAAGACAGTGATTGACTTCATTGAGCAAGGTATTCCCTCAGAAGAATTATCAACTTTAGTTGAAGATATTCAACTGGATTTTTAATCACAAGAAACCCGAGTTACGCTCGGGTTAACAATAGAAATCTGATTTAATAATTATTTTCCTCATTCAAAAAATTGAATTTTAGAGTTAAATAAAAATTACTGCTCACCAATAATTGCGCAGTAAATAGCTAGTAACGTCAGATCCTGGCAAATAGCAGCCTGACAGATTAAGTATAGCTATATACTGTAACAGTGCCAGGTCAGGTTTGAGCTAATACACTTATTAAATATCCAGCCCTGTATCAAACATCGCCAAACACCCACCAATAAACCCTTCTGCTGTCTGCATTTCCTTCCTGACTGTTCCATCAGAGCACTTGCGCTTTCTGCTATGTAGCGTAACGATAGACCATAGAAATGGTGCAACACAACTAGGTCATACTCTTCCGGCTTGTACTTCTTCAGCCTTGCAATACATCCATCAATCATCAGGCCATCATCATCAGAACATGATTCTTTGCCGCTGGATTTCGGCGGTATTAGTCCTTTAAACCCGGCTGCTATGGGTGAGTAATCAAGATTACTATCCTCACAGGCCCAAACGCCCCAACGGGACAAAACATCGTACATGTCTCTCATAGCTTACCCTCCCCCCTCAAAATCACCTGTGTCCGCAGAACCCCCTCAGCATGAGCCAAACGCAATTCTTCACGTGTATATTCAGATTTAACGCGACCATCAATCACATCATGGTAGCAGTTACATGACCACGCGGCTTGCGAATCATCGGGTTTGATGCCGGTACCACAGGTGCCAGCCATTCGATAATGCGCAAGAACGGTGGTTTCAGGATTGAAGTTGCACACACCTGGCAAACGGATCTGGCAATCACGCCCTTGGGCCTCTTTGCGTAAATTTGCCATCATGCATACTCCAGCAGTTGTGCAGCGATGTTCTCAGCCTCTTCAATGGACTGGAATTTGCGGAACAATATCCAGTTCCAAAGGACGTTTAGCGCGGCTTTGTACAGCTGCTGGAACACGTCTTCATCCATACGGGCAAAGCTGATTGATTTGGCTCGGCGGTTTTTACTGCCGTCAGGATAGACGTGCTCAGTGTAGTAACCGGCTTGGATGGTTACCCATCCACTGCAATGCAATTGGCATGACCCTTGCGCAGGTCATTACGCAATGCCGAGATAACATCGTCAGCCAACACCTTGTTCATTACACTAACAATACTGCTATGGCTCGTCGTGGCGCCATGGTGAAAGCCAACACAATCAGCAGTAGTTTCAAAAAAATTAGGGATCTATCTGGCTTAACTTGGGATAAAGGAACTCCACCCGGATTTCACGAAATTCGCTCACTGGACGAGCGTCTATATAGAGCGCAAAAATTGAATAACAATGATTTATTCGGGCATAAACCCCAGCACCAAACTGACCGTTATAACGATGATCGAGGTAAAGAATGGATGGTAATCGCAATTTAAACCGTACTTTTTTCATACCGTTTTGCAGAAGAGTTTTGCAGGGGTTTTGCAGAAGAATTTTTTAAGGGTGAAAAACAGACGGGAGCCATAAGCTCCCGTAATCATTTAGCGTTGAAACAATCTTACATATGCTTAACGATAGCGTCGCCAAACTCTGAGCATTTCAGCAGCTTAGCGCCTTCCATCAGGCGTTCGAAGTCATAGGTCACGGTCTTGGCAGCAATCGCCCCTTCCATTCCCTTAACGATTAGGTCAGCCGCTTCGAACCAGCCCATATGGCGCAGCATCATCTCAGCAGAAAGGATTACTGAACCTGGGTTCACTTTATCCTGACCAGCGTACTTAGGTGCAGTACCGTGGGTGGCTTCAAACAATGCACATTCAGCACCAATGTTGGCACCCGGTGCAATACCGATACCGCCAACCTGTGCAGCGAGTGCATCAGAAATATAGTCACCATTGAGGTTCATACAAGCGATAACGTCGTATTCTGCTGGGCGCAACAGAATTTGTTGCAGGAAGGCGTCAGCGATAACGTCCTTGACCACAATCTCTTTACCGGTTTTCGGGTTCTTGATCTTCAACCATGGGCCACCATCGATCAGTTCGCCACCGAACTCTTCACGAGCCAGTTCGTAACCCCAATCTTTGAAGGCACCTTCGGTGAACTTCATGATATTGCCTTTGTGAACCAAGGTCACCGAGTCACGATCATTGTCAATGGCGTATTCGAGCGCCGCGCGAACCAAGCGCTTGGTCCCTTCTTCTGAGCATGGCTTCACACCAATACCACATTGCTCAGGGAAACGGATTTTCTTCACGCCCATTTCTTCACGCAGGAATTTAATCACTTTATCGGCTTCGGCAGAGCCCGCTTTCCATTCAATACCGGCATAAATGTCTTCCGCATTTTCACGGAAAATCACCATATCCGTCAGCTCAGGCTGTTTTACCGGGCTTGGCGTGCCTTGATAGTAACGTACTGGGCGCAGACAGACGTAAAGGTCAAGTTGTTGGCGCAGAGCAACGTTCAGGGAGCGAATACCGCCACCCACTGGTGTTGTCAGTGGCCCTTTGATGGCAACACGATACTCACGGATCAGATCCAGGGTTTCATCTGGCAACCAAACATCTTTGCCGTACACATGAGTGGATTTTTCACCGGTGTAGATCTCCATCCAGGAAATTTTCCGCTCACCGTGGTAGGCCTTTTTAACTGCGGCATCAACCACGTGGATCATGGCTGGGGTAACATCTACACCGATACCGTCACCTTCAATGAATGGGATGATCGGGTTATTAGGAACAACCAATTTACCTTGGGCGTCGACCGTGATCTTTTTACCATCTGCCGGAACAACAACTTTGCTTTCCATCAACCTCTCCTTCTTCAAACGCAATTTTTGTTAATGCTTTGTAAGATACGTGTCAATACTACTTGAATATTCAATCCGCGCCAATCTCAAAACAACGCTGCTATAATGCACTTATCATTAATTAGTTCAAAGATTGTTAGTTAAAAATCACAGCGTTAACCGATTCAGCCACAATAAATTTGTGGTAAATAACGCGTGATAGCGGCATTTATGCATGATGTAATTCTATTAATTTACCGATAAAAATAGGCTGCAAGCCACCAAGGATAAATAATCTATGTTTAAACCACACGTCACAGTCGCTTGTGTTGTTCATGCCGCCGGTAAATTTTTAATCGTTGAAGAAACCATTAACAATAAAGCACTCTGGAATCAGCCAGCCGGTCATCTCGAAGCAGATGAAACCCTGGTTCAGGCTGCAGAGCGTGAACTCTGGGAAGAAACCGGGATCCATGCCACCCCACACACTTTTCTACGCATGCACCAATGGCTAGCTCCAGATGGCACGCCATTTTTGCGTTTCTGTTTTGTGATTGAGCTAGATTCCCCCTGCGAAACCACCCCCCATGACGACGATATTGATCGCTGCCTGTGGCTAACCGCCGAGCAGATTTTTAGCGCCGATAACCTGCGCTCGCCGCTGGTAAGCGAAAGCATCCGCTGTTATCAGCAAGCGGAGCGTTATCCGTTATCCCTTATTGCCAGCTTTAATTGGCCCTTTTAAGCCACACTCAGTAAGGCTCCTTCCTAGGGCTTAAAATAACGACCGTGCGCACTGACGCCCAACGTGGTAAAATCCTGCGCTCATTTTTATTGCTCAGTTCGTGAGATCACCATGTCAGACAACAGCCAGAAAAAAGTGATCGTCGGGATGTCCGGCGGCGTCGACTCATCCGTTACTGCTTATCTGTTACAGCAACAGGGATATCAGGTCGCTGGGCTGTTTATGAAAAACTGGGAAGAGGACGACAACGAAGAGTATTGCTCAGCCGCCACCGATCTGGCCGACGCACAAGCGGTTTGCGACAAGCTGGGCATCGAATTGCATACGGTCAATTTCGCTGCAGAATACTGGGATAACGTATTCGAACTGTTCCTTGCCGAGTATCAGGCTGGTCGCACACCCAACCCCGATATCCTGTGCAATAAAGAGATTAAATTTAAAGCATTCCTTGAGTTTGCCGCAGAAGATCTGGGGGCAGATTATATTGCTACCGGCCACTATGTCCGTCGGCAGGATGTTGACGGTAAAAGCCGTCTGCTGCGCGGTGTTGATGGCAACAAAGACCAAAGTTATTTCCTGTATACCCTGAGTCACGAGCAGATTGCGCAAAGCCTGTTCCCGGTTGGTGAGCTGGAAAAGCCGCAAGTGCGCCGTATTGCAGAACAACTGGAGCTGGTGACCGCCAAGAAGAAAGACTCAACCGGTATCTGTTTTATCGGTGAGCGTAAATTCCGTGATTTCCTGGCGCGCTATCTCCCCGCACAACCCGGTGACATTGTCACGGTAGATGGGCAAACCCTGGGGCAGCACCAAGGCTTGATGTACCACACCCTGGGGCAACGTAAAGGGCTGGGGATTGGCGGTATCAAGGATGGTGCAGAAGACCCTTGGTACGTAGTAGACAAAGACGTCGCCAACAACATATTGATTGTGGCCCAAGGGCACGAGCACCCACGCCTGATGTCCACCGGCCTGGTAGCACAACAACTGCATTGGGTTGATCGTTTACCCTTGACGCAACCGCTACGATGCACAGTAAAAACACGTTACCGCCAGCAAGATGTCCCTTGTCTGGTGACCCCTCTTGATGCCGACCGTATTGAAGTGCATTTCGATGAACCCGTTGCCGCCGTCACCCCAGGGCAGTCGGCGGTCTTTTATCTGGGTGATATCTGCCTGGGCGGTGGCATTATCGAACAACGGATACAGGAGTAGTTGTGGCGAAGAATTATTACGACATTACACTGGCGATGGCCGGGGTCAGTCAATCAGCCCGTTTGGTACAGCAATTGGCACATGACGGGCAAATGGACAACGAAGCGTTCCATACCTCGCTCAACAGCCTGTTGCAGATGGATCCCCCCTCCACACTGGCGGTATTTGGTGGTGAGGAGCGTAACTTGAAAATGGGCCTGGAAACCTTAATCGCTGTGCTCAATGCCAATAATAAAGGGCTGGGTGCCGAGTTGACACGCTACACGCTTAGCTTAATGGTGCTGGAGCGCAAGTTAAACGCCAACAAAGAAGCGATGAATACCCTCGGCGAGCGGTTAAGTCAGCTAGAGCGGCAATTAGCGCACTTTGAACTGGGATCGGATACCATCGTTAGTTCGCTGGCAGGTATTTATGTTGACGTTATCGCCCCACTCGGGCCGCGTATCCAGGTTGCTGGTTCACCCGCTATCCTGCAGAACACGCAGGTTCAAGCCAAAGTTCGTGCCATTCTGCTCGCCGGTATTCGTGCCGCTGTGCTATGGCAACAGGTTGGCGGTAGCCGCCTGCAATTAATGTTTTCCCGTAGTCGTCTGCTCAAGCAGGCACAAGATATCCTTGCTCATTGTTAACCTTCCCAGGAGTTGCTACCGATGGAATTATCCTCACTGACCGCCATTTCCCCCGTTGATGGACGCTATGGTGAAAAAGTCAGCGTACTGCGCACCATTTTCAGCGAGTACGGCTTACTAAAATTCCGCGTGCAAGTTGAAGTACGTTGGCTGCAAAAACTGGCCGCTTGCGCTGAAATTGCCGAAGTTCCTGCATTTGCCGCTGACGCAAACGCTTACCTTGATAAAATCGTTGCCGAATTCAGTGAAGAAGATGCTCAGCGCATCAAGACGATCGAGCGGACCACTAACCACGATGTAAAAGCCGTGGAATACTTCCTGAAAGAGAAAGTCGCCACCGTACCTGCGCTGCATGCAGTATCAGAGTTTATCCACTTTGCTTGTACCTCTGAAGACATCAACAACCTGTCACATGCCCTGATGCTGCAAACCGCACGTCAGGAGGTGTTGCTCCCCTATTGGCGTAAAATCATTGATGCCATCAAGCAGTTGGCACAGGCGTACCGCGATATTCCGCTGCTGTCACGTACCCACGGTCAGCCCGCGACACCCTCTACGGTGGGGAAAGAACTGGCGAATGTGGCCTACCGGATGGAACGCCAATATCGCCAGTTAGAGCAAGTGGAAGTCCTTGGTAAAATCAATGGGGCTGTGGGTAACTACAACGCCCACATTGCGGCCTATCCGCAAGTTGATTGGCACCGTTTCAGTGAAGAGTTTGTCACTTCACTTGGCGTTAACTGGAACCCCTATACCACACAAATTGAACCCCATGACTATATCGCCGAGCTGTTCGATTGTGTTGCCCGTTTCAATACGATTCTGATCGACTTCGACCGCGATATTTGGGGTTATATTGCTCTGAATCACTTCAAGCAAAAAACCGTTGCTGGTGAGATTGGTTCTTCCACCATGCCCCATAAGGTCAACCCTATCGACTTCGAAAACTCCGAGGGTAATCTTGGCTTGGCCAATGCGGTTATGGGCCACTTGTCCAGTAAATTGCCGGTATCCCGTTGGCAGCGTGACCTGACCGACTCCACCGTGCTGCGCAACCTGGGTGTGGGTATCGGTTATGCCTTGATTGCTTATCAGTCCTCGCTGAAAGGCATCAGTAAACTTGAAGTCAACCAGGCGCACCTGCTGGATGAACTGGACCATAACTGGGAAGTGTTAGCAGAGCCGATCCAAACCGTTATGCGCCGCTATGGCATCGAAAAGCCGTATGAAAAGCTCAAAGAGTTAACCCGTGGCAAACGGGTAGATGCAGCAGGTATGCAGGCCTTTATCGACAGCCTAGCCCTGCCGGAAGAGGAAAAAACACGTCTGAAAGCCATGACGCCAGCCAATTATATTGGCCGCGCTATTACCATGGTTGATGAGTTGAAGTAACTGTTTCTGCAAACAATGCTCAAGTGACGGGTTGATAACCACTGAAGAAAATCAACCAGAAACGGAGCATGCTGTTCCCCCACAGGTCGGCCACCCTAGGCGGTTCACTCTGTGGGGATTATCCAAGCCTGAGCGCTCTGTTCTCTTTTTCGCTATTTATACTAGCGATAGGAAAACTAGATACCGGAAAATCTGGCCCGACTAGAACTGCGGCATAAACTCCTGGAACCGCTGTAACTGCTGGCCCGAGGCATCAAAATTGCGCCTATCCAGCCACTGTTCAAAGGCCGAGCGAACTGCAGGCCAGCGGTCATCCGTTAACGCAAACCAGTCGGTATCCCGGTTACGGCCCTTGGTAACAATCGCCTTAAGGAACCGCCCCTCATAGTTGAAACCAAAACGCTGGGCTGCACGTTTTGAAGGGGCATTCAAACTGTCGCATTTCCATTCACAGCGGCGATATCCCAACACATCGAAGGTATGGCGCAACATCAGGTAAATCGCTTCGGTAGCAATAGCGCGCTGTTGCATCAATGGCGACCAGCAGATATGGCCAATCTCCAGCACGCCACTTTTTTCTTCAATGCGCATAAACGCCACTGTGCCTACGGGCAGTTGGCTTGCCACATCAAACACCGTTAAATTCACCAGTGAAGAGTCAGCTTGCAGTTTTTCCAAGTGTTCTAATAACTGCTGAGGGGTGTCTGGTCGCTCTCTTGATAAATAAGTCCAGTCACAGCCATCTGGCGCCTGCTGATAGGCAGCAAACAATGCAGAGTAATCCCGTTGGCAGTCTAACGGTGCCAGGTGGCAAAACCGCCCCTTGAGCACCACATTGTTTGGTCTGGCACAAGCTTGCCATTGTGGTAATGGATCACCCACCGGCTGACCATATTGATTGATTCGCATAAATTGATACCGCTATAAAAACCAGCCTGAACGATGGCAACAGAATACGCCACCTTGGTCATCTAGCCTATACCTGCATGGAGGTGACTTTTGCCCGCCAGCATGGCGCCACCACTATGATTAAATTCAGCTATTGTGGCCTCACCATTGGCTGACTGCCGGTAACTCGAGTAAACTTCTCTGATACCGTCGCACGCCCCAGCAGCTTGAATAACTGCCGGCTTTAGGCCCCCTTCTATCCTGGAATAACACTATGGAATACCACTTGGATTTGGACTGGAACGATTTTTTGCAACGCTATTGGCAAAAACGACCCGTTATTATCAAGCACGGCTTTAAAAATTTTATCGACCCGATCTCCCCCGATGAATTGGCCGGGTTGGCGATGGAAAGTGAAGTGGACAGCCGCTTGGTCAGCCACCAAGAAGGGCGTTGGCAGGTAGCTCATGGCCCCTTCGTCAGCTACGACCATCTGGATGAGAATAACTGGTCGCTGCTGGTGCAGGCCGTTGATCACTGGCATGCCCCTTCCAGTGCCTTGATGCGGCCATTTCGTAAACTCCCAGACTGGCGGATGGATGATCTGATGATCTCCTTTTCGGTACCGGGAGGCGGCGTTGGCCCTCACCTTGACCAATATGACGTGTTTATTATTCAAGGTACTGGCAGCCGCCGCTGGCGTGTTGGCGAAAAAGTATTGATGAAACAGTTTTGCCCGCACCCAGATTTGCTACAGGTTGCCCCCTTTGACGCCATTATTGATAGCGAAATGGAGCCAGGGGATATCCTTTATATTCCACCCGGCTTTCCCCATGAAGGTTATTCACTGGAAAACTCCCTGAATTACTCGGTAGGGCTGCGGGCACCCAATGGCCGTGAACTGCTCAATGGCTATGCAGACTATGTTTTGGCCCAAGAGTTAGGTCATCAACGCTATAGCGACCCGGACATCGCACTACGTGAGCACCCGGCTGAAGTTTTGCCACAGGAAACGGCGATACTGCATCAAATGGTATTGGAACTGGTTCAACAACCTGAACATTTCCAAAGCTGGCTGGGGGAGTTTATTTCTCAATCACGCCATGAATTGGATATTGCACCACCAGAGCCCCCTTATCAGGCGGGGGAAATTTATGACCTGCTGCAACAAGGGGAATGTTTGCAGCGCTTGGGGGGGCTGCGGGTACTGCGGATTGGTGAGCAATGTTTCGTTAATGGTGAGCTAATCACTACTGAGCATCTGCAAGCTGCCGACGCACTTTGCCAACACTTCGAGGTTAATGCAGACATGCTGGGAGAGGCCTTGAACGACCCGGCTTTCCTCTCCTTGCTGACTGCGCTGATCAACAGTGGTTACTGGTATTTTAACGACTGAGCCTTGATGGGCCCATACCCGATAGTGGGGCAATGACTGCCCCCTATCTGTCAGCGGCTATTTTTTGGCGCGGTCGGCGGTCAGCGCCGCGATACGCATAATCACCGCTACCGCCTTCTCCATCCCTTCCAGCGTGATAAACTCATGTTTGCCGTGGAAGTTATACCCCCCAGTAAACAGGTTCGGGCAAGGTAAACCTTTAAATGACAATTGGGCTCCATCGGTGCCACCACGAATCGGCTTTATCACCGGCTCGATATCGCAATCACGCATGGCCTGTTGCGCCAACGCAATAATATGAGGATGCTCAGCCACCTGCTCACGCATGTTGTAATAACTGTCCTCAATGGCCACTTCAATATAACAATCCCGTGGTAACCCTCTCCCCACCTGCTGCGCCACCTCTATCATCTTGCGCTTGCGTGCCTCAAAGCCTTCACGCTCAAAATCACGCAACAGGTAGTGCATCTCGGCACGTTCTACATTCCCCTTAATGGCAGAGAGATGGTAGAACCCTTGGTAACCTTCGGTATTTTCTGGTGCTTCATCCGCAGGTAAGGCTTGATGAATGCGGCTTGCCAGTGATAACGCGTTGACCATCACCCCTTTGGCGGTTCCCGGGTGGACATTATTACCAACAATTTTCACCGTCACCGATGCCGCATTGAAGTTTTCACACTCCAACTCGCCCACTCCACCGCCATCAACGGTATACGCCCATTCGGCATTAAACGTCTCGACATCGAAGAAACGCGCTCCCTTACCCACTTCTTCATCCGGGGTGAAGGCGATACGAATATCACCATGGGGAATTTTCCGCAGCGTCAAGCGCACCATGGCCGTCAGGATCTCAGCAATGCCCGCTTTATCATCGGCACCCAGCAAGGTTTTACCGTCGGTGGTGATCAGTGTTTGCCCCAACATTTGATGCAGGATTGGGAACATCACTGGCGACAGCACTTCATCGCCGATCCCCAGGGCAATATCACCACCACGGTAGTTTTCCACAATCTGCGGAGCCACATTACGGCCAGAAAAATCCGGGGCGGTATCAAGATGAGAAATAAATCCGATGGTCGGAACCGACCAGGCCACATTAGAAGGCAATGTTCCCATCACACAGCCATGCTCACTAAGGGATACCTGCTCAAAACCGAGCGCAATCATCTCCTGTTGCAAGGCCCGCGCCAATTTCAACTGCCCATCGGTACTGGGTACATTTTTT
Source organism: Serratia sp. HNCC26DJ244 (assembly GCF_057180565.1). NCBI lineage: Bacteria > Pseudomonadati > Pseudomonadota > Gammaproteobacteria > Enterobacterales > Yersiniaceae > Serratia > Serratia sp. HNCC26DJ244. The sequence goes on along the minus strand of NZ_JBXUGO010000007.1, from coordinate 34,762 downwards.
ACATTCGCTTTAGCCTGCGTATCAAAAGAGACATAACTAAAAAATCGATCAAGTAATTTATCCATGGTTCCACCCTCAACATTGCTTATTTCATTATGCGGAACCGATCTGGATAAAATATTGAGACAGGTCATTAATAGTCAGATTGAGTCAAGATCATTAAGTTAGGTAATGATCAATATCATAGGTTAGGCCATTCATATTGCAGGCTGGTGCGATCTGAATAACAACGGGGAAGGTTATCCCGCCTATCGTAAAACTGCGCCCTTCAAACTATTGGTTACTGTTGCCAACAAACGCTTGGAAGAATGAACCGCAAATTGTTGCTAGGCCTACATCAACTATCACCCTGAGATTTTGTTGCCACATGATTAATGGTCAATATTTCAACGGATTGATTAGCGAAGTTAACCATGCCATCTTTTCACGTTAAGGCTTAACCATCCTGAAGTGCTTTCAGAACGTTATAGACATCGACCGGTTAGGCCAGCTATCATTGTTTTTTTGATATACCGCTGAAATAACAAACAATTCACACCTCACCCTAATCCTTTGTACAGGGTGTCTTTCTGTATCCCTGCCTTGATAATGAAACTATTCTTCAAGTATTCTTCAAGTATTCTTCAAGTATTCTTCGCTTGGCTTATTGAGCCCAAAGTGAGCAACCGTCAACTTTGATATGGAATTAAGGTAAACAATGACAAATGAACGTGTTTTTTCAATGAGTAAAAAAATCGTATGGATGACCGGTGTAGGTGTTTTTTGCGGTTTTTTCCTCTTCGCTATCTTTACCGGTCGTGGTATACCCCTTAGTGGTGTTATTGGTACCACCATTGGGGTATGCATTGTCATGTTTTGGATGAAACTTAAAGTCACGCCAGAAATGCTTTCGCAGGGAAGGAGAAAGTTCCGCTTTAGTGAAGGTACTGTTGTTTTCGAAAAGGTTTCGCCACTGATGTCATGGTTGATGTTTTTCAAAGGAAATGGTGAAGCCATCGTTTTCAAACCATTTAATGGTGGTAGGGTGCAAAAAATATATTTTTGCCTAACCCCTCAAAACGAGCAGGAAGTGAAAGGACTGTTGGCTCAGTACAATACTGTACCTGCTACGCCTTCTGAATAACCTGTTTAGCCACGCCACGCGCCATGATAGATGACAGCACAAACAACTATGGGGATGATTACCCCAAATCTGATTTATTCAAAAAAGCCTAGTTTTTGTTGACTACTTCACTAAGGCTGCATGAATATAACGGTGGGTTACCCCCCAAACGAATCGGAAAACCGATACTGGGAAAACTCTAAATCAGTGGTCAGTTTTAGTTGACCACTACACTACAAAACACAATAAGGATGTTATATGACAATCTATAAAACACCAATCAGCAAAACAGGCAATGAATATATCGACTTTCTGTTAGCTCACAATCAAAAGTTTCTTCCTTCAGAAGGTGAAAACACCTATACATGGAGCTTTGTACATCTGGATCGAGCACCAACATATGAACTTTATGGCGGAATAATTTCAGAAACCTCTCAAGAATATGCCAGATATGCTTTTCAGCAGATGAGCAATATTATTAATGTTAATTTTAGAGAAATTGATGCCTCAATAAATACCCCCGGAGATATCCACGTTTACTCCCCTGCCTATTCGGCTAATTATGAAGGTGTAGCGGTAAGCGATAATGGTGTTGAATACGCAGAATTGCAGTATAAGGATCGACCATCTCCTAGTATATCCTCTAATTGGACTGTAGCAGGTCATGAACTCGGTCATATTATGGGGCTTGCCCATACACATTCATTAGTAAATGGTGAGTGGGTTTTCGATCCTTATCGTTCAGACATGAATAGAATTGATACTGTCATGTCATATAATCACGGTGAAAACGCTAATGGTACTGGTGAACGGCTGAATATTCTGGATGAAATAGGAAATCGTACCGCTCAAGCATTTAACCACACTTATGGTATCTACGATATGCTGGTTCTACAGCATATTTATGGTGCAAATACCAGCTACAACGCTGGAGATACAACCTATACCTATACCCCTGATAGCCTAAGTTTCTTTGAAACCATTTGGGATGGTGGCGGTAACGATACTATTGATATTTCTGCTTTCAATAACGGGGCTGAACTGAATCTCAATGGCGGGACTCGTAGTTCCGTCTATATTTCAACCAACATAATACAAGAAGCTATGAATGCCTATAACGGAAAAAACAGTATTGGTATTGCTTATGGCGCCAATATTGAAAACGCTAAGGGTACTCAAGGTAATGACATTATTTACGGCAATGAACTGAATAACACGATTTACGGTAATGCCGGCAATGACATTATTTACGGCGGTGCCGGTAATGACTGGATTCATGGTGGCGAAGGTAGTAATATTCTCTATGGAGATGATGGCAGCGATAACCTACTCTCTTACGGTAAGGACACACTATACGGAGGTATGGGTGATGACCATTATCAGATATACGGCAATGATTATGTTCAGGTTATTGAAAAAGAGAATGGTGGCTATAACGACGTTATGATGGTTTATACCAAAGGCGTTACCAACTATATTCTTTCGGATAATGTCGAACAGCTTCAACTAGATAGTCTTGCAACCTACAACTCTACCCTGACGGGAAACAGCTTAAATAACCATTTGTATGGTAACGATGGTGACAACATCCTTACAGGTCGAAAAGGAAGTGACCTGTTACAGGGTTATAAAGGAAGTGATACCTATATATTCAGTAGTGGCGATGGTAAAGATTATATTAGTGAATACTATAACGACAAGACGGCCTCAACCGATAACGATGTTTTACTGCTGACCGACATTTCAGCTAATCAGTTATGGTTTACCAAGTCAGGCACCTCCAGCTATATGGGACTAAGAGTTTCAATATTAGGCACAACCGATGAGATTAATATTGATGGCTGGTACACATATAATGCTAAACTGGAACAGATAAAAACTCAGGATGGCGTGGTGCTGTCCATTGCGCAGATAGAAGCTCTGGTTGGTATTATGGCTAGCCAGACTAAGCCTTCAGGAAATACCTCAACGATTATTCATGACTATCTGGCGCAAACTGGTACCGGATCCCCTTCCGGTGACCAACTTTTCTATGGTAATGAGCAGAATAATTCAATCAGCACCGGAACAGCAAACTCCACACTGTATGGTGGTTCGGGCAATGACACCTTAACCGGTGGAGCAGGTAATGACACACTATATGGTAATGATGGAGATGACACACTATCCGGTGGTGCTGGAACAAATATTCTTATCGGTGGTGCCAGTAATGATACATTAATATCCAACAACGGTAACGATACCCTGATTGGTGGCGCAGGAAATGATAAATATCAAATATGGGGAAATGAATACCGTATTATAGAAGAGAGTCAGGGAGGAATCGATAGAGTAGATATATATACAACAAATACCATTCAGTTTATTACACCGGATAATATCGAGAACATCAGTCTAAATTACCCCTATATGATCCACTCAGGAATCACTGGTAATGCGCTAGATAATGGTATTAGTGGCAACGTTGGCAATAATCTTTTAATTGGCGGTAAAGGAAAAGACACCTTACAGGGATATCAAGGCAGCGATACCTATGTATTTAATTTAGGCGATGGTCAGGACACCATCTGGGAGTACGATAACAATACGGTACCCATCACCGATATCGATATTTTACGTTTCACTGATATCAATGCCGATAGACTCTGGTTTAGTAAATATTCTTACGGGGGCTATGAATCACTGATGGTACGGGTTCTTGGAACCAGTGACCAGATAGTGGTTAATCGCTGGTATTCCAGTAACAACAAGCTGGAGCAAATTCAAACCGCGGATGGAATTACACTGTCTATTGCTCAGGTTGAAGCGTTAGTGAGCATGATGTCCCAACAAACCATGCCAACAGGCAATAGCTCCACTGTTATTCAGGATTACCTGACACAAACCAACGTAGTCTACGGCACTCACGGTGAAGATTATCTTTCCAATGATGCAGCCAGTAGCACCTTCTACGGTGGCAATGGCAACGATAAAATCATCTCCAAAGGCGATGATATGCTTTATGGTGGTAATGGAAACGATGTTTATGAAATACATGCAACAACGCTTTATGTGTTTGAAGAAAAAAATGCCGGGCTTGATACAATACAGTTATATACAAATAAGGCTATTGACTATTTTATTCCGGATAATGTCGAAAATATGATGATAATGAATCTTACCGAAACATATGCTTTAAAAATTACCGGTAACGATTTAGATAACTTCATACAGGGTAACTATGGAAATAACATTCTTGCCGGAGGAAAAGGTAATGACATTTTACAAGGCGCCTTAGGTGGTGACACTTATGTCTTCAATCAAGGGGATGGTCAGGACATCATTAAAGAATCCAATAATAATATTTATGCAGATACCGGAACCGATGTCTTATTGTTCACGGATATTTCATCCAACCAGTTATGGTTTACCAAAGATTTATCCAATGGCGGAGAGTCACTGCTGATTAATGTGCTTGGTACTACCGATGAGATACTTGTTAGCAACTGGTATTCTGGTAATGCCACGCTAGAGCAAATAAAAACCCAAGATGGCGTCACCTTATCCACTGACCAAATTGAATCTATGGTCAACGTAATGAGTTCGTATGCGATGCCAGCAGCTTACAACTCATCAATTATTGATGATTATATGACACAAACGTCAATAATAATGGGTTAATATCAACTTAACCAGCAGCATATAAACCACATAAGCAACGTTCACTTTAAGTGGGTGTTGCTTATTTCTTATCATTCTTAAGCCACGTCGATGGGCGCGTCAGCTGGCCACGGTGGTCGCTATTGACGGTGGAGCACACACCGATAATGCTAGCTGAGATCAGATTAGTCTGGGGAAATTAGCTTAATCCAATGCGCCGGTTTTGCATCACGCAAAACCGGCGCACCTGATAAAGGTGTTTTCAGCGAGAGCACACCGTCGAACAGCCACTTTGGCGCATTCACCAAGGTTGGTCTGCCGACAGTGATCAAGCGGCGAAGAAGTCGATATTCTCCCTGACCGCTGAGCAGGAAAACCATCAATGTTTAAAACTATCAATGTTTAAAAGCATCAAAATTTTAAAACCATCAAAATTTGTCTGCCCGCTCAATCTTCCCCATCAAAAACTTGTGTACAAAGTAAGGCACCACTTCACTGGCCGGGCCATAATGTTTCTCTTCAAACTGGCTTTCCACCTGGCTGGGCTCCAGGTTCAACTCCATCGTATAAGCCCCACCAAGGCGCGCCTCATGTACAAAACCCGCCGCCGGGTAAACATTACCCGAAGTACCAATCGCCACAAAGAAATCAGCTTTGGCTAATGCGGCGTAGATTTCATCCATTTTCAGTGGCATTTCCCCAAACCAGACCACATGTGGCCGTAGCGGTGCCGGGAACTGACAGCAGTGACAGCGTTCTTCCACACTGAGATCTCCTGACCACTCAAACACCTGCCCAGAACTGGTGCAACGCACCTTCAATAGTTCACCGTGCATATGCACCACCCGCTTGCTGCCGGCCCGCTCATGCAGATTATCGATATTCTGTGTCACCAGTAGAAAGTTATCCCCCAGCCACTCTTCCAGGCTGGCTAATACCCGATGTGCGGCATTAGGGGCAATTTCAGGCTGCTGAAGTTGTTGCCGCCGGGCATTATAAAATGCCTGTACCAACGCAGGGTCGCGTTTAAAGCCATCAAGCGTCGCCACATCCTCTACTCGGTACTCTTCCCATAACCCATCAACGGCCCGGAAAGTACGGATACCGGACTCGGCAGAGATACCCGCCCCGGTCAATACCACCACAAACGGCTTTTTCAGCTCAGCTGTCGCCATGGTATCGCGATGAAAAATTCTTGAACGAAAACGTTGATGTAGCAGGTGTTTTCTCTTACGAAACTGAAACAGCTGATGATGAGTACGCATAAGCTCTCCTTAAATTATACCCGGGTCAGCGCTGTTCAAAACGCACTGAGTGTGACTCTGCAACTTAAATGGGGCTGGCTCTATTGCCATCGCGCAGATTAAGCAACGCCGCACCTCTAACGCCACCCGCATCACCATAACGTGCCTGTTCGATGCGCGGCAATTTGGCGACGGATAATAGATAGTTCGGCAAGCGCTGAGGTAATGCCTGATAAATCTCGCTAAAATTCGATAAACCGCCACCGAACACCACTAAATGGGGATCAATAAAGGTTAGCAAGTTGCCCAGGCAAATAGCCAACACCTCTAGGTATCGATCAACATGCGCCACCGCTTGCGGCTCACCGGCGTGATAATGTGCAATAATTTGTTGTGCCGACAGTTGCTGCTGATAAAAATGCGCATACATCCATTCAAATCCACGGCCTGACAGATAATTTTCAATGCAACCCGCATGACCACAACCACAGGCAACGCGAGGAATATCACGCCCCAGTACCTCCAGCGCATCCACCGGTAAGCGGAAATGGCCAAATTCACCGGCAATATGGTTACGCCCAGCCAGCACTTTACCATCAACAATCAAACCACCACCGACACCTGTCCCCAGAATGATACCCAGTACCACCGGATAACGGCGAAACTCTGGGTCCCAGGCTTCAGACAAGGCAAAGCAGTTGGCATCGTTATCGACCCTGACCTCACGACCAATCAAGCGGCTCAGATCACCAGGTAATGGCTGCCCCATGGCTGCAGGGACATTAGCGGTAAACAACGTGCCATCTTCATTTGGCAACCCGGGAATACCGATCCCCACCTTACCCGCTGAACCACAAAAATTATCGGCCTCAACGGTCAAATCACGTAACACCGCCAACAGTTCTTGATAGTGTTCACGCGGTGTTGGTACCCGTTTTTGCCAGATGCACTGCAAATCAGTATCGAATACACCCAGTTCAATCTTGGTGCCACCCATATCGAAACCATAGTACATCACACTCTCCAGCTAAAAAAATGGAGCCCTTCATCGAGCCCCAGGTTTTTATTATTGGCCGCTCAAGACGCGGGCAGGATCAATGCGACTGGCACGTCTGGCGGGATACCAACTGGCCAGCAAGCTAAGGATAATCGCGGTTGCCAACACAATGACCACATCTAACCCATGCAGTTCGGAGGGCAGAAAATCAATAAAGTAGATATCGCCTGACAGGAACGAGTGACCGAGCAACTTCTCTAACCCTTTAATGATAGGTGTCAATTGCAATGAGGCAATCACCCCAATCACAACGCCACTTAGGCTACCCACCAACCCAGCCAGCAGACCATACCAAATAAAGATGGCACGGATAAAACCGTCTTTGGCTCCCAGGGTACGCAGCACCGCAATATCGCTACTTTTATCTTTTACTGCCATCACCAAGGTGGAAACAATGTTAAAGCAGGCCACACCAATCACCAGAACCATCGCCAGATACATGATGGTACGGACCATTTGAATATCACGGTACATATAGCCATAGGTACCAATCCAGCTTTTAATATAGACGTAACTATTGGTCACGCCACCGGCATCTCGCACCAGCTTATTCGCCGCAAACACATCATTGACCTTGATAGCAATGCCGGTAACGCTGTCACCCATATCGAGATATTGCTGGGCATCCGCCAAAGGAACCATCGCCAAGCTGTGATCAAGTTGACCGCTCAGTTGTAAAATACCGCTAACCTGTAGGCGAATACGCTTAGGCTGCAACAGTTTCATCTGCGGATCACTGTTTGGGATCATCACCGTGACAGAGGAGCCCACCGATACGCCCAAGGCTTCGGCCACCCCTTTACCCAAGATCACCTGCTGCTCCCCACTTTTGAAATTAGCCCAAGCATCACCTTGTACAAAGTTGGGTAGCGCACTGAGTCGGCTTTCATGTGCAGGATCGACCCCTTTGACCTGCACTGCACGCAGTTGTGCACCGTTTTCCATCAACCCAGTGAAATTGATATAGGGCGCGGCGGCTAAAATACCCGGTACTTGTTCTATACGCTGCAACGCCTCGGGCCAATCGGCAAACGGCTGCTCCACCGCTTCGATCTCACCATGGGGCACCACCGCCAGAATACGGTCCTGCAGTTCACGCTCAAAACCGTTCATGGCACTCAGGCCAACGATCAATACCGCCACCCCCAGCGCAATCCCGATAGTGGAAATCACCGAAATCAGCGAAACCATACCGCCACGCCGCCGGCCACCACTAAAGCGCAGTGCCATTAACAATGAAAGTGGCAATGCACGCATTACTTGGCCCCCATCAAGGCAGATTCAGCCTGTAACTGACCATCCACCATTTCCAACTGACGACTCAAGCGTTTTGCCAATTGCAGGTCATGAGTCACCACCAGAAATGCTGTCCCCTGACGCACATTCAATTCACCCAACAGATCGAAAATACTATCGGCGGTGCGCTTATCCAGGTTACCAGTAGGTTCATCTGCTAGTACCAGTGACGGGCTATTCACCAAAGCACGGGCAATGGCCACGCGCTGGCGCTCACCACCGGAAAGTTCAGAGGGGCGATGTTTACTGCGCTTTTCCAACCCCACCGCTGCCAGCATTGCCAAGGCTTTTTCCTCAGCCAATGCGGGCTTGGTGCCGCCAATCAGCAATGGCATTGCCGCATTTTCCAGTGCGGTGAAATCAGGCAGTAAGTGGTGAAATTGATAAATAAACCCGAGTTGACGATTACGTAGCTCAGCCTTGGCAGCAGAAGAAAGGGTATTCAAGCTCTGCCCTTTATAAATCACCTCGCCAGAAGTGGGAGAATCCAACCCACCCAGCAGGTGTAATAAGGTACTTTTACCTGAGCCGGAACTGCCGACAATCGCCATCATCTCACCGGGTTGCATGGCAAAGCTGACATCGCGCAGTACCGAGGTGTGCAAGTTGCCTTCCTGATAGGTTTTACACAGGTTGTCGCACTGCAACAAAAGTTGATTATTCATAACGTAAAGCCTCCGCAGGTTGTACGGCGGCAGCGCGCCATGAAGGGTAAAGCGTAGATAACAGCGAAATCGTCATTGCCACCAGGGCAATCAAGGTCACTTGTAGCGGGTCAACCAGCACTGGCAACGAGGCACCATCGATCAGCGCCCCCAGAATCGGCAGCAGGTTATTCAAGTTGCTGGCCAGCAACACCCCTAATAAGGTACCCAGCAGTGAACCGATAATGCCGGCACTGGCACCTTGTACCATAAACACCGCCATAATCTGGCGTCGTGTCAGGCCTTGGGTTTGTAAAATAGCCACTTCCCCCTGCTTTTCCATCACCAGCAGCCCTAGGGAAGTAATAATATTAAAGGCCGCCACTGCCACTATCAGGCTAAGCAGCAACCCCATCATATTCTTTTCCATCCTGACGGCCTGAAACAACTCACCTTTACGGTCGCGCCAGTCTTTCCATACGCCACCTTCTGGCAACGTTTGTTGGCTCAGGGTATCCACCTTCAGCGGTTGCTCAAGAAACAGCCGCCAACCCGTGACGCTGCCTGCTGGGTAACGCATCAGGCGTGAAGCATCCTGCTGATTGACCAGCAATTGGTAACCATCTACCTCACTATTGGCGTGGAAGGTGCCGATCACCGTAAACAAGCGTTGGCTTGGGATGCGCCCCATCGGGGTGAACTGGCTGGCGCTGGGTACCATCAAGCGCAGTTGATCACCCGGTTTCACCCCCAGTTGTTCAGCAAGCTGCTCACCAAGAATAGTGTTGTATTCACCCGGCTGAAGTTGCTGCTGTTTAGCAGTCACTAGATAAGGGGCCAGTGGATCAGCCTCATCAGGATTAACCCCCAACAGCACCCCAACCGCCACACTGCGCGCGCTTTGCAACACCACATCACCGGTGGTCAACGGAGTGACACGTTTCACCCCTTGCAAGCTTTGTAATGAGGAGGCGGGAAACTGTTCAGGATTAATAAAGCCCTGTTTGCTGGTAACCAGCGCTTGCGGCATCAAGCCTAGAATGTTGTTTTCGAGGTCTCTTTCGAAGCCATTCATCACCGAAAGCACAGTGACCAGCGCCATCACCCCCAGGGTAATGCCGATGGTGGATAGCCAGGAGACAAACCGCCCAAAGCGGTCTGAGGCACGCCCTCGCATATAGCGCAGGCCGATAAATAACGCGACAGGTTGATACATGAAATCCGTTTTATTGCGGTAGCTTAAGCAAAGTAATCAAGGATAATAAAGGCTCTACCCGCTTTATGGAACCACCTGCACGGTTTTATTCTCGCAAGCACCCTCGCTTTGAGCCAATTTTTGTGGCTGGCACACCTAGGCTCTCTTTTTCATTCCAGACAATTTCTTTTTCATTCCAGACAAATAGTGGCTGCTACAGGTGCGAGTGATGCAGGTTAGCCGACCGTTGAGCGCATGGACGCGCGATACGAGCCCCCAAGGACGGGTTTACGGCGTGTCGGCGTTCCGCGTCACTCCCACCGACCTGACGCTTAGAGTAAAGTGGTATTACACACAGCGAATTGGATTGGTGAAATAACTACCAGCTAACTTCTTGCGTTTACTTTTAGCGGTGTCAGTTTATAGCGCTCTGGGCTAGTATATATTCAAGTTTATCCACGTTGCCTCAGGTCAAAAGCACTTAATGGGAGAAACGCTTTCCCTCAGCCTTTATGACAACAGGGACATTTCATTGATTAAGTAAAGATAACTGCATGAGTACTTCTGACAATAGTCGCCGTTCTGCTTTATCCTCTGCCCGTTACCCACTCCCTGTTCGTGCGGGTGATTTGCGTCAACTTGGGCAGCTTACCGGCTCAGCCTGTGCCGTTGAATGTGCTGAAATCACTGAGCGCCATTCCGGCCCGGTGCTGCTCATTGCCCCAGATATGCAAAACGCGCTGCGGCTACGTGATGAAATCCAGCAGTTTACCGACCAGATGGTGACCACCCTCTCCGACTGGGAAACCTTGCCCTACGACAGTTTCTCACCTCACCAGGAGATCATCTCTTCCCGTCTTTCCAGGCTATACCATCTGCCTACTATGGAGAGCGGCATTATTATTCTGCCCGTCAACACCTTGATGCAGCGTGTTTGCCCGCATGAGTTTTTGCGCGGACACGCCCTGGTGATGAAGAAAGGCCAGCGCCTGTCAAGGGACCTGCTGCGTACCCAATTAGAGCAGGCGGGCTATCGTTGTGTCGATCAGGTGATGGAGCATGGTGAATTCGCCACTCGCGGCGCCCTGCTGGACTTGTTCCCCATGGGGAGCGATGCCCCTTTTCGCATCGACTTTTTTGATGATGAAATCGACAGCCTGCGCACCTTTGACGTAGATAGTCAACGGACGCTGAGTGAAGTCGAGTCGATCAATCTGCTGCCCGCACACGAATTCCCGACGGATAAAAATGCCATTGAGCTCTTCCGTAGCCAGTGGCGCGAACAGTTTGAAGTCCGCCGCGATGCCGAACATATTTATCAACAAGTCAGTAAAGGCACTTGGCCGGCGGGCATTGAATATTGGCAACCGCTGTTCTTCAGCCAACCCCTGGTTTCTCTGTTCAGCTACCTGCCAGCCAATACACTGGTGGTGAATACTGGCGATCTGGAAAGTGCCGCAGAGCGCTTCTGGCAAGATGTTAATCAGCGCTATGAAGGCCGGCGAATTGACCCAATGCGCCCCCTGCTCCCCCCAGAAACATTGTGGCTACGAGTTGATGCGCTGTTTGGTGAGCTAAAAGCCTGGCCACGGATTGCTCTGAAACCTGAAGAGTTACCTGACAAAGCCGGGTGCTGTAACTTGGGTTATCAACCCTTACCCGATCTGGCCGTTCAAGCCCAGCATAAATCACCGCTGGATAATCTGCGCCGCTTTATTGAGCATTTTACCGGCAGTACGGTGTTTTCGGTTGAAAGTGAAGGCCGCCGTGAAACCCTGCAAGAATTGCTGGGCCGCATCAAACTCAATCCGCCAGTGATCCAACGCCTTGATGAGCTCAACGCCACCGGCAGCTACCTGATGGTGGGGGCGGCCGAGCGTGGTTTTATTGATACGTTACGTAACCGAGCCATGATCTGTGAAAGTGACCTGCTTGGTGAACGTGTCAGCAACCGTCGGCGAGATAACCGCCGTACCATCAACACCGATATCCTGATCCGTAACCTGGCGGAACTACACCCGGGGCAGCCGGTAGTCCACCTTGAGCATGGCGTTGGGCGCTATGTGGGGATGACCACACTGGAAGCCGGCGGCATCAAGGCGGAATACCTGATCCTCGCTTATTCCGGTGAGGATAAGCTCTATGTCCCGGTCTCTTCCCTGCATCTGATTAACCGCTACGCCGGGGGAGCTGATGATAACGCCCCATTACACAAACTGGGGAGTGATGTTTGGTCCCGTGCTCGGCAAAAAGCGGCGGAGCGGGTGCGCGATGTTGCGGCAGAGCTGCTCGATATTTATTCCCAGCGGGCGGCTAAATCCGGCTTTGCGTTCAAACATGATCGCGAGCAATATCAACTGTTCTGCCAAACCTTCCCGTTTGAGACGACACCGGACCAAGAGCAGGCCATCAACGCCGTGCTGAGCGACATGTGCCAACCACTGGCAATGGACCGTCTGGTCTGCGGTGACGTTGGTTTTGGCAAAACAGAAGTGGCGATGCGTGCCGCTTTTCTGGCGGTAGAAAATGGCAAACAGGTGGCGGTGCTGGTCCCCACCACGTTGTTGGCACAACAGCACTTCGATAACTTCCGTGATCGCTTCGCTAACTGGCCAATCCGTATTGAGATGATGTCACGCTTCCGCAGTGCTAAAGAGCAGCAACATACCCTGCAAGAAGCCGTAGAAGGTAAAGTGGATATCATTATCGGTACCCATAAGCTGTTACAGAGTGATCTGCGCTGGAAAGATCTGGGGCTGCTGATTGTCGATGAAGAACACCGTTTTGGCGTGCGCCATAAAGAGCGCATCAAAGCCATGCGGGCTGATGTTGATATCCTGACCCTCACCGCCACGCCGATTCCACGTACCCTGAATATGGCCATGAGTGGCATGCGTGATCTTTCGATCATCGCCACCCCACCGGCCCGCCGTTTAGCAGTGAAGACCTTTGTTCGTGAGTACGACAGTCTGGTGGTCCGTGAAGCAATCCTTCGTGAGGTACTGCGTGGTGGTCAGGTTTATTACCTACATAACGACGTGGACAGTATCGATAAAGCAGCCCAGCGCTTGGCAGAACTGGTGCCCGAAGCACGTATCGCCATCGGCCACGGCCAGATGCGTGAACGTGATCTGGAACGGGTGATGAACGATTTCCATCACCAACGCTTCAATGTCTTGGTGTGTACCACCATTATTGAAACCGGGATTGATATTCCCAGCGCCAATACCATTGTCATTGAGCGGGCAGATCGCTTCGGCTTAGCGCAACTGCATCAGTTACGTGGCCGTGTTGGCCGCTCCCACCATCAAGCTTATGCTTACCTGTTAACACCTAATCCGAAAGTGATGAGTACCGACGCACATAAGCGCTTGGAAGCCATTGCCTCGTTAGAGGATTTGGGCGCCGGTTTTGCCCTGGCGACTCACGATCTGGAGATCCGTGGTGCTGGGGAGTTGCTGGGGGAGGAACAAAGCGGCCAGATGACCACTGTCGGTTTCTCACTGTATATGGAACTGTTGGAAAGTGCGGTTGATGCGTTGAAAAATGGCCGCGAACCGTCACTGGAAGATCTCACCAGTCAGCAAACCGAAGTTGAACTGCGCATGCCAACTCTGCTACCGGATGACTTTATTCCAGACGTCAATACCCGCTTATCCTTTTATAAACGCATCGCCAGCGCTAAAAATGAAGGGGAACTGGAAGAGTTAAAAGTCGAGTTAATTGACCGCTTTGGCTTGCTACCGGATGCGGCTCGTAACCTGCTACAAAGTGCCGCCATGCGGCAACAGGCACTCAAGTTGGGTATCAAGCGCATTGAAGGTAACGAGCGTGGTGGTTTTATTGAATTTGGTGACAAGAATCAGGTTGATCCCGGGTATTTGATTGGCTTGCTGCAAAGCAAACCACCGGTTTACCGCCTGGATGGACCCACCAAGCTCAAGTTTACACTTGATCTCTCCGACCGGTTGAAACGGCTGACGTTTATCACTGAGTTGCTTGTGGCCTTCAGGGAACATACCTTGGCGGCTTAAATAGCAATAGCTATCTATCTGCCCCGCTTCAAGCAACAGCGTCTGACAAGCACTGGCGGCATCTGCCGCCAACGTGCTATCACCTCATTATCAAACTGATAATTCCCGTTATTAATATGATAATAACTCGTCTTTTTAATCAACCACCCAAGTGATTTCAGTGACATTTTGATAAATGGGCAACATACGATACATACCTCTCATACTTCAAATTTCTTGGGTGTTGGCTGTGGTTACTCACCTCTTCCATGAGGCTCCCCCTATTGAGGCCGCTGCAAGCAGTGTTCAAATCCGCTCCTTACTATTAATTTCATTTCCTCCAAACTATGACTAAAAATCAGCAGATGGCATGAGTATTGAAGAGAGTGCCGTGGTTAACGCCATTGAAGGCGCTGAACGAAGTCACGAAGCATAGGCAAAAACGCCAAGGATGGCGTTTTTAGGCGAGACAGACAAGGACGTCTGTAGCAGCCGGCCGTGATGCGAAGTGATGTAGTGAAGGGAGTCGCGCAGCGACCGACTGATTTGGCAAAGGCGCGGGTTATCAGGGGCCACGCCTTTGGCCCCTGATTCGGTCGCAAGCGCAATAAGTTTATAAGATGGAAAACGTAGGGCGACCGAAATTTGTCACTGTAAATACAATATATTGAATTTTATAAATTATACCTATTTTCATGTAGCGTATTGACAGAAAATCGGCTCAAACAGGGCGTCACTCTGCGGTCCAGCGTAAACGCTGTTCAAAACACACTGCGTTTTATCAAACAAATCGAATCATTTTAGCTATAAATTGATCGTCGATAATATTGTTCAAACTCAATCAACAAAATCCCCTTCCTGCTGGCTAATCGACACTTTTTGGCCTGTTCCTTGCTGTATTCTCTGATCACAACTCATTGCCCTCATCAAGGAGGCTAAGATGTCTTTAGGAACATCGCATAAGCGTGTAGATGCCGAGGCAAAAGTCACTGGTCGAGCTCGCTACACCGATGATTTAACTATGCCTGGTATGCGCTATGCCAAGTATGTCCGTAGCCCCATCGCCCATGGCCTGGTCACCCGCATCGACACCGAAAAAGCCTTGCAACTCCCTGGTGTGGAAGCCATTTTCACTTATCAAGATATCCCGTCCTATCACTTCCCAACCGCTGGCCATGCCTGGTCGTTGGATGCCAATAAACATGATGTCGCCGATAAACAGCTATTAACTAACCATGTGCGCCACCATGGTGATGGGGTGGCCATCGTGGTGGCCTGTGACCCATTGACGGCTGAAAAGGCCGCTATGCTGGTGGAGGTTGAATATCAGGAACTGCCGGTGATGACCACTGCCGCAGCCGCGTTAGCCGCGGATGCCCCGCTACTGCATGGGGGGGAAAGTAACCTGCTGAAACAACATGCACTGCAAGGGGGGGATCCTGAAGCCGCCTTCGCCGCCGCTGACATTTTGGTCACCGGTAACTACTACACCCATGTCGTGCAGCACTGCCATTTGGAAGGGGTAACCTCATACGCCTATATGGACCAGATGGATCGTATCGTGATCGTCTCCAGTACCCAGATCCCCCATATTGTGCGCCGTGTGGTCGGCCAGGCACTGGGGCTGCCCTGGTCCGCTATCCGGGTGATCAAACCCTATATCGGTGGGGGTTTTGGTAATAAGCAGGATGTCCTGGAAGAGCCGATGGCGGCATTTCTCACCTGGAAACTCGGTGGCATCCCCGTTAAAGTGGAGCTGAACCGTGAGGAGTGTTTTCTGGCATCACGCACGCGCCATTCCTTTGATATCAGCGGCAAGATGGCGGTCGATCAGCACGGTGTACTGCAAGCCTATAGCCTGGACGTGCTCTCTAACACCGGTGGCTATGCCTCCCATGGGCACTCCATTGCCTCCGCCGGGGTGAATAAAATTGCCTATCTCTACCCACGTCTTGCCTTGGGCTATAAAGCCACCACCTTCTATTCCAATCTGCCCAACGCTGGTGCCATGCGCGGCTACGGCGCACCGCAAGTCACTTTTGCGCTGGAATGCATGATTGATGAGGCAGCCGCCAAACTGGGCATCGACCCCCTCGAGCTGCGAATCAAAAATGTCGCCCGCCAAGGGGACACCAACCCACTTAATCATAAAGAGATTAAGAGTGCCGGTATTCTTGAGTGCCTGTTACGGGGTAAGGAACTGTTTGAATGGGATGCCCGGCGTAGTGCCTGCCTGAATCAAACTGGCCCGATCCGCCGTGGCGTGGGAGTCGCCTGTTTGAGCTATTCATCAAATACTTATCCGGTAGGGGTGGAGATCGCCAGTGCCCGCCTATTAATGAACCAGGATGGCACCATCATTCTGCACGTTGGTGCCACAGAAATCGGCCAGGGTTCAGATACCGTTTTCGCCCAAATGGCGGCTGAAACCATTGGCGTCCCCTTCTCGACCCTGCATGTTAACTCAACGCAAGATACTGACATCACCGCCTTCGACCCCGGTGCCTTTGCTTCAAGGCAAAGTTATGTCACCGCCCCGGCCGTTCGCCAGGCGGCCACAGAACTGCGTGCCAAGATCCTGAAACATGCCGCCTATATGAGCAGCCAGCCAGAATGGGCGCTCGATATTATTGACGGCAATGTGGTGTTTAGCGAGATGCCCGAAAAGGTCTTGTTCTCAGTACAAGACGTTTCCATGAGTGCGCATTACGACCAGGAGGTCGGTGGGCAGTTAATCGCCGAGGTCTCGTGCAAGACCCGCAGTAATCCCCCGGCTTTTGGTTGTACCTTTGTTGACCTCACCGTGGATATTCCATTATGCAAAGTCACTATCAACAAGATTATCAACCTGCATGACTCCGGTCAGATCCTCAACCCGCAGTTAGCGGAAGGCCAAGTGCATGGCGGCATGGGAATGGGGATCGGTTGGACCCTGTTCGAAGAGATGATCGTGGACGAAAAAACCGGCATCGTGCGCAATAACAACCTACTGGATTACAAGTTCCCAACGATTCTCGACCTGCCGGACCTGGACTGCGAATTTATTGAAACCTATGAACCGCAATCCGCCTATGGGCACAAAGCTCTGGGTGAACCGCCGTTGATCTCCCCGGCGCCGGCCATTCGTAATGCCATCTGGATGGCAACCGGCGTGAAAATTGATGACTTGCCCCTGACACCCAAAGCACTCTATCGGCATTTCGTGCAAGCGGGTCTGCTCGAGCCACAGGAGAACAACAATGTATGACATCGCAGATTATTATCAGGCGACCAGTATCGACGATGCCGTGCGCCACTTGGCTACCAACCCGCAAGCCCGATTAATTGCTGGCGGTACCGACGTGTTGATCCAGCTCCATCATATGAATGGTAAGTATCGTCATCTGGTGGATATCCATGACCTGGCTGAGTTAAACGGCATCACCCTACTGCCTGACGGCACGTTACGCATTGGCAGCGGCACCACCTTCAGCCAGATCATCGACTCGCCGTTGGTTCAACGCCATGTTCCGGTATTGGCTGAAGCCGCCACGACCATTGCAGGGCCACAAGTGCGCAACCGAGCCACACTGGGGGGGAATATCTGCAATGGTGCCACCAGTGCAGACTCCGCCTCACCTTGCGTGGTGATGGAAGCAGAATTGGAAATCGCTACTGTTAATGGCCTACGCCGAACCCCGATGCTTGGCTTTCACACCGGCCCCGGCAAAGTGGCGCTGGTGCAAGGGGAAGTGGCGGTCGCCTTTCTATTCAAAGCTCAGCACTATCAGAATGTGGGAGCCAGCTATTACAAATACGCCATGCGTGACGCCATGGATATCGCCACCATCGGTTGTGCTGCCGCCTGCAAAATTGAAAATGGCCGTTTCAGTGAGGTCAAACTGGCGTTTGGTGTTGCCGCACCGACGCCTATCCGCGCCCCTCATGCCGAGCGTACCGCCCTGGGCCAACCGTTTAACCGGCAAACCCTGGCTGCGGTAGGTGAAGCAGTGATACGTGATGTGCAGCCCCGTTCTTCATGGCGTGCTGCCAAAGAATTCCGTATGCAAATTATTCGTACCCTGGCTGAGCGTGTTCTAGCCCAGGCCGCTCAACGTGCGGGAGGAGAACTCTTATGATGATCAATTGCACCATTAATGGTCGTGCCTATCAGTTTAATATTGACCCACGCATGTCACTGATGGAGTTACTACGCCAACAGGGGCTCAATAGTGTCAAACAGGGGTGCAGCGTCGGGGAATGCGGTGCCTGTACGGTGCTGATCGATGATATAGCCACCGATACCTGCATCTATCTGGCGCTTTGGGCCGATGGCAAGTCCATTCGCACTGCTGAAGGGGAAGTCAAAGGCAACAGCCTCTCTGCGGTACAGCAAGCCTATGTGGATACCGGCGCGGTACAATGTGGCTTCTGTACCCCCGGGTTTGTAATGACCAGTACCTCGATGGTGGAGCGTTTTCGCGGACAACCGCTCACCGAGCAGGAAATTCGTCGCGGACTGGCGGGTAATTTATGCCGTTGCACTGGCTATACCAGCATCATCAAAGCCGTACAAAAAGCGCAACAGTTGGATGAAGAAACCCCACGCTGATGGGGCAATCCCCCTCACCTGATTGTGAGGGGGCAACACAACACTTGCCGATTAAACACTCGCCAATTAAACATTCGCCGATTAAATCGCCCAGCCCCCCGCATAGAAGGCCACTAACGCTACCGCAATCAGAACCGTACCGATATTCAGTTTGCGCCATTCATTAGCGAAGATACGGCCAATCACCAGGGTGCTGAAGCCCAGCATGATGCCGGTAACAATATTACAGGTCAGCACAATAAACACCGCACAGACCAGGCCTGACATGGCCCCCACCGAGTCATCAAAGTCTAGCTTGGCGACGTTACTTAACATCAACAGCCCGACATACATCAGGGCTGGTGCGGTAGCGTAAACCGGTACCAGATAAGACAGCGGTGACAAGAACAACATCAGCAGGAAAAGCACCCCTACTACTGCGGCCGTCACCCCGGTTTTTCCCCCGGCTGCGGTTCCCGCTGCCGATTCAATATACACTGCCGCCGGAGAAGCCCCCACCAACGCAGAAAACATACTGCTCATGGAGTCGGTGGTTAATGCACGGCCCCCATTGATAATCTGCCCATCTTCATCCAATAGATTGGCCTGCCCTGCAACTGCCCGGATAGTCCCCGTCGCATCAAATACCGCCGTCATTACCAGTGCCAGTACACTGGGCAACACCAGCGGATTCAGCGCACCTTTAATATCCAGACTGAAAATAAGTGATTTACCATCCGGCCCTGACAGGCTGGGTAGTGCGAACAACCCTTGATATTTTACGTTGGGATCAAAAACCAAACCGACCAGCGAAATACCAATGATCACCAACAAAATCCCACCAGGAACACGCTGCTTTTCCAGTCCAAAAATCAATGCAAGCCCCACCAGTGACATAATGACCGGGAAGGAAACAAAGGAACCTAACGCCACAGGTAACCCTGCCATTGGGTTCTTGACCACCATGCCCACACTATTGGCGGCGATCAGCAGTAAAAACAGCCCGATGCCAATCCCGGTACCGTGGGCGATACCTATCGGTAAGTTACGTAATATCCATGAACGGATACCGGTTACCGAAATAGCAGTGAAGAAAAAGCCCATTAAAAATATCGCCCCTAGCGCCACCGGGATGCTGATCTGCTGATTAAGTACCAGACTGAAGGCAGTAAAAGCCGTTAATGAGATGGCGCAACCAATCGCCATGGGCAGGTTCGCCCACACCCCCATCACCAGCGAACCGACACCCGCAACCAGGCAGGTCGCCACAAACACCGCCGTAGGTGGAAAACCAGCCTGGCCCAACATGCCTGGTACCACAATCACTGAGTACACCATTGCCAGAAAAGTGGTCAACCCGGCTAATACTTCCTGCCGGACCGTACTCCCCCGCGCGGTAATTTTAAAATAGTTATCTATTAAACTGGTGGGTTTCTTTGTTTGCTCTGTCTCTATCTGTGACATATTTATGCCCTCTGAAGGTCCATTGAGGCTTACCCCTGTCAGTGCTCTTTATCGTATTCTTGCCTTGACCAATAAATGGGGTAAACCAATCCGGGTCAATTCCAGTCATGTGTTTAAGTGCGCTCGTATACCAGTCGGCCATCCACATAAGTGCGATATATTGAGCGATCATCCCCGAGTGTCATCATGACAAATAGCTTATCCATCAATGTTTTCGAATTGTCGTAACGCAATTGTTGCAAGGGTGTCGCCGTCGGCTCAAGGACCACAAAATCTGCCTCTTTGCCGACATTGAAATTACCAATAGTGTCTGCCAGCCCCAGGGCATCAGCCCCCCCCAATGTCGCCAGATAGAATGCTTCATAAGCGGACAAACGGTAACTCTGCAGTTGCATGATTTTGTAGGCTTCGTTCAAGGTCTGCAGCATATTGAACGTGGTTCCAGCACCAATGTCGGTCCCCATCCCCACTTTGACCTTTTTCCGCCAGGCTTGAGAGAGTTTGAACAAGCCACTCCCCAGATACAGGTTGGAGGTCGGGCAGAATGCAATAGATGAATGGGTATCATGCAAGCAATCCCACTCTGACTCCTCCAAATGGATACAGTGCGCAAACACGCTTTTTCTGCCGGTCAGACCATAGTGGTGATAGACATCAAGATAATTTTTGCGCTCTGGGAATAACTCTTTTACCCAGGCAATTTCGTCTTTATTTTCCGATAAGTGAGTATGCAGATAGGTGTCTGGATATTCCTCACGTAACCGTTGCACCATTTCAAGTTGCTCTGGTGACGAGGTGGGGGCAAAACGCGGTGTAATGGCGTACAGCAAACGGTCCTTTTTATGCCAACGCTCAATCAAGGTTTTGGTTTGGCTATAACTGCTCTCTGGGGTATCCAATAGATAATCTGGCGCATTGCGGTCCATCATCACCTTACCGGCAATGATACGCATATTGATGTGATGGGCGGCCTCAAATAGCGCTTCAACGGATTCAGGGTGAACCGTACCAAAAACCAATGCGGTGGTGGTGCCATTGCGCAGCAACTGTTTAATGAAAAACGTCGACATTTCACGCGAGTATTCAATGTCGTTATAACGCTTTTCTGCTGGGAAGGTGTGCTTATTCAGCCAATCCAGCAGTTGCTCACCATAAGCGCCGACCATTTCACACTGCGGATAATGAATATGGGTATCGATAAAGCCTGGCACGATCATTTTACCGCTATAATCACGCACCCGAACGCTGTCTGGAATTTGGTGGTGCCCTTCTTCCCAGGTGCCAAACCATGCCACACGTCCATTCTGGATCAATAATAAACCATCCTTGATAAACCGCAGATGTCCTTCTATTTCTTCTGGATATTCCACCGTGCGACTAATATCCAGAAAACTACCCCGTACAGCCTTGATTGATTGTTCACTTTCCATTTTCCAATCCCTTACTTTATATGAAACTAATTATTATTTTCCCCTTCAGGGACAGTTTCTAATGAAGATATTTCCACACTACGGTTTTTAATCTCATTCAGTGGTATCAGCAGATTGAGAATGATCGCCGTCAACCCACCAGCACAAATCGGGTTTTCCACCAGAACATAAATCGAAGCAGGTAATACGCGGAATACTTCAGGATCGTAAGAAACCCCCAGACCTAATCCCAACGAGGTGGCGACAATAATGGTTTCCCGGCGGTCTAAACCGTTAGAAATAATGATGCGGATCCCGGCGATAGCAATCATCGAAAACATCAGCGTCATTGCACCCCCAAGGACAGGTGATGGAATGGTGGTAAAAAATCGCCCTACCACCGGGAATAACCCCAACACAACCAGAATGACCGCAATAAATTTACCGACATGGCGGGAGGCAACGCCGGTCATTTGAATCACCCCATTATTTTGCGCAAATGTCGTTAGCGGCAATGAACCCAACATAGTCGCAATCACCGAGACCAAACCGTCCGCCAATACCCCACCACTCAGGCGCGAAGTATATTCCTCACCGGCGACAGGTCGATTAGAAACCATCGCCGTCGCAGTGATACTTCCTACGGCTTCTAATACACTGAGTAGATAGATCGTACTGGCAACTAAAAAAGCATGAAGATCAAAAGAAAAACCGTATTTAAACGGAACAGGTGCTGTAATAAGCGGTAGGTTTTCCATCTCTGGAAACTTCACCATACCCAAAAACAGAGCTGCCACGTAACCGACGATGATGCCAATGGCAATACCACTCATCCGCAGCAAAGCATGCCGTGAACAATTAAACCCAATCACCACCATTAAGACCAAAAGGCCGATGCCGATATTTTTATAATTACCATAAGTACCACTACTTTTAGCCGCAAAACCACCACCGAAATCGATGATGCCCATTTTAATCAGGCTAAGACCGATCATCAGTACCACCACACCGCTGACGGTGGGAGTAATCACGCGTTTAAGATAAGGCAAAATAAACGAGGAACCGGCCACCAGAAATGCGCCAACAAACGAGATGCCTAACAAGGTGGAAATCATCGCTTCTACATGCAGACCATCTGCTTTCATGGTACTGCCCAGAGAAATCATCACCGTTACAAAAGAAAAGTTGACTGACTGGATTGACAATAATCCCGAACCAATAGGACCATAGCGATTCACTTGTAGCCAGGTACCAATACCTGAGGCAATCATCGCCATAGAAACCAGATAAGCTGTCATATCCGCGGGTAATGACAGTGCCGTACCGACAATTAACGCCGGCGTCACCATGGGTACAAAAATGGCCAATAGATGAACAATGGCACTTATCATCGATTGATTAAATGGTGGTTTATCTTCCAGTGAATAAATTAGATCACTTTTTTCATTGGTTATATCAGACATCCCTTTACTCCCTTACGTAAATTTGATCATCTGATTCAATAAATATGCGTTATTTATTTCACATTCTGCACTTCGCCATATTACTCCCACGGATTACTCAAACACTGACAATTGACTCATAATTCTTTATGGCGACAATAACAGATCAGCGATTATGTTCAGCTAATATATTGAACCCTTTATAGCCTTGACCTTTGTAGCCAGGTCATTATTGGGATTTAGCTGCCATCCTCAATAATTCGGGTATTTCAGGGAATGACCATTAATCGGCCATTCCCTCATTAAGACAGCGGTATTTAATTACGCTGACAGTTTATTCAGCCCCTGTAGTACTTTTTCTGCGGTAAAATGCCATTCACGTAACCAGACACCACAGGCATCATGGATCGCCATGGCAATCGCCGGTGCAGCGCCATTGACACTAATTTCAGAAATCGATTTAGCACCATAAGGCCCAACCTGATCATCACTGGGCACCAGGAAGGCTTGGAAGTCGAGCGGGATATCACCTATTTTCGGTGCACCATAACTCTGTAAATCACGGGTTATCGGTGAACCATGGCGATCATAAACAATCTCTTCCGTCATACTGTGACCAATGGCTCGCATAGAAGCACCATAGATTTGGCCCAATGCCAGCTCTGGGTTAACCGGGGTACCACAATCCAGCAAGGCATAAAACTTATCCAAGCGGATTTCACCGGTACGCACGTTGACGGCCACTTCGACAAAGTTGGCACCATAAGGGAAAGCAAAGTCAGCAGAAATATAACTGGCTGTCGCCACCAGGGTACCAAAACCAGTGCCGGTCTCAGCCTTATGGGCAATCTGTGCAAATGTCACTTCACCGCGTTTGCCGCGCACCACCCCAGGTATCACCAATTCCACATCGGCTTCTGGTTCGCCCAACATCTGCGCCCCATGGAACAGGATCTTTTTCCTCAGGTTCTCTGCCGCACTTTTCGCCGCATTACCGGAGAAACAGGTGCCGGAAGAGGCATAGGCCCCTTTATCGAACAAAGCATGGTCCGTATCACCGGAGATCACATGCACATCGGCAAACGGACAACGCAGGACTTCAGCCGTCAGTTTCCCCACCACCGTATCCAGGCCGGTACCAATATCCGCACCACCAGAATGCACGATAAACGTACCATCTGATTCCAGTTTGATCATGCAGTTAGCCTGATCAATATCCGGAATACCTGACTTCTGCATGATAATGGCGACACCACGACCCACTTGCCAATCGCCATTTTTTGCCTTTGGCGCATGCCAATGGATCAACTCTTTCCCTTTGCGCAAAATAGGCTCAAGGGCACAACTGGCGGCGGTGGGTACCGATGTCGGCATTTTGCCTTCACCAATCGCCCCGAGGATCTTCAACTCTTGCCCTTCCACCACGCGGTTAAGCTCAATAATCTCCAGTGGATCACGCCCCAGTTTCTCTGCCAATTCAGCCAGAATCATCGTCAAGGCAAAGGTCCCTTTAGGTGCACCATAGCCTTGATAAGCCCCTGTCGGGCAGATGTTGCTGTAGTAGGTGGTCACCTGGAAATTGACATTCTCACAAGGATAGAGCGGCAATGATAATGCCGGGCCATTACTGGGCACCGTCAAAGCATGGTTGCCATAAGGGCCGGTATTCGCCAGGAAGTTCATGTCAATCGCCGTTAAGCGACCCTCTTTGGTGGCACCGACTTTAATCTTGACCTTAGCCACATGGCGCGAGGTATTGCTGATAAATTCTTCTTCACGGGTATATTGGAAATAGACCGCACGCCCGGTGACACAGGTCGCCCAGGCACACACCTCTTCCAACAGGATATCCTGTTTTGAACCGAAACCACCGCCGACACGCTCCTTGATAACATGCACTTTATGCTGCTTGAGACCAACGATACGCGCGACCTGACGGCGCAAGTGCCATGGCACCTGAGTAGATGCATGGATAACCAATCGATCGCCATCCATATAGGTGTAACAGACGTGTTTTTCCGTTGGGCACTGCTGTACCTGCCGGGATTCATAGGTGCGTTCCAGCACCACATCCGCTTGGGCAAACCCTTGCGTCACATTACCAATCTGCCCATGTACTGCTGCCGCGATATTACTATGCGGTTTGGCACCGATAGGGAAGTTGATAATCAGATGTTCATCACCCCGTTGCGCACTATGCTGATTTTGTTCAGCCAAATCTGCGGGAGCACCGTTGACATAAACAATGGGTTCGTCGTGAACCAGCGGCGCACCGGGTGCCATCGCCTCGTCAATGGACATCACTGCAGGCAAGACTTGGTATTCAACCTTGATTAAATCAAGAGCAGCTAAAGCAATCTCTTCACTTTCTGCGACCACGGCAGCAACACGGTCACCCACGTGGCGCAGTTTCCTGCCGAACATCCGCCGGTCAAGGGGTGAAGGTTCCGGGGCACTCTGACCGCCTGGGGTGTAATAGATATCTGGGCAGTTAAGATGGGTGATGACATGCACTACCCCAGGTAATGCTTCCGCAGCACTGACATCCAGATCAGTGATCAGTGCATGGGGGTGCGGGCTACGTAATGTTTTGATAATACAGGCATCATGGGCAACGCGGTCTTCAACATAACAGGGTTTGGCTTGCACCATTTTTGCCGCATCAACTTTCGGACAAAGTTTGCCAACCACATTCAAATCAGTACGAAACTCTGGCGCTGAAGGGGCCTGAAAATCAGGATCATTACGGCGTGCTACCGCCAGTGCCACCACCTGATAAAATTGCTGATAACCGGCATCGCGGCTGAATAAACCCGATAATGCATCATCAATCTCATCGCGAGTCGGTGTGGTAATACGCGTTAATAGATCAGTGAGGATCAACGCGGCGGCCGGGTCGTTATAGCCAGACTGGACCACGCCGACATCCACCATCGCCTGCTGTACCAGGCTAAGCTGGTTCCAACTGCCCAAGGCTTCCGCCGTGGTGACAACCGCACCTTCCAGTTGGGCGGCAATCAGCAATGAGGCATTAACCACCACGCCATTAAACACAATGGCATCCGACCCGGCAAAACCGAAACCATCATCACTGTTACGTACTGAATGCATACCCAGTTTAAACAGTAACTGCTGTACATTATCCCCAGGTTGACACGCTATTTCCCGCTGGCGGTCATTAAGCGTAAAACAAATATTCATTATTGTTTCTCCCCTGATGACTGGCACTCAGCAAGCAGATCCGCCACCACCACACCGGCGATATAACGCTTATAGGCAACACTGCCGCAAACATCCGCTTGAGGCGTCACCATATCGGCCACCCGCTTTTCCAGCGCCTGACCTTGTAAACCTGCTTGCTCTGCATCACGTAAGCGAGTCGGTTGTGCCACCACACCACTAAGCGCAATACGCACTTTAGATTGTGTATCGCGAGAAACCGCTGCGGTCACCACCGGCAACCCAGCGGCTGAACGGGCAACTTTGCATGTTGCACATTGGCGATAAGGGTCAGGTAGCACCACCGCCAACAATAACGCCTGTTTATCACTGGCCAGATACTCTTCCAACGAACAGGTTTTACCGCTACCCAGCTCTACTTTGGCGCTCAACGCCAGCAACACTGGCAGCAGTACAGAATCTTTAGGGGCTGAAGCAATTTCGCCACCTAGGGTTGCCTGATTACGAATATGGCGGGAATAGACGAAACCCAGCGCCTCGCGTAGGGCCGGTGGCGTCAAGGTATGATCGAATAAACGTTGTAAGGTGGTGGTAGCACCAATATGCAATTCACCCTGTTGCCAATCCACTTGGTCAAGGCCCAGATGTGTCAGTGCAATGGCGATTTTTTGCCGCGCTTTGGTTGGCGTGGCATTAATTTTACTACCCCCGGCAAAGTAAATAGCGTCTGCAAGAAACTGATGCTTCAACGCCTGAGCCTGCTGCACCGATTCTGGACGATAGAATTGTTCAATCATTTTTCACCCTCATTATAGGGTTAGCCGCTCGGCTGTTCACCGAGCGGCAACCGGCTTATTTCAAGGCATCCATACGTTTCCACAACTGTGCCGCCGCCTTGCGTGCCTCAGCATAGATAGGTTCCACATCAAATGGGAACTCGCCGTTTTGGTAAACCATGCGCCCTTCCACCATCACACTGTTAACACTGCTGGCACCCATACCAAAGGCCAGATGCCCTGGGACGTTCTGTGCCACCAATGGTGTGGGTGATGAGTAATCACAAATCGTCAGGTCCGCTTTATAGCCTGCCGCCAAACGACCAAATTGCGCCCCAAAGTTACGGGCTAACAGTTGGTTACCGTTTGACAGGAAACGTGCAAAGCTGTCTGGCCACAATGACCCACCGGCATCACGATGCTTGAAGAACGCAAACTTGAGCTCCTCAAACATATCCGCCCCGATACCATCCGTACCGAGCACCAGGTTACGGTACTGTGCCAGTTGATGATTATAGCCAACATGGTTGTTCATATTGGAGCGAGCGTTATGCACCAGGAAAGCATCATGCTGGTTGATCAGCTCAATATCAGCAGCAGACAAATAGAGCCCGTGAGCCACTAAGGTTTTCGACCCAATCAGCCCGTATTCCGCCAGGCGTGCCATCAAGTCTTTGCCATATTTATCGTGGCTGTGAGAAACATCGTACCGGTCTTCAGCGGCATGAATATGTAACCCGCGACCAGTACTTTGTATTGCTCCCTTCAACATCTCCAGACCCGCATCCGAGACCGTGAACGGCGCATGGGCACCGATATGCGCCTCAACCAGATAGGGCTCTTTACCTGCCGCTTTGGCAGCATCGATCAGGTTGGCAAAGGCAACGTTTTCCTCAACCCCTGCCAGCAACTCATGATTACCGCCGTTGCGGTCGGTAGTCTCATAGCAAGTCATACCGCGCAACCCAGCTTTAATAAAGCCACTGCGCAGGGTTTTCAGTGAGCCTGCAATAAAATTAGGCGATGCGTGGTGATCGATAACCGCCGTACAACCACTTTTGATCGCTTCCAGTGAGCAGATTAACCCACTGTAATACACCGATTCCTCATCCAGCGCCCGATCAAGGCGCCACCACAGGTTTTTCAAGGTAGAAATAAAATCTGGGCACGGTGCAATGTTGGCCATGATGCCGCGTGATAATCCAGAGTAAAAATGGTTATGGGCACAGACAATCCCCGGCATGACCCATTTGCCCTGCATATTGCGCGTTTCAGCCTGCGGATATTTGGCTGCCAAGCTCACGCCCACTTCTTTGATCAACGCGCCTTCAATGGCGATATCAACACCTTCTTGAACCAGTGGTGGATCAAGTTGCACTGCGGTTGCATTGGTTAAAATCAACATAGTTAGACCTCCACCTTACCAAGCAGATAATGATGGTGATTGTGCACATGGGTGATAATACGGCACATTTCATCCAGCTCTGCGGGGGCTTGTTCAAGCTGACCGTGGCTGTTAATTTTCAGTTGGTAGACATTACCGTCCTGACGCACACTGACCTGCGAGCCTTCCACCAAGAAACCCGGGTTACTGCTGTTGGCAAAGTCCTGTGGCAAATTGAACACGGTAACCTTGTCTTTGTATGGCTTACCCTGCCATGGACAGAACTGGGCACAGTTACCGCATTCGTTACAATAAGAATCCAGATGCAGTGTTTGGAAGCGGTCGTGGAAACCAGGAATGGCAATCGACACGTTGGCACGGTTAGGGCAAACATCGACACATTTGCTACAAATATAATTACATTCCAGACAACGTTCTGCTTCCTGGGCCACAAAAGCGTCACGCTCACTCTTATCTACCATCGTGACCGAAATAACCCCTTTACGGCGATACACCTCGGCAGGATCAACATTCGACCAATATTTGTCGGCATGGTGAGATTTAATATTCTCCCGAGCCAGTACCACGTCGGTGGCCTTACGTGCGGTACCTATTGCCGCAACAATGGATGACGGGCCACTCTGAACATCACCAATCAGGAACACATCTGACCGAGTGGTTTCACCCGTGGCGATATTGACCTGTGGGTAGCCCTCGGCATCCAGCGGTATTCCCAGCTTGCGCAGCACTTCGCCATCAGCTTGTTCACCAATGGCGGTGATCAGGGTATCAACATGCAAGGTGACGGTTTTATCGGTGGCAACCGGGCGGCAACGCCCCTTCTCATCGGGCTTGCCGAGGATCATCACTCTGGCCGTCAACTTCCCATCGGCATCAAAACGTTCTGGGTTGGTGAGGAACATAAATTGCACACCATCTTCTACCGCTTCCAGATACTCTTCACGATAGGCTGGCATTTCATTCAACGTACGACGATAAAGCACCGTGACCTTTTCCACGCCCGGTACTTTCAGTGCAGCACGTGCACAATCCATGGCGGTGTTACCGGCCCCCACTACCGCAACATGCTTGCCGAGGTTGGACAACTGCCCTTGATTGAAACTGCGCAGGAATGGCAATGATTTATGTACATTGCGGTTATCACCCGCCAACTGTACGCCACTGTTTTTATCTGTACCGATACCGACAAAGACATACTCAAAACCTTGCTGTTGCAGCTTGTCTACCGTCAAATCAGGGTCACAGCCATAAACAAACTTCACCCCGTGTGCAGCAACAAAATCGATATCTTGCTCAATCAGCTCAGCCGGAATACGGAACTGTGGAATGATATTTTTCACCACACCACCGGCATTGGCCTCCCGCTCAAACAAGGTCACCTGATAACCGGCACGCGCCAGGAAGTAACCGGCCGACAGACCTGCCGGGCCCGCCCCTAACACCGCGACGGGACGTTTGCTGCCCACGCCAGCAGGTTTATGCCAACGGCGTTTATACTCATCCCACCCTTTTTCCAAGGCGACCTTTTTCAGATCACGAATATTTAACGCACTGTCATAGTCAAGGCGGGTACAGTTATATTGGCACTGGTGATCACAAATATGCCCGGTGATAGCAGGTAACGCATTGCGTTGGTAGATAACCCCCAAGGCATCGGCATAACGCTGTTCACCCATCAAACGAATATATTCTGGAATATCCTGTTTGATCGCACAGGCAGTAACGCAAGGCGCTACATAGCAATCGATCATCGGCAATGGACCGCCAGCATCAATGCTGTCATTAGACTTCCAGTGTTTTTGCGTGTACTCCATGCTGACCGCTTTGTCTGCCAATGCATTCAGCTTGTTCACATCAATCCGTGCCATATTCCAGCATTCGGACTCATCCAGCTCTTTCATGCACTCTACCTGGCGCAAATAACCGCCAGGCTTCAGCAGATCGGTCGCCATGGTGATGGGTCGAATACCGGTTTCA
This sequence comes from Serratia sp. HNCC26DJ244, assembly GCF_057180565.1. Classification (NCBI taxonomy): domain Bacteria; kingdom Pseudomonadati; phylum Pseudomonadota; class Gammaproteobacteria; order Enterobacterales; family Yersiniaceae; genus Serratia; species Serratia sp. HNCC26DJ244. The sequence continues at coordinate 4,349 of NZ_JBXUGO010000007.1, read as the reverse complement.
AAAATATCGCGGATATTAAACTTGCTGGCCCCGCCAGAATAGGAGATCGGCAATTCGCCGTTAAACTCACGGGAGAGCACTGCAGCCACATTGATAGAAAGCGGAAATAGCGCACGACCAGACATATACATCTCTTCGCCCGGTAGTGCCCCTTTATGGTTAATCGTTCCCAAAGTGTTGGTCAATTTGACCCCGAAGCCCAGCTGGTGCTGTTTACCGAGATCCGCCAAGCGGTGCAACATGGCCAGTGCTTGTTCCAGTTTAAGATCGTGCTCGAAAGATTCCTCTTTTAACCCGACATAATCAAAACCGCAGGTATCTAAAATGGAGCGGACTCGTGAGTAACCCAGCAATGTTGGGTTTAATTTTACAAAGGTATTGAGGTGTTTCTCTTCCAGCATATAGCGACAAATGGCTTCAATTTCATTCGGCGGGCAACCATGCATGGTAGACAGTGTGACACCATGGACCATGCGAGCGGGGATATGGCCAGGTAACTGATTTAATGCGCTACGTTGAGAGGTTAAAGCAAAGCGATTAATAAACTCATCATTAGCCACCCATTTGCTGAGGATCTTTTCATACTCGGCAAACTTCGGATGTTGGGCTGAATCCATCATATTATGAATAAAGTCCTGCATCGGAGCTTGTTTAATCCCTTCCAGGTTGTAGCCTACGCTCATATTGAAGATAAAGGATTTGCTTTCACCTGGAGAGCGAGGATCAAACATCTCTTCCAACAAATGCAAGACAAACCAGGCTTTCAAATATTCATCATAGGCTTTAAGCAAGGTAAATTCGGTAGACCACTCGGTATTAAAGCATTCATCTTCTGCATCAATACAAGGCTTTTCAATCTCTAGGCGGTCGAGGATTTGTACCGTTTTTAACTCGATAAACCGCCCACCGGTCAGCCAGGCGACGATGATGTTCTGCGCCAATTGCGTATGAGGCCCAGCGGCTGGACCTAAGGGGGTTTCACAACTTTCGCTGAAGACTTTGATCTTACGATTGTCACGTTTGCGATAGAACTGCTGCTCAGGTATGCCAAAGATAGAACGGTTCTCGTGGTACTCATCAAAAATACGAGTTAACAGCGCCTGGAACGGAACGGGACGCATTATATCTCCCATAACTTAATCTCCTTGTGACGAAATGCCTGAATAATGAGAGTTGGTTAAAACCGAATGGCAGTTTTTGACCTTGGTTAGGCATTCATGCAGCAACAATCAGGCCAAATTTTCTGATAACTTTTGTGTTAGATTAAATTCGTGAGGCAGTTCTAATTGTTATTTTTATTTGTGAGGAGCCTCACAGATGCAAATAAGAATGAAAATCAGTGATAACAGACCATTAACCTGAAAATGTCACCGGATAACCTCAATTATCAAAAAAACATTCTCGCCTATCACTTTGATACACCCTTGCAACGCTACCTGGTAATACAGGTTGGCATGATGCTGATTAACTCACTGTTGCGCATCATGCCAAATTGGCTGACGTTTAAAATAGCGCCCTATTCATTGCCCTGTTCAGATAAACTCGATACTATTTTGTGAGCGCAATCGATAAAATATAAATAATTTTCAAAATCTCGACTGCATCAACAAATAATTATTATTAAATCGCCAATTGAAAATAAAACACGGCATATTAGCTTTTATTACTGCGTATTATTTTTTATCGCTGCCAAAAGGAGACTTATGCCACCAGATCTAAAGGCGCTATTTGCCGAGGAGTATCATCGCCTCGATAACGGTGAACCTCTGTTGATAAGCCTGATTGGTGCCGGGGGGAAAACCAGTTCCTTGTATTGGCTGGCACGCGCATTCTATCAACAAGGCAAACGTGTCCTGTTGACTACCACCACCAAAATGTATCGTCCTGCTGCGGAAAACTATCATCATCTGTTATTAGGCGCGCCCCCCACCATAAGCCGAGAGCCGGCTATCACGGCCTGGTTCTGTCAATATCAGCCGCAAGATAACAAGGTTAGCGGGCCAACTACCGAATGGCTTGATGAGATCAAACAGCGTGACCTGTTTGACGTTATTTTGGTGGAAGCCGATGGCTCGAAAGGTTTACCGCTGAAAGCCCCGGCAAGGCATGAACCTTGCATTCCTGCTAGTAGTGATTGTGTGATTGCATTAACCGGAGGGCAAGTGATCGACCAACCCGCTAATCCGCAGCAGATCCAACGTTGGGAGATCTTCTCTGCCCTCACCGGGGTGGGCGCGGGTGAACGGCTGGATCTGCAAGTGTTCGGCAGGTTGATCGCTCATCCAGAAGGCATGTTCAAAGGCACTCCGCCTCAAGCGCGACGCATCTGGCTGATTAATCAGTTTTATCATTATGATAATCAACCCGCTCTCGCTTGGCAGGCGTTATTGCAAAATGCGCCAACCCTCAGTGCCATCTGGTTTGGTGCAGTGCAGGAAACCCCGGCGATCACCCACTATTTACAACGTAATTCTACTTTCTAGGTTATTGATGAGGTCAGCATGAATATCTTCGCCACCGCGGCGCAACTTGAAGAAGAAAACCGACCCTTTGCACTAGCCCAGATTATTGAAAGCCGGGGCTCTACACCGCGCCACTCGGCACAAATGCTGGTGATGGCGGATGGTCGCACGGTAGGTACTATTGGTGGCGGTATGATTGAGCGCTTGGTGATTGAGCAAGCGATTGAAGCCATTACAGAACGCAAAGCCAGAGTTTTCCATGGTCGCATGGCGCGTACCGGGCAAGATGCGGTGGGTTCTGATTGTGGGGGGGCGATGTCGGTTTATATTGATGTACATGGCTTGCGTCCACGGCTGGTGTTGATCGGTGCTGGGCACGTTAACCGCGCTATCGCCAACGCCGCCAAGCCGTTAGGATTTGATATTCATGTCGCTGATATCTATCCCGCTAGCCTAGAGCCCGCCCTGTTCCCACCGGGCTCGACATTGGTTCATGGCGAAACATTTCCTGATGCCATCAACAAAATGAATATCACCGCCGATAACTTTGTGATTATCGCCACCAACAATCAGGATTGTGAAGCCTTGAACGTGCTGATCAAGCACCCCGTACGCTATCTGGGGCTATTAGCCAGCCGCCGTAAAGTACAGACCTTCACACAGTTGCTTAAACAGCAAGGCACCAGTGAAGATGAACTCGCCCGGTTACATGCACCTATCGGTTACAACATCGGTGCGGAAACCCCGGAAGAAATTGCCATCAGTGTTCTAGCCGAACTGCTGCAAGTACGTCATCAGGCAGCGGGCGGACTGATGAAAGACGACATCAGATTAAGCCGGCAAAAGCTGGTGGTGATCCGTGGTGCTGGTGATATCGCCACCGGCGTCGCCCTGCGGCTTTATCATGCTGGTTTTCAAATCGTGATGTTGGATGTCGCCCAGCCCACAGCTATCCGCCGCAGCGTCGCCTTTGCTCAGGCGATGTTTGATGGTTCAACCTGCGTAGAAGGTGTCACCGCTCGGGTGGCAAAAGATGTCAATGAGGCCTTTGATTTCATCAACCAAGGTGAAATCGCGCTGCTGGTGGATGAAGAGGCCCACAGTCTGAAACAGCTCAACCCACGTTTTCTGGTGGATGCCATTCTGGCCAAGCAGAATCTGGGGACCCAGCGCAATATGGCCCCGATTACCATCGCCCTCGGCCCAGGATTTAATGCTGGTCATGATTGTGATGCAGTCATTGAGACTAACCGCGGACACAACCTCGGCCGGGTGATTTATCAAGGTTATGCTCACCCCAATACCGGTATCCCCGGTGATATTGGTGGTCATACTCTCCGCCGGGTAATCCGCGCCCCCGCTGACGGACTAATGCAGTGCCATGTAGCCTTAGGTGACCTGGTACAAGAGGGAGCGATTATCGCTCACTGTGGCGAAGCACCCGTCATCGCCCCGATTAGCGGTATGGTCAGGGGACTACTGCAGCAAGGCTTAGCAACCCAGGCAGGCAGTAAAATCGGTGATATCGACCCCCGAGGTATCGAAGCGGATTACACCACCGTCTCCGATAAAGCACGCGCCATCGCCGGTGCAGTACTAGAAGCCATGCTAAAACTCAACCGCCAATAACCACCACGGGCCAACACCGTTGGCCCAAGTTCCGTCATCCTTTAAATTGCTGCAGTTGTTCACCTCCTCCCTAAGGCCCACCCGTTAGGCCCAGGGCCAGTAGTGTTAAACCAGTTCCTGCCAGACAAACTCCCACAAAATTAACAGACGCCTCCGTGCGGAGGAGTGCACAGTGGTTGACGCCATGGAAGGCGCTGAACGCAGCTACGGCGCATAGGCAAACTCGCCAAGGATGGCGAGTTTAGGCGAGACAGACAA
>NZ_JBXUGO010000006.1:0-219458 GCF_057180565.1 Serratia sp. HNCC26DJ244 | reverse complement strand
GCGATCGTCAGCGTCAGGTAAATCGACACTATCAATTAGCGGTTCAAAACCTGTAATCATCGCATCGGGAACCGCTGTATTCATCAGGGCGGCGGTGCGTTTAATCTGTTCCGGGGTTAAATCAGCCCTCTTTGCCAAAAGGTTCCGCTGCCATTCATCTTCAATAGTGGCTGACCATTTCGGCTGATACAGCCCAGTCAGCCCTAAGCGGATCAGTAAATCCCGTAGAAATGACGGGTAAAGTACGCAAGCATCTAAAACTACGGGATAAGGTGTGTGGTTCATTAGTAAAGTCCAAGCTCCTGGCTTAGATCTGCCAACTCCTGCATTGATTGGTTGCTTTCCCTATCTCGCTGATCTTTGTACTTCATCAAATCGGCGAAAAGCACGCGGCGGTGGCGACCTGTTTTATGAAAAGGCAGCTTCCCATCTTCCAGCAGTTTCACCATGTGAGGGCGTGAAACATTCAGAATATTGGCTGCTTCCTGCGTCGTTAATTCTGCATGTATAGGAACAACTTGAACCGCGTTACCGAGGGCCAGTTCACCTAAAATCGACATAAGCAGCGTCAGTGAAGACGTTGGCAGTTCGATCTGGTGGGTTATGTTATCTGCGTCCTGAATTGCAATTTTTTGTGTTTCCATTTTTGTGGAGAGGTAGGCAGCAAGCTCCCTTTGTCCACGTACAGCTGCCTCAATCTCCCCTTTAGCCGGAAGGCTAAGGCTATCAAGAATTGAGTTTGTCATTTTAGTATTCCAGTTATCTAGTTGATTTAATTGTATATATGTGTGTGTGATTTCAGTTTATGGTTTCAGTATGTAATTTCAGTTTTAGTGCTACAGCAGCTGTTACTAAATAGATTAATCGAAACAAACGAAAAACGCAATAAACGAAACATACGAAATGCACACGTACGCCGATTAGAGACGGGGCGGCACCCTAGCCGTTTCGGTCTTTGATTCATTGTTCGCAGCCGAACAATATTATCTGTTCGGCCTTAACGCCGTGTTGCCAAATCATCTCTAAGACGTAATACCCGCTCATCGCCCATAGCAGACCTGACAGCCCATCAATCTGCCCGTTTCGTGCCATAAGTCCACACTGCATTAATTAGCACGGATCGGGTCAAATATGGGAAGTGATGGCTTAAGTGGTGAATGATAAGGCGGCGCAAGAGTTTTGTGCGATGGGAAAGTAGATTTGCTTGTCTGGCTCCCTCTTTGATGAGGGTGCTATAGGATAACCATCTGTTTTAATTTGCTAAATTTTCTTAAGCGACTTTGCCCGAGGCGATTAAAGGCTTTCTCAAAGCGATTTGACCGGTAAACCTCAATTTCCTGACCTGTCTTTTCTGCGCACATATTTCTTCATTCTCCCGTTGTCCATTTTTGATTTCGCCAGCAGGATTTCGTTGATAAAGGAAAACGGTAGATCGGGGTTGTCCTCAGCAATCCGGCCAATCTTAGCCCAGTGCTCAATCTGTTTGGGCACGCTACGGCTCATCGCGTCTGCGTCTATTTTAACTTCTTTAACAAAATCATCATTTAAGCGGATGCTTGTTGTCATTTTAAACCTCATGATGTAGTCACCCGAGCCTGTAAGGTATTGGGGTGGTTTCAATTGCTACGTCAGTGTTTGACGCACTACAGTCGTTATTGCGCGACAAATTGCCGCGCAATGCAACTTAATTACGCGCGGAGCTAGTAGGAATGCCAAGTTTTGGCATTAAAATCATTCGATTAAGCCCCCCTAAGCGGTGGCTTTTTTATTGGCTTATTGGTCAATGTCCCCTTTTTGTCCCCCCATTTATTTTTTTGGCCCCAAAAGCCCTGGGTTTGGTGTAACCGAACATCTAGCAATCGATGCCGCCTTGTTTACTGCGGGGAGTGACTATGCATGACATTGGCATTTGTCAGCGGCGTTTTGCTCCGTTTTGGGCGATAAAAAGGCCTGGGCTCCCAAAACGCGTTTTATGCATTTTAGGCTATGGGAAACGGGCATTAGGGTAAATTAGCCATACTTACGGGCAAATTCTTCGTCTGAATTGCACAGGTAAATAATAAACTCAATAAAAGCAATTATTGCAGGGATAAAAGTCCAGCAGAACAGTAGGTACAAGAAGCCTTGACCAACTTTCCCGAGATAGAATTTGTGGACTCCCAACCCTCCGAGGAAAAACGCCAGTAATGCTGCTGAGATGCGGTTTTTAGAACCCTGCTGGCCGCTTACTTGTGTGGCCCCACAGTGTGGACAAGCTTTTGCTGTTTCGTGAATTTCTTTACCGCAACCACGACAAAAAACCATTCTTCAACTCCCTTCTATTTTAAATAACCAATAAAATGGTTCTTGATATTGAAACCGATAAAATCTTTTACAGTATGTATTCAAACAGATAGCCAGTGCAATAACATCTTGTGGATCATCTCATCAGCCTCCCCACTCCCCCCCAACAATCTACGCTCGGCATACTTTACCTTCAGCCCTTTACGGCTGGGCGATTCCGTAGGCCGTAGTGGTGAACTCGGGCAATGCGCTGTACCTGGCCGGGGATGTTGGGGCGGTACCTTCTGGTGGGTGACCAGTGACAATTTAATTGATAGGATATTTATTCACCTATCTATTCATCTATTTATTCACCTATCTATTCATTAAGTGATTCAACATTATGCCTACTCGCTCAGAAACGATACGCCAGTTGCTCAGCCAAGAGCCGAGAACGGCAAGGCAACTAATTGAAATAATGAATATTAGCCAGCCAACAATGTCCCGTGCATTGAAGAGTCTTGACGATGACATTGTTCGAATTGGGGCTGGTCCATCTATTCAATATGCCCTACGCGATGCCTATCGCGGATTCAGGTCTGCGCCCATTTACCACATCACCGATGAAGGGCGCGTTAAGCCCCTTGGCGAGCTCATTCCAGTTCGTCCGGGTGGGTTTGTTATGGTGCAAACCAACAATGAGAGTCGCCATAGTGATGGGCTACCCTGGTGGCTGTTTGACATGCGACCACAAGGGTATCTCGGGCGGGCCTATGCATCGGCCTATGCGGCTGAGCTCGGCCTGCTGGCGAATCCAGAGCAATGGGCAGACGCGGATATGATTAGGACATTGCTTGCACACAGTCATGATGCTATCGGCAACCTGCTGATAGGGGAGCAGGAACGGGACCGTTTCTTGGCAATGCCAATACCCACCCCAGTTGAGCGTGCCACAACCTACCCCAAGCTGGCATTGGCGGCTGATGCCGGTGAGGCACCAGGGTCATATGCAGGCGGTGAACAGCCGAAATTTTGCACTTATACAGAACGCGGTCATGTGTTAGTGAAATTCTCAGCTCCAGACGATAATCCGGTTAGCGAACGTTGGCGCGACCTTCTGTTGGCCGAGCACTTGGCACTAAGGGTGCTGGGTGTAGAAACAGAGGTATATGATTTTGGTGGTCATCGCTTCCTCGAGATCCCCCGGTTCGACCGCGTTGGCCAACTAGGTCGTCTCGGCGTTTGCTCGCTGCGGGCACTTGATGCGGAGTTTGTCGGCAATGCCAGGGCCCCTTGGCCTGTTCTGGTCAATAGCCTAGTTGCGGAGGGGCTTGTCCATCCTGATGCCGCCGCCAGCACCGCTCGGCTTTGGGCATTCGGGATGCTAATTGGCAACACCGATATGCACCACGGGAACCTGTCGTTCATCAATAGCCATGGCCGCCCGTATCACCTCGCGCCAGCCTACGACATTCTGCCTATGGGGTTCGCCCCCAGAGCAAGTGGCGCAATCGTGAACGAGCTTCGACCGGCGTCACTACCGGAAGTGATTAGCGGGGATATCTGGCGAGAGGCACTGGGTTTGGCGGAAAACTTCTTGGTTATCGCCAGCGGTTGCAACCGCTTCTCCGCCAATTTCACTCCATGCCTTGAGGCATTACACCACCACCTTGACGAGGCCAGATCGCGTATCGCCCGCCTAGGATAAAAAGCGAGTGTAGTGGCATGGTTAATTTAGCCCCAAGAATAGAGGTGATGTCATCACCTCTACCACTAAACAAGCCACAGAACGACTAACCAAACGAGGCGGGTTTTCTGCTCACTATTTCTTCAAAGTGATCTGTTTTAATGCATACCATAAGCGCTCTTTATCGCCCTGTTTTAATTGAGCTTGATCAAGCTCGCTCATAAAGGCGGTTGGGTCGGTAAATGGCTGCCCCTTGGTTAATTGGCTACTGATATCAGCTAGAATGCGCGTGTTTAAGCCGCTAAGTTTTGCTCTTACCTGTTCCAGTGGCGCAGGCTGCCAACCTTTTTCTGGCATCGATAGCCAGTCTGCACGGTAACGATATTGAATCGCCTTGGCAGCATCCATTTGCGCTTGTATAAAAGGTTTTACCGACTCACTATCCAATCCTGACTTTTCTGCCTCAAGCACTGAATTGGCTAATACTTTGGCCTCCTGAGATAAATCCTCAATGGCAAGATGATGGTTCTGTTTGTATCCTGCGACGTCCTTCATATAAGACAAACGCTGGTTAATCAATGAAGCCACATCGTCGTTTTGCGTTGATGTTGGTGTTGGTGTCGCCATCACGGTTGCAGAAAAAAATAACCCCGCCAACAGCAGCACTCTTCCAAATACTTTACTCTCCATTTAACTTCACCTCTTTTTCAATTAGTCGGTTCATATAGGTAAACAATGCTGAGTATCACACCAAGTTATTCGTAGAAAGAATAATGCACAACCTCATGGCAATCCAATAAACGCCCGTTTTGTAGACGCCATCAGGCACAGGAAAAATTCATCGGCCTTACCGTACAACCCAACACCAAGGCTTTGTACTGCAATCAACCCAACAAATAACCATGGCGAAATGTTTATCGGTCTAGCCTTAAGAGAGAGGATCCATGCCACTGTATTATCAGCAGCATGGATTTATTTTTGATTGTGCCGCAAATTATCACAGCACATTATCAGTCAATGTATTACCGACTCATTTGACTGTCACGGTGACGGGTGCCGTCTCATTCTGTGCCGCATCAATAGCACTGATCAAGTAAGTATAACTTTGATCCTGATTATTACTGTCCTGATAATTGAAGTTATTACCTGTCCCCCGCCATACTTTGCCAATGATATTTTTTGGATCGGCAAAGATGGTACTTGGCTTGCCGGTACCACGGTAGATCACATAGTAGCGTGTATCGTTATCCGCGCTGTCCGACCAGCTAAAGGTATTTTTACTGTCGGAATCAAAGTGAGCTTGCTGCGGCAAAGCGGTCACTTTTTGATCCAGCCAAGGTTTGCTCGGTGGCAGTGTCGGCGTACTGAGATAAGTTTGCGACAGCAGCTCAATAGAGGTGTTCTTCGCACCGTAAGCCGCCTGCTGTGCCACAGGTTGTGACGCAACATTAGACACTAACAGGTCGTTATAGCTGAAGAAAACACTGCCAGAAACATTCTTAAGCTCCTGATTATACAAAATTTGATTAGGGATCTCATTAGAGTTCATCCAAGCAGCATCAGCGGAGGCATTGGAAACATGCTTGTAATTGGCATGACCGATATAGAGTTGCGTGTGTGAACCGTCCATCTGGTTATTCCACCAAGTGGCAAGTTCACCATAAGGCGCTGCCGCTTGATCAAAACTCCAGTAAATCTGTGGCACAACATAGTCAATCAGTTCTTCCTTAACCCACTTCCGGGTATCGGCAAAAATACTACCACTGTATGACTGTGAAGAACCGAGCGGTGTATTAGAACCCAGCTCATTACGCCCTTTATGTTCCCAAATACCAAACGGACTGATGCCTAACTGCACCGCCGAACCCTTATCCTGATTATGCTTAGTGATGACACTTTGCACGCCAGTAATCAGGCGAGTGATATTATCGCGGCGCCAATCCTCTATCCCTTGCGGTGTATCAGGATACTGGTTATTAATCAGACCATAGGCTTCGAATGTAGCCCGGTCCTCGCCTTTATCCCCAAACTGCACAGTGGCACCGTTAACCGAGATGCGGTAAGGATAAAAATAATCATCAAAATGGATGGCATCAACATCGTAGCGGCGCACGACTTCTTCCACCGTATCAACTACATGTTCAATGACTTCAGGGATTGCCGGATTTAAAAAGAATTTTTCGTCAAACATTAATACCCATTGTGGGTTTTTCGCCGCAAAATTATCTGCAGACAGAATACCTGCGCTCACCAGATAGCCAATCTGCTGTTCTGTCGTCGAGGATAAGATTTGTTGAGTAGACAACCCCAGCGAATTAGTTTTCAACAGGCTGCTAATTTTGATATTGGTCACCCGGTAAGGGTTAAACCAGGCATGATATTCCATACCACGCTGATGGGTCTGTTCAATCATCCATGCTAGGGGATCATAACCAGGATCTTTACCCTGCTTACTACTGAGAAACTGTGACCAAGGGTTAATCTCGGAATCGTAAAAAGCATCCAGCATCGGGCGTATCTGGAAAATCATCGCATTCATATTCAGTGTGCTAAATCGGTCCAGTATGCCCAAATAGGTTTTCTTAAAGGTATCCTCACTATTGACAAGCGGCATATTGAGATTACTAATGGTCGCTACCCAAGCGCTTCTGAAAGCATGTTTCGGTGCAATATAATTATCAGGGATACTGATAAACTGATTGGCACCTTTATAAAGATCAACGGGAATATTAGTATCGTAACCGTAAGTTCCGTCACTGTTTTTAACATATTTATACAAAGGGGAATAAGTTTGTACCGGCTTATCGGTATCGTCAGTATCGGTATTGCGGTTGTCGGTATTGCCGTTATCGGTGTTGCCGTTATCGGTGTTGCCGTTATCGGTATTGCCGTTATCGGTGTTGCCGTTATCGGTGTTGCTGCTGTCGGTATTGTTAGTACCATTATTCGCTGTCGTTTCGCCAGAGTCACAACCAAACAGCATTCCCGTAGCGAGAACCAGTGCAATCATTTTTGCGGTGATAGAAAAAGTGCTGTTATACATTTCAGTGTCCTTGAAGGTTTGATGATATAAGGCCGAGCTAACTCCTTGCTAATTCAGCCTCTGAAAATGTCATTACCAAGAATAATTAACACGACGGAGTACAAGCGGAAATCCTGCTGGTTATTATCTCCGTGAGTAATGGTCACTAGCTGATTATTTTTAGACTTATCCCAATGGGTGGTTTCCCATGCCATATTCGTCCATAAAGTCATCTTGGCAGTTAGGTTATAGTTAACAATCAAGCCGAGCCTTAACTCACCTAAATCAGCACTGTTAGTCGTTTCCCCCGTTAACGGGTTATAGCTTAGGAAAAAGCGAAAGTATGGCTGAAGGTTCCAGTCTTCGTTAATCTTTGTGGGGAAGTAGCCTCGGAAAGGACCATCACGCATGCCACCATGGCTATTATTCCTATCTTATTCACTGTCTTCCCTCTCCTCATCCATATAAAATAAGAATAATAAATTCCAAAGCATAAAACAAACTAATAAGTTAATATTTTGTTGTTGATCACATTACGAGGGTTCTGCTCTCCTTGAGACGCAGTCCTTAGAACAAGGAGACCTAATTGACTAAAGTAAAACATCATTCCAATGAAATTCGCCATACACCATTCATTGGCCTTTCACGGCTGTGGTCAAAATGCATACCCTGGGCAACTAGCTCCTTTAGTCAACATTGCCGATGAGATAATCATTGTCGATTCAGGGAGTTCTGACCCCACACTGACGATTTGCCAGCGATTTGGTTTGGTAACGCGTCATCACCCTTACGCCACCCATCGTGCACAGATAAAACATTACCCCCGCCCTTGGTTCTGAGTGCTATGATAATCGTTACTCAGTCGGTTTAAGAAGGTCAGGTTGATGAGTAACAGCCCAATAAGTGGTGATGCTCCGTTTGGAGCCTTACTAGGATATGCACCAGGTGGCGTCGCCATTTATTCCTCAAATTACGCTAGTTTAGCTCCTCGCCCGCCCTCCATAGATGTCTCATTTCGCAGCTATATCAATAACGAATACATGGGTCACAAGTGGCAGTGTGTCGAATTTGCCCGCCGTTTTCTGTTCCTGACCTATGGCTTTGTCTTTACCGATGTCGGTATGGCCTATGAAATTTTCTCACTACGTTTTTTGCGCCAGGTCGTCAATGACAACCTGTTGCCATTGCAAGCCTTTGCCAATGGTTCAAAACGACCACCGCTGCCAGGTTCATTGCTGATCTGGCACAAAGGGGGAGAATTTAAACATACCGGCCATGTGGCAGTGGTTACCCAACGGGTGGACGATAGAGTCCGCATTGCAGAACAAAACGTGGTTCACACGCCATTGCCACAAGGGCAACAGTGGACACGCGAGCTGAAGTTGGTAGAAAACCAGGGCCATTACACTATCGAAGACAGCTTCGATGACACCACCATTCTCGGCTGGATGATCCAGACCGATGACCGTGAGCATAGCCTGCCACAACCAGCATTGCCGGGGAAAGCATTGGTGATTGAAAGCGCACGGCTGGAAAATAACGGGCAATACGCGGGTAAATGGCTCAACGAGCAAGATCCCCTGCAGGCGGTCTATATCGAGTCCAAAGGGCACTTTATTAATAAAGATCCCTGCCAGTATTTCACCATCAGCCAACGTGCCGAGCAGGAGTTGGTCAAAGCCACCAATGAACTGCACCTCATGTACCTGCACGCCACCGATAAGGTGATGAAGGATGACAACCTACTGGCGCTGTTCGACATTCCTAAAATTCTATGGCCACGGCTACGGCTTTCCTGGCAGCGTCGGCGTCATGATATGATCACCGGGCGCATGGATTTCTGCATGGATGAGCGCGGTCTGAAGGTGTACGAATACAATGCAGATTCAGCCTCTTGTCACACCGAAAGCAAGCTGATCATCGAGCAATGGGCAAAAACCGGTTACCAAGGCAAAGGCTACAACCCCTCCCAAGAGCTATTAAGTGAATTGACCGGTGCCTGGAAGCACAGTAAAGCGCGTCCCTTTGTGCATATCATGCAAGATAAGGATCTGGAAGAGAACTACCACACCCGCTTTATGCAGCAAGCCCTCACTGATGCTGGGTTCGGCAGCAAAATTCTTAACGGGCTCGATAAACTCAGCTGGAATGCCACCGGGCAACTGATTGACAGCGACAATCGACTGATCACTTGCGTGTGGAAAACCTGGGCATGGGAAACCGCCATCGATCAGGTGCGCGAGGTCAGCCCAAGCGAATATGCCGCCGTGCCTATTTATACCGGCCACCCACACAAAAAAGTACGCCTTATCGATGTACTGCTGCGCCCTGAAGTGATGGTTTTTGAACCACTATGGACCGTGATCCCGGGTAATAAAGCGATCTTGCCGGTGCTCTGGCAGTTGTTCCCTCATCATCGTTACCTGCTGGAAACCGATTTTGTGCTCAATAACCAATTGGCGAAAACTGGCTATGCGGTGAAGCCTATTTCTGGCCGCTGCGGTGACAATATCGATTTGGTTAGCCATGACGATAAACTGCTTGATCAAAGTTCCGGTAACTTCCTCGATCGTAAAAATATCTATCAACAACTCTGGTGTCTGCCTAATGTTGCTGGCAAGTATATTCAGGTTTGTACCTTTACGGTCGGGGGTAACTATGGGGGAGCCTGCTTGCGTGGTGATGACTCGCTAGTCATTAAAAAAGAGAGCGATATTGAACCGCTGATGGTTGAAAAGCGTTGAAGGAATTAGCCTTGTGACGTCACTCTAGCCAATCAAGTAGCAAGGCTCATCAAAGAGCCTTGCCATTGGTACCACCGATATTAACACCACCAGCATAATAATAGACGCTTTAATTGACCAATATCGTTAATATACCTGAGCCATTAAAGCTCCCGGCCACTGCAACGTTATTCGGGTGATACACTGAACGGAGCTTGATAGTCTGAGTGCCGGCTATATTAAGCGTTCTATTATATTGATTGGTGAAATTAGCAATATCAAACAACAGTTCGCAACTCCCACCGCTGCCACATTGGGTATAATTAGTAGTCATACCTGGCACGGGGTTACTTCCCATTAATTTAATACTCACACTGGGGCTCACCGCGCTGCAGGTAATATTTAAAGCATAATCACTGGTTGGATAGGAAGTAACACCCTCCGTCAAGTTTATTGCCCCATGGGAAAGGTTGATTACTTCAGTACTATAGCCACACAAACTATTGATGGTTAAACTGACGGGTATATTCATCAGTGTACCCTGTGCATATACCAACTGAGGTGCGCTAGCTGCAACTGTTCCAGAGGTATTGTTATCCGTTTTTACCTCTTCAAAGCCAAAATAAAATGGTACATTGAAGTTATATTGACCAGGTATAGCTGAACCACGATCTACCGAAATATTAATACTAGCATCTTGCCATTGAAAATCAATTTGCGAGTGCTGGGTTCCAACAGCAAAACAATTTGCTTGATTCCAGATAAATTCACTTTGGGTCTGATTTATACTCGCACTATAGCCCGCAGGTACAGGCGCATTATTACCATGAGCCCGCCAGCCATTACTTCTTGGTGGTGCTATCGTTAACTTGATACCTTGATAATTAAATGTAGTCGGCATTAACAACCAATTGGTTTTACTCCCCCCTACCTTTGTGTTATTTAGATGGAAGCCCGAGCAATTAGAAGCAACAGCTCTACCGGGTAATAGTGCTGAATTGGCAGAAATTACAGAAGTTCCTGTGTTCGTATAGTCATTAAGCACAATACTGTTTGCAAAAACGGCTGGTGGTGTCGTTAATACCCACATGAAGTTTTGATAAGCGGCATTCACGGTAATAGGCAAGCAAAAAAAAGTGTATATGATTTTATTAATCATGCGGCATCACCCTTAGTAATTAGGCCCCTATAATATATTTAGCGACATGTAATACTAGTGCTTCTGGTGCTGACAATCCACCCTGCCAATAAAATAACAATAATGTGAAATTTTAGACACATTAATTTCTTCCCGCACAACTTTAAGAGGAATACCCTAATAATAAAGAAAATAAAGAATAATATTCTGTTTTGGTGAAAATCAGCTCGGCGAATTATCGCTACTTACTTTCTCTATCCATTGACCCCAAAAAGGTTTAATTGAGACCCGATCGACAATAAAATCAATAAAGCTACCCACTTTATCATCCTGATAATGGCCAGGATGATAGAGCGCGAAAAGGCTGTATTCCTGTTCTCGGCACATTCAAGCCTTAACCCCCAACTGATTAAATTTTAGAGGGTGAAAACTATCCTACCAGAGGGGGTTCTTTAGCCGCATGGTCCAGTAAAACAGGTAATAATTCGCCCTGAGCGATATAATCACCCAGCATATAGGTCGGTAAATTAACAATTCCCTGATGATGAAGCGCCGCCTCCAGTAAACCTAACGAATAGTGGTACTCCAAACTTTTTCCCGTTAGGTCTGAGCGAATAATTAAACTCATCTCAACAAGGACGCGATTTGAACAGAACCATTACGCTAGCTGCAAGACAACTGACCTGCTTATTATCCTTGATGTTTTTTGTCACCTCTAGCTGGTCTGGAACCACATCTCTACCGGAGCTGACCCCTGCTGAAATTATGCTGCGTGACGCAAAGCCCGAGCTGGTTTTTAGCCGTACTCTGGCGGGGAAAAATACCCATCTGGTGGTACAAGATTGCGCGGTGTATAAAATTGATGGGGATGCGAAAAATGGGCAATTGTCTAAAGTGTTTGAACTTGAGCCTGCTTTTTTATCTTCCTGTAATCGGCAATTTCTTAAAGCTGAGAATGGGGCGGTTACCGTCTGGTTGGGGCGAATAGCATTCGGTGCCGGGGGGTGCTGTATCGTTGGCGGAAACTTTAGAACTACTGATGGTCTGCATTGGAAAAAGATAAGCCAATCCTCCAGCCCTTACTGATCTACCCACAAAGTTAATACAAAACAAGGAGATTGTATGTTTAACACGTTGTTTGGCACCATTTGCCTGCTGTTTGCTGCTTTCTGTTATGCCCAATCATCGACAACGATAACCGATAAACCTTCCCCACAAGAAGCTAAAGACGCGCTTCAAACGCTGTTCGAACTCCCACCGGAACTACTCAAAAATGCTACCGTACAATTAGGGACTTGTGTCCCTGCTTTGGGTGCCCAATACCAAGGGCAAATTTCCTGCACCACGCTTTTGCGATACAACGCAGGTTCATCGGAATCTCAAGCAGATTTTTATCGTGACCCAAAAACAAAAGTCTGGGTGGCTGGTCCGCCAACTACACAAGAGGAGTTGCCATTTCCTGATCCCAAATTCCAATAAGCTGATCTTTCCCTATTATTTTAGGGCGGTCATTTTTCTCATTGCCCCCCAGTTGGGGCGATAAGAAAGATAACCAGCATCGCGCTAAAGGCTATTTCTTCTATGCTCTAGCAATAGCGGATTGCTGGTATTCCCCCCACGGTCAAAAATTATATGGGTGCCGGAAAATCTTTGCCGGATCAATTGTTCAGCTTTAGGGTTGACATTATCAAGATGTTTGTTTAACTCAGCAGTAAAGTTAATAAACTCCTGGGCATAATCATATATAATAACGTTTAGCTTATTGGGCTTTAACTTAAACACTCTATTATACCAAGTAAGATCATGATAATACTTCACCTCTGGTAACTTATTTAGTGAAATATCTAATCGCTGCTCATGACCATCCCCTTCTCTAGGGGGGTAACTGTGTAATATAATTGCCTCAACACTACGCCATTTCATATACTGCCGAGCCTGAAATAGAGGTAAATCCAGTATCATCCCTTCAGAATCACAAGTAATATGCTGCCGACGGGCTTCTACACTTTTCCTCTGTTGAGTCGTGATTGGCATACCCTGATTAATGCTATAGAGCAACCACATCATGAACAGAAAAATCCCACCCATAACAGCAAATGTGGCCATATAGGGGTGCCCTATATGCCACAAAAAAGCCATCAGCCCAAGATCGATGAGGGAAAAAATAATAATTACTACATTGAATAATAACAATTTTCTATCCTAACCCTGGCCATTGTACAATTACTCAGCCTTTATCTCCGAGAGGTGACAACAGTCTGACACAAAACAACAGAAACGATGATTTATTATCCAACACCATTGAGGGTAGCGCTACGCCGCTTTGGTGCTAATCCGTCAGGAGGCGGATGGCGGTTTTTCTGCCAAAATGGCTGGTTGTCCCTTAACGCGTGGATATCGCCACAACCAGCGGCCGCTGACCATGCGCCAATAGAAAAAAGTACCGCGCACAATCCAATCAAAGAACATACCCAACCAGACGCCGACCACCCCCATGCCAAGTACCACACCGAGAATATAACCGACAATCACTCGGCAACCCCACATACTGAGCATCGCAACCCACATGGTAAAACGAGCATCACGCGCTCCCTTTAACCCGGGTGGCAATACCCACGAGGCAGCCCAGATGGGCATAAAAGCCGCATTCCACCAGACCAACGTTTTCACTACTTCTTTAACGTCGTTTTCCTGGGTATAGAAAGAGGCCAATAGCCCGGCGAACGGCGCTGTTCCCCAGGCAATCAGGGTTAAACCGAGGGTTGCCAGCCAGAATATATGGCGCAATTGCCGCTCAGCCTGCCCTCTCTGCCCTTTACCCAAGCGGCGGCCAACAATGATCATTGCAGAAGAACTCAAAGCGTTACCCGGCAGGTTAATCAACGTCGCAATAGAAAATGCGATAAAGTTACCGGCGATAACGTTGGTTCCCATCCCGGCAACAAACATCTGCGTCAACAATTTCCCGCTGTTGAATAGTACTGACTCAATACTGGCTGGAATGCCGATCCCCAACACATCCCACAAGATATTGCGGTTGAGTGGCTTCAGGTAACTCTTGAGTGAAATACGTAGCGCCGGGCTGACACCCACCGTCAACACGTAAAGAATACAGACGGCACCGATATAGCGGGAAATGGTCAACCCTAGGCCTGCACCGACAAAACCCAATCCATGCCAATCAAGCAGGCCATAAATCAGCACACTACTGATCAGGATATTTAAAATGTTCATACCGCCATTAATCAGTAGCGGAATTTTGGTACTCCCCGCACCACGCAAGGCACCACTGCCGATCATGGTAATGGCCGCTGCCGGATAACTCCACACGGTGGTTTGCAGGTAAGAAAGCGCCAGGGTTTTCACTTCCGGCGAGGCTTGACCGGCAATCACATCAATAATCTGTTCCCCTGCCAGATGGATCCCCAATGCCAGCAAGAGCGCCACAGCGGCCATCAATACCAGAGATTGCCGCGCAGCTGCCCGTGCCCGCTTGCGATTCCGAGTGCCAAGGCTAAAGGCCACCACCACAGTGGTCCCCAAATCGACGGCAGCGAAAAACGCCATAATGAGCATATTGAAGCTATCTGCCAGCCCTACACCCGCCATCGACTCCTTACCAAGCCAGCTCACCAGAAAGGTGCTAAACACCCCCATCAACAAGACGCAGGTATTTTCCAAGAATATCGGTATCGCCAGTGGCGTGATCTCTCGCCAAAAAAGCACCCGATAACTCTTTCTCTTGGCATACCAAGGCGTTTTGCCAACACTTTGGTGAAGTAGCCTATGTAAGTTCAAAGTCAGCCTGCTGGGGGGAAGTGAAACGTCGTTTCGAATGATGGTTTATCTCTGTTCACTCTGCAAGATATTCCTGTGAAACGAGGATTTATACTCAAGTTCAATGAAGTTGCAGGTAGGCGACAAGTGAGCGAGTCCCTAGGAGCATAGATAACTATGTGACTAGGGCGAAAGAACGTAGTCAACACCCCTGCGGCTTCATTGGCGATGGATATAGAATGGCAACAGAATGGCAACCATGATACCTGCAGCTTAAACAGCGATGGGCAAAATTTGTCGGCTTAATCGACCAAACTGGCATTATCCTGGTCTGTATCCGCTGACGATACCATCACCTTGATTTTGTTTGATGGCTGACTAATGATGTCAGTTCCCACTATTTTCAGGAAGATGTTATGAACCAGTCAGCCATTGTTCTCTACACGGATGCAAACTTTTTCAGCCCTTATGCCATGTCAGCATTTGTGACACTGACAGAAAAAGGGATCCCCTTTACCATTAAACCGGTAGATTTATCTCAAGGGGAACAGCGGAGTCAAACCTATGGCAAACTGTCATTCACTCATCGTATACCCACGCTGGTGATGGATGATTTTCATCTTTGCGAATCTTCAGCCATTGATGAATACCTGGAAGAGGCCTATCCCGCACATCCAGTCTATCCACGGGATATTAAACAACGCGCTAAAGCCCGTGAAATCCAAGCCTGGCTGCGTAGTGATCTCTTGCCATTGCGCACTGAGCGACCAACGGAGGTCATTTTTGCTCAGGGCAAATTTGCACCTTTAAGTGACGCTGCCCAGCAAGCTACTCAAAAATTACTTAACGCGGCGCAACAATTGTTGAACCATGGTCATGAGAATTTATTCGGCCAGTGGTGCATCGCTGATACCGATCTGGCGCTGATACTTAACCGATTGGTTATGCACGGTGATGAGGTACCGGAAAATATTCGCCACTATGCACAAAAACAGTGGCAACGCCCTTCGATACAGGCTTGGTTGGCATTACCCAAAAATTTTGGTCGCTAAAACTATCGTCGCTAAAACTATCGTCGTTACAATAATAGCAGGGCAGCCACAAGGGCTGCCCTGAGAGTGATACTTATTTTTTGTCTTCCAACAGACAGCGGTAAATCAACCCGCCAATAATGCCGCCAATTAATGGGATCAACAAGAATACCCAGAGTTGCTGTAGCGCCCAAGTGCCTTGGAATATCGCCACACCCAGACTGCGTGCTGGGTTAACTGAGGTATTGGTGACTGGAATGCTGATTAAGTGAATCAATGTCAATGCCAGACCAATAGCCAGTGGAGCAAAACCTGCCGGTGCACGCTTATCCGTTGCGCCATGAATAACAATCAAGAAGAATGCGGTCAGGACTAATTCAATAACAATGGCTGCTTGTAGAGAGTATCCATCAGGCGAATGCTCACCATATCCATTCGAAGCAAAACCACCTGCGGTAGCATCAAAGCCGGTTTTACCGCTGGCAACTAAATAAAGCACTGCGGCGGCGGCGATACCACCAATAACCTGAGCAATAACATAAGGAACAACATCTTTTGCCGGGAAGCGGCCACCAGCAAATAATCCCATGGTCACTGCCGGGTTAAAATGTCCACCTGAAATATGACCGACAGCATAAGCCATGGTCACCACGGTGAGACCAAACGCTAACGCTACACCCGTAAACCCAATACCCAGTTGTGGAAATGCAGCAGCTAATACTGCGCTCCCACAGCCACCAAATACTAACCAAAATGTACCAAAAAATTCAGCAAAAAGTCGCTTTGACATAGATTGTATCCTACAAGAAAAAATAAATTTCTATCAGAGAGATACTCGTCATACTTCAAGTTACATCGGGGAGGCAGAGACTGATTACTCGGCTCTTCCCTGAGCCCTGCCCTTCTGGGCCAACACAAACACAATTCAAAATACGCTACTCTTTTGAATTGTGACTTGATTTATTTAGGGTATGGATTACAAATGCGTGGAAAGTAAAAACTGATCAGCTGACTTCGGTCAATAGTTCTGTTTTATAAGCATTACCAGCGCACAGGCAACTTAAATTATGATGGTCTATCTGATATATCCCTATTACGGCGGCTATTAAATGCCTATTTTTTTATCTTGTCTATGCCTATAGTGACCAGTAATAATAATAAAATGTAAAATAATGTGTCCGATTTTTTACCGAGAGTGATGTATTCAATACATTGCTCGTCCTGAAAGCATAATGCTTATTCTCAATTGAACCCATAAAATCACACTGATTTTACAACACCCATTAAATTGCTAACAATATGTTTTTCTCACGATAATTCGTCGTTATTGGCTACAGGCTGGGTTGGCATTATCAAAGAAAAGCATGTATTGAAAAGATAGGGCGGCCTTATTAAGCCACCCTCAGTCTTAATCAAGCAGGTGGGAAATATCATCATGGGTGACTGCCGGGGGATCCTTACGCAATCCTTTGGTCAACCATAGCAGATAGATAAAACCGGCCAGCAACCAGCCTAGGCCTACTTTCAATGCTTCACTATCCAGGTTAAACCACAACCATACTGACATGCCAAAACCAATCAGCGGCAACAAGCCATATTTGAACATCGCGTTCAGGCCCCGCTGCTTTTCATTAATCAGAAAATGTTTGATTACGCTGAGATTAACAAAGGTAAATGCCCCCAATGCCCCAAAGCTGATCATCGA
This sequence comes from Serratia sp. HNCC26DJ244, assembly GCF_057180565.1. Taxonomy (NCBI): domain Bacteria; kingdom Pseudomonadati; phylum Pseudomonadota; class Gammaproteobacteria; order Enterobacterales; family Yersiniaceae; genus Serratia; species Serratia sp. HNCC26DJ244. The sequence goes on along the minus strand of NZ_JBXUGO010000006.1, from coordinate 202,113 downwards.
CACCACCATGTTCAAATCCATACACAGGGCCAATAAAGAGACTATTGCCACAAACACTATCGCCCGCCATGGTGTACGAAAACGGGAATGGAGATGGAAGAATACTTTACGCGGCAGCACACCTTCACGCCCCATGGCGTAGAAAATGCGCGAGACACTGGTTTGTGCGCTCATGCAAGAGGCGTATACCCCCGTCAAGTAAGTGGCCATAAAGAAGTTATACATCCACTTGCCACCCACATGTTCAGAGATAATCAAGCTGGCAGTATCCTGATGAGGAATCAACGCTTGCCAGTCTGGATAAGCCAGATGTGCAGCATAAGATACCGCCACAAAAATGGCACCGGCACTGATCACCGTAATCAGGATCGCTCGTGGCAGGGTATTCTTAGCGTCGTCAGCTTCTTCTGCCATGGTGGCGATAGCATCAAAACCAAGAAATGCCAGGCAAAGTACCGCGGCACCGGCAATCAGGCCGGAAAAATTACCCGCATCCACCAAGAGTGGTTTCATCAACGCGGCGGGGCTGAGATCCGCTTCGCTAAATGACAACACAATAAACAGCACAATAAACACCATCTGCAAACCAATCAGCGTAAAGTTGACTGAGCTCAACAGGCGGACACCCAGAATATTCAGGGCGCTGACACTACCAATGGATGCCAGAATAAACACATAGGCCGGAATCGATGGAAATGCCTCATGCAAGAAAATACCTAAAACCAAATAGTTAAGCATGGGCAGAAACAAATAATCCAGAATCTGCGCCCAACCCACCAGAAAACCAGTTTTCCCACCAAAACTGCGTTGCACATAAGAATAGGCCGACCCTGCTAACGGCATCGCGTTAGTCATCCGGCAATAACTCAGTGCGGTAAACAAGATGGTCACAATGGTCACCAGGTAAGCAATCGGCAAATGGCCTTGGCTTAACACCGTCACCTGACCATAGGTGGTGAATACGCCCAATGGCACCATATAGGCAAGACCAAATGCCACTAAGGCTGGGGTTTTAAGAACTCGTTGCAACTGAATATTTTGCGGCATTGCCGTATCATCTCCTGGCGCAGCGCCATTCCCTCAGGGCCGATTCCCATGGGTTATTCTGTGCTGCGGAAAAAACAAGGCACGGATTCTGGCACAAGAAAGGCTACCGGGGAAGTGAACAATTCGCTTCAAGCCAATCTACTGACAAGAGGTAAATAATTCGCTACCAACCCGTTGATTTAATGTTTCAACAATATGTCGATAGCATTGCCATGAGTCACCCACCAAGCATCCAGCAAGTTCACCAAAAGTGATAGGCAGTTAAATCTATTTAAGCAGATTTAAAGGCTTTTGCAGGGGGAAGTTACCCTTTCCCCCTGCTGGTTAAACAACAACGTTGGTACTAGGCCTGATAGACCACTTCCCCCCCCACCAGCGTCCGCTGAATACGGGTTTGATATATCTTATTCGCCGGTTGTTCGAACAAATTATGGTGCAGCACGATGGCATCAGCAAATTTGCCCACCTCAAGCGAGCCAATATACTGCTCTTTAGCAATCATGTAGGCAGCATCGATGGTCGCAGCGCGTAATGTTTCAATGAGGGTTAGGTCACGATCATTATCCAAGCGTGGCCCTGTAGGATTCCCTTCAGCATCCCAAGCGCGGCGTGTCATACCCACTTGCAGGTTATACCACTCATCCAGCCGGTCAATGGGCCAGTCACTGCCATAAGCCAAGCGCACCCCGGCATCAAGGAAGCGAGCTGCGGGTTCCAGATGAAGGAATCGCTCTTCACCGAGCATTTCACGCTCTTCATCAATCAACACCGCCGGTAATCCCGCCCATTGGAACGACAGTACAGCGGTAGCCCCAAGAGCGGCAAAACGTTCATATTGATGGGCAGCCACCAGCTCTGCATGGGCCAATCCCGGGCGGACATCTTTACCAGGGCAGGCATCACGCATCAACTCAAGTGCATCCAGTACCTGCTCAATAGCCCCCTCACCCACAGTATGGGTATGTGGGTGCAAACCAGCGCGGCCACATTCAACAATCAACGCATTGAGCACCGGCGTAGTGAAGTAGAGATCCCCATAGCGATCACCCGTTCCTTCACCATGATGTTCGCGATACGGCTCCAACAGCGCTGCCGTCATGGTTGGGGGCTGTAAAACGCCATCAACAAAGAGTTTGAGATGCTCAACGGCAATACCGGCTTTGGGTGTCCAGGTTTTGTCGCTCCACTGGTTGGCAAAATCAACCACTTCCTGCACCGCACGTGCCGCATCTTCTGGCCCAGGGACGCTATCTGGCGTCACTTCTTTGGCCCCAAGCATCCGTAGCGTCAGTTCTCCGCGAGAACGTAGTGTGGCAAACGCCTGGAGTTGCTCGGCAAATATGCGGGTATCCATAACGGTGGTGACCCCTTGCGCATGTAACGCCTGCTGCACGCGGGCCGCTACCTGTACGTTCTGCTCTGCGGTACCGGAAGGAATGCTGTCGAAGGCGCGCATGGCAGGGGCATCTTCCAGAATCCCGGTTAATTGCCCATCAGCATCTCGGGCAATCTTGCCATCTGACGGGACTGGGGTATTTTCATCAATACCCAACATGACCAAGGCACGGCTATTGGCGGCCAAGGTATGACAATCATTAGAGAACAGTGCCACCGGGCGACGCGTATTGAGGCCATCCAACAGCGCACGGCTCATATCAGCCCCCGCCGGAACCATTCCTTGACGCTGCCAGGCACGGACCGTCAACCACTCATCATCAGCTGCGGGGTATTTATCCAAATGCGCCTGAATATGCTGCAATGTCTGTTCCACCGTCAGCGCCGCATAGTGCAAGCTGCATCCTTGGAGTTGCTTGCCCCCCCAAAAGGGGTGCATATGGCTGTCGATCAGCCCCGGCATCATCATTTTACCTTGCAGATCGATACATTCTGTCGCTGAAGAGGCCAGTGCCAGCACCTGTTCATCGCTCCCTACCGCTAAAACGTATCCCTGCCCGATCGCCAATGCACTGCAAATGCTATTAACCGCATCCGCTGTATAAATGGTGCCGTTGTAATAAATCACATCGGCAACGTTGGTCGCTGGTGTCATATTCACTATCTCAAAACCACATAAAATGACCCTAAGTATATACTCAAGTCGATTCAAGTGGCAGGTAGAAGGTGCTGGCGTTTATCCCTATAAAATGTAATGAAATAATCAAGATCCATGCGCACTATCACATTCGACATCACATTCAACCGCTCTTCTGTTCCCAAGTCAGTAAACAACAGCTAGATTTATCTCATCCGACCACTTTTCGTCATCGCCCACTGGGCTTGAATGGTGACTGGCATAATAACTCTCGGAGAGTGCGATGAATTCATACCCACACCTGTTGGCCCCGCTCGATCTCGGCTTCACCACCCTGAAGAATCGCGTGTTAATGGGCTCGATGCACACCGGCTTGGAAGAACTGCCCAATGGTGCTGAACGCCTGGCGGCCTTTTATGCCGAACGCGCGGCCGCAGGCGTCGCCTTGATCGTAACTGGGGGTATCGCACCCAATGAAAAAGGCGTGGTTTATCAAGGGGGAGCCGTGCTCAATCAGCCACAGCAGGTGGCACACCACCGCATCGTCACTGATGCCGTCCATCAGGCGGGGGGTAAGATCGCGCTGCAAATTCTCCATGCCGGGCGCTACAGTTACCAACCACAACCGGTTGCCCCTTCGGCGCTACAAGCCCCCATTAGTCCATTTTGCCCAACCGCCATGGAGGAACAAGAGGTTGAACAAACGATTACTGACTTCGCCCACTGCGCAGCGTTAGCGCAACAGGCCGGTTACGACGGTGTGGAAGTGATGGGTTCTGAAGGTTACCTGATTAATCAGTTTCTGGTGGCGCGCACCAATCAGCGCAGTGATCAATGGGGTGGCAGCTTTATCAAGCGTATGCGTTTTGCAGTGGACATTGTGCGGGCAGTACGTCAGGCAACAGGGGCACAGTTTATTCTGATCTACCGCCTTTCGATGCTCGACCTGGTGGAAGACGGCGCCAGTTGGCCTGAGATCGAACAACTTGCCAGTGCCATCGAACAGGCAGGCGCGACACTGATCAACACCGGTATTGGCTGGCATGAAGCGCGTATCCCTACCATTGCCACCCTGGTACCTCGCGCAGGCTTCAGTTGGGTGACAGCAAAATTGATGGGCAAAGTGGGGATCCCACTGATCACTACCAACCGCATTAATGATCCGGCCGTGGCAGAACAGATTTTAGCTAGCGATGGTGCTGATATGGTGTCTATGGCGCGCCCTTTCCTGGCGGATGCCGCCTGGGTAGAGAAAGCGGCTGAAGGGCGAGCCGACGAAATCAACACCTGCATTGGCTGCAACCAAGCCTGTCTGGACCAGGTTTTTATGGGGCAGGTCGCGTCTTGTCTGGTTAATCCGCGCGCCTGCCACGAAACTGAAATGCCCTGGGTTGCCACCACTTCAGTGAAAAAACTGGCGGTAGTCGGTGCCGGGCCTGCGGGATTAGCATTCGCCACCACCGCGGCCCGGCGTGGACATCAAGTCACGCTGTTTGATGCTGATCATCAGATTGGTGGTCAATTCAATATTGCCAAGCAGATCCCCGGCAAGGAAGAATTCCACCAGACACTGCGATATTTTCACCATCAATTAAAGTTGAATAACGTGGTGCTGAAATTGGGGCAACCAGTACAGGCGCAGGATCTGGCAAGCTTCGATGAAGTGATCCTCGCTTGTGGCATCAAGCCACGCCTACCGGACATTCCCGGTATCAAGCACGGGATGGTGATGGACTATCTGGCGGTATTACGGGATAAAAAGCCGGTTGGTCAGCGGGTGGCGATCATTGGTGCGGGTGGGATCGGTTTCGATACTGCCGACTATCTCAGCCAAAGTGGAGCTTCCAGCAGCTTGCACCTAGAGGCGTTCAACCGTGAATGGGGTATCGACCCGCAGTTTACTCACCGTGGCGGTCTGAGTGATCAAGGGCCAATCGTGCCCGCAGCCGCACGCCAACTGTTTCTGTTACAACGCAAAACCAGCAAAATAGGCGAAGCCTTAGGTAAAACCACCGGTTGGATCCATCGCACCAGTTTGGCAGCGCGCGGTGTAAAAATGCTCAATGGCGTCAGTTATCTGCGCATTGATGATCAAGGGTTACATATCCTGCGGGATGGGCAAGAACACTGTCTATCGGTAGATACCGTGGTGATCTGTGCTGGGCAAGAACCACGTCGCGAACTACAGCAACCGCTGCTGGAGATGGGCAAAGTGGTTCACCTGATTGGCGGCGCAGATAGCGCCGCCGAATTGGATGCCCGCCGGGCGATTGAGCAGGGTATGCAGCTCGCCATGGCACTTTAGCGCCCATCATCGCTGCGGGTATAGGTTGGGCGATCCCGGCCCAACCTAACCACTAACGGCGTACGCCAGATTTAACCGCCTTGAGGATCAGAAACTTCTTATTAGCAGCGATCGTGGTGCAGTTGCCAAACAAGCGCTGCAACTTCTGGTAGTAGTCAAGATGACGGTTACCAACAATGTACAACGCACCACCCACTCGTAGGCAGCGTTTGGCATCGCAGAACATCTGCCAGGCAGTATGGTCAGTGATGGCATGCTGTTGGTGGAAAGGCGGGTTACACAATACTGCCTGCAGACTGCCCCCCTCAATACTCGCCAGCGAGTTATTCACTTTAAACTCACAGCGCTCCAACGCCTGCGGCAAATTATGCGCAACATTCAGTTCGCTGGAAGCCACCGCCATATAAGATTCATCAATAAAGGTGACCTGCGCTTGCGGATTCTGAACCAAGGCTTTCATACCGATAAGGCCGTTGCCGCAACCCAGATCGACAATATGACCGTTGATATCCTGCGGTAAGTGTTCCAGAAACAGACGAGCGCCAACATCCAGGCTACCACGGGAAAACACATTGGCATGGTTATGAATCAGCCAATCTGTACCATCAAGCGGCCAGTTGGTGGTTTCCGCTGCTGCTGGGGGCACGATATCAGCGACCTGGCAATAAATCAGGCGAGCCTTTTTCCAGGCCAGGCTGGTATGCGTTGGACCAAGTACCCGTTCAAAGAGTTGTAACGTGGAAGTATGAACATCCCGTGCTTTGGCACTGGCTACAATCAGGGTATCTGGCGCGACCACCTGACTTAATGCCCGCAATTGTTGTTCCAACAACGCCAAGGCTTTGGGAATGCGCATCACCACGACAGCCGGGTTGGCAGGCAATGCGGCCAGGCTGTCTTGCAGTGTTACCTGCTCCACATCCAATTCATTAAGCTGCAGATTATGGCGGGTTGCCAACTGGCTCATCAAGGAATCACTGATGCTGTAAGGCTTGTAGCCATGCAGGGCACAAGCCAGCGCACCGAAGTTATCGTTGAAGATCAGCAGTGGCCGTTCACCTAGATCAATGTTTTCAACTTGTTGCAGCAAATACTCATCTGCTGCCTCCCATGCCTGGAGTTGACTGGCCTCTTCCTGTTGAGGATAACGCTCCAGCTCCAGTTGCTGTGTTCCTAAATCGAGTTGGCTCATTGCCGCTCCTGACCAATAAATTTGGGCTGTTTATCCCCTAAAAACGCTCAGCAGTAAAATGTTTTTTTACCAAGACGGGAGCAGCGCGATATGATTGAGTACACTGACCAGGCCAAATAACCGCACTGCCCCTCTGCCGCCTGCAGCTTGATTGGTGACGGGTATAACACGGAATATTGAATCACATGCCTCAACTGATCTACCTGCAAGGCTATCCCGACCACCTGCAAACGCAGGTACAACAGCTTATCGAACAGCAACGGCTGGGAAAGGTGCTGTTACAGCGCTATCCGCAGGTTCACGACTGCACCACTGATAAGTCGCTGTATCAGTTTACTGTCGATCTGAAAAATCAATATCTGCGTAATGCGCAACCATTGAGTAAAGTGGCCTACGACAGCAAAATTCAGGTGTTAAAACAGGCGTTAGGTCAGCATACCGCCATTTCCCGCGTACAAGGTGGCAAGCTGAAAGCCAAGGCCGAGATCCGCATCGCGGCAGTGTTTAAAAATACCCCAGAACCCTTCCTGCGTATGATCGTGGTTCATGAATTAGCGCACCTGAAAGAGAAAGAGCACAATAAAGCGTTCTACAGTTTATGTTGCCATATGGAGCCGAGCTACCACCAATTGGAATTTGATACCCGCTTGTATCTGACGCATCTGTCACTGTTTGGTGAGCTCTATCCCCCGCCAGGTAACCTGCCAGATATTAGGGATATTCGCCTAACATGATTCGCATGCTAATCTGCTGTAAATAATTTTCCTGAGCAACCGGAGTAACCTATGATTCGCTTTGCTGTTGTTGGTACCAACTGGATTACAGAACGCTTTGTCGATGCTGCTCATAAAAGCGGCAAGATGCAACTGACCGCCGTCTACTCACGTAAACTCGAACAAGCGCGGGCATTTGCGGCCAATTACCCCGTTGAACACTTCTTTGACTCGCTAGAAGCACTGGCCCAGTCCGATGTTATCGACGCAGTGTATATTGCCAGCCCAAACTCACTACATTACTCGCAATCCTTGCTGTTCCTCAGCCACAAGAAACATGTGATTTGTGAAAAGCCATTAGCCTCTAATTTAGGTCAGGTGGAAGAATTACTGGCTTGTGCGCGGGAAAATCAGGTGGTGGTATTTGAAGCCTTTAAAACTGCCTACTTGCCAAACTTTGCCGTACTGCAACAAGCCTTACCAACGCTGGGTAAGCTGCGTAAAGTCTTTCTTAATTATTGCCAATACTCTTCCCGCTATCCGCGTTATCTGGCTGGTGAAAACCCGAATACCTTCAACCCGCAATTCTCCAACGGTTCGATCATGGATATCGGTTACTACTGTGTCGCCAGTGCAGTCAGCCTGTTTGGTGCGCCTAAAGAAGTGAAGGCCAGCGCGACCTTGTTGGACACGGGGGTCGATGGCCACGGCAGCGTTTGCCTGAATTATGGTGACTTTGATGTCACTATTTTCCATTCCAAGGTGAGTAATTCCGATATCCCAAGCGAAATTCAGGGGGAAGAGGGCACGCTGGTGATCGAACGGCTCTCTGAAGTGCAAAATGTGGTGCTCACACCACGGGGTGAGAAATCACAAGTGCTGACTCAACCACAACACGAAAATACCATGCTGTACGAAGCACAGGTGTTTGCCGATTTGGTAGAGAAACAGCAGGTCGAGCATATTGGTCTGGAAAACTCACGGCACATCGCTCAGTTATTGACTGAGATCCGCCGCCAGACCGGCGTGGTGTTCCCAGCAGACAGTGAATAACCGATGAAACCGCTGCTATTAATGCAAACCGGTGTTGTTGATGTAAACCCGTGTTGTTGATGTAAACCCATGTTGTTGATGCAAACCGGTGCTATTAAAGCAAAGCGGTAACGCCCGCAACGTATCTTGCAGGAACAGGCTAGCGATACGCCGTTAAGCCAAAGCCTGTTGCAGAACTTCATCCGCTCCGTGGGTGTACAAAAAATTGTGCCATAATAAGGATTAACGTTGACCAGCCGCACATTTTGTTTTAACTTCCTGCGCTGCAAAGGGGAGTAACTTCATTGCCGGTTAATCGTCAATACGGTGCGCAAGCATCCGGTTACCGGGCAATCTGATGTTGAAGGTGTTTATCACCACATCAGCGTTGTAAGTGAGACCTTGCCGGAAGGCGAGGTTTGCTTGTAGCGTTAATCATAGCGGCTAGCGTCTTCCGACGTTGGCCGTTTTTGTTTTGTAGAAGGATTTCCTGAATGATAAATACCGTTGGCACCCCTTGGTTGTGGGGCAGTTTTGCTGTCATCATTGTCGTAATGCTGGCCATAGACCTGTTTTTACAGGGCCGTAAAGGCGCGCAGACCATGACATTTAAGCAGGCTGCCAGCTGGTCACTGGTGTGGGTGAGCCTGGCGCTGTTATTCAACTTTGGTTTTTGGTACTACCTGAATCAAACCGCAGGACGCGCAGTAGCCGATACTCAAGCGCTGGCTTTCTTGACCGGTTACTTGATTGAAAAATCGTTGGCTGTTGATAACGTCTTCGTTTGGCTAATGCTATTCAGTTATTTCGCCGTTCCTTCCCATTTACAACGCCGAGTGCTCATTTACGGTGTGCTAGGCGCAATCATCTTGCGTACCATCATGATCTTCGCAGGAAGTTGGCTGATTACCCAATTTGCCTGGTTGCTCTATCTGTTCGGTGCTTTCTTACTGTTTACCGGTATCAAGATGGCCATAGCGAAGGAGGATAATGCCGCCATTGGCGATAAGCCCCTAGTGAAGTGGCTGCGTAGCCATTTACGCATCACCGACAACCTGGAAGGGGAGCGTTTCTTCGTACGCCGCAATGGGATATTGTTTGCTACCCCTCTAATGCTAGTACTGATTTTGGTTGAACTGAGCGATGTTATTTTCGCCGTTGACAGTATCCCGGCGATCTTCGCGGTGACCACCGATCCGTTTATCGTGCTGACCTCCAACCTGTTCGCCATCATGGGGTTGCGCGCCATGTATTTCCTGTTAGCCAACGTGGCTGAACGTTTCTCATTGCTGAAGTATGGTTTGGCGGCGATCCTGATATTTATCGGTATCAAAATGTTGATTGTCGATTTTTATCATATCCCGATTGCCATCTCATTGAGTGTTGTCGCAGGGATCCTCCTCGTGACATTGCTGATCAATGCCTGGGTTAACCAGCGCAATGATATTAAATCTCGGCAAAAACCATAATCTATTATTTGGGGTGTTAATCACCCCATTATTGTTTGGCGATTTCTTATATATACAGAATGTTATCAGGGTCACACAAATGTAAATGAAATGTATTTGGCCAGTTATCTACGCATATTATTTCATCGTCTCCCCTTTTCAAGGCGCATTGTTTACTGAATACTAACAAGGCAAACACACTTCGTTACAGAGACAACCATAAATAACCCGGCAACGTTCCTGCCAAGGTAGAGAGCTCTGTATGTCATCTTATCAGGGAGCGGAAACGCAAAAGCATCATGAATAAATTATTAGCACGAATCACTCAGGGCAGCCTGGTTATACAGATCATGGTTGGCCTTGCTGCAGGTATTATCCTGACACTGGTGTCACCCCCTGCTGCCAAGGCAGTGGGTTTATTGGGCTCGCTGTTCGTCGGTGCGCTGAAAGCGGTAGCTCCACTGCTGGTACTGGTACTGGTTATGGCTTCCATCGCTAATCATAAACAGGGGCAAAAAACCAATATCCGCCCAATTTTGTTCCTTTATCTGTTAGGCACTTTCGCCGCTGCGCTTTCCGCGGTCGTGTTCAGTTTCCTGTTCCCGACCACATTGACTCTGGTTGTGGGAAACACCGACATCAGCCCGCCAAGCGGTATTACAGAAGTCTTGAAAGGCCTGCTGATGAATGTCGTCGCCAACCCGTTTCATGCCCTCACCAATGCTAACTATATTGGTATTCTGGCCTGGGCTATCGGGCTGGGACTGGCATTGCGTCATGCCTCTGACACCACCAAGTCATTAATCACCGATATGTCCCACGCAGTAACCATGGTGGTACGGGGAGTGATCCGCTGTGCGCCACTGGGTATCTTTGGCCTGGTGTCATCGACACTGGCAGAGAGTGGTTTTGGGGCGCTCAGGGACTACGCACAATTACTCGTGGTGTTGATCGGCTGTATGTTGCTGGTGGCACTGGTGCTAAACCCGCTGATCGTTTACTGGAAAATCCGCCGTAACCCTTACCCACTGGTATTGACCTGCCTACGTGAAAGTGGCGTAACGGCCTTCTTTACCCGTAGTTCCGCCGCCAATATTCCGGTGAATATGGAACTGTGCAAAAAGTTGAACCTGAACCAGGATACCTATTCAGTTTCTATCCCACTGGGTGCCACCATCAATATGGCTGGCGCAGCGATCACCGTCACTGTGTTGACCCTGGCCGCTGTTCATACCCTCGGTATTGCTGTTGATATTCCTACCGCGCTGTTACTGAGTGTCGTCGCCGCAGTTTGTGCTTGTGGTGCTTCTGGCGTGGCGGGTGGCTCCCTGTTGTTAATCCCGCTGGCCTGTAATATGTTTGGTATCCCTAATGATATTGCCATGCAGGTGGTAGGTGTCGGCTTTATCATTGGCGTGCTGCAGGACTCAGCAGAAACTGCTCTCAACTCCTCTACTGATGTGGTGTTTACCGCAGCAGTCTGCCAAGCAGAAGATCAGCGCTTGGCTGATAAGGACCCACTAAAGGTTCGTTAATGCCCCCCTTACCCTCTCCTTGCGAGAGGGTAAGACACTTCACGTACTCTCTGGTTTAACTGGCTGGCATTGCGCTGTCGGTAGCTCTTTTTCCACCGCAAAAGGATCGATGCCACGCAGTTGCAAGCGCCGAAAACGGATAATGTTAACAGCGTTGATCAACAGGAAACTCCCTTCAATCAGTGAACCGCCTATCGAGCCGAGCCAGATATTGTGTGTTAACCAACATGCGGTTGAACACCACAGGATACAACGGGTGGTTAAACCACGGGTGCGGAAGAGTGCCCAAGTGGTGATGGTGGTACCAAAGATGGGCAACAACTCGACCCAGTATTGAAAACGCCATAAACCGATAGACAAGTTCAGGATGATAAACAGCCACATTACCCACAAACTGCGAACCCGCATGGAAACCAGGTTGCGGCAGGCGCCGATCAGGGCGCTGGTCCCAGCGGCATTCACCCCCATCATAAAGAAATGGATACCGATAACTAGGCTGTAGCCTGACAGTTGCAACTTAAAACGCTGATCATTTCGATTGAAAAAGCTGGTGATACCGACAAAAAAAGCCAGCACACCGACTGCCTGGGCAAACCAATAAAACGTCATGAATGGATCCTGAGAGGGGAAGGGGTAAAACAAAATAACGTTTTATTTTACCCCTGATACTTTACAGCGTCACTCCACTTTTAAAAATAGCCAGTTCGCGGAAGTCATTCACTTCGTTACATGTCGGTTTACCATCAGCAATGGCGACAATTAAATCGATAAACTGCGTCAGCAGTTGCGCCATCGGCACGCCATGGATCAAGCGGCCAGCATCAAAATCGATCCAATGCGGTTTTTTAGCCGCCAACTCCGAATTGGTGGACAACTTCACCGTTGGAACAAAACCACCGTAGGGTGTTCCTCGTCCAGTAGTGAATAACACCATATGGCAACCCGCCCCCGCCAGCGCGCTGGTGGCCACCGCATCATTACCGGGTGCACTCAACAGGTTCAGCCCTGGCCGATGCAGACGTTCACCATACTTTAAAACATCCACAACCTCACTTTGCCCCGCTTTTTGGGTACAACCCAATGACTTCTCTTCCAGCGTGGTGATGCCACCGGCTTTGTTACCCGGTGAAGGGTTCTCGTAAATCGGCTGGTCATGCGCAATAAAGTACTGTTTGAAATCGTTAACCATGGCAACGGTTTTTTCAAAAGTCACCGCATCCTGACAACGGCTCATCAGTATCCGCTCGGCACCAAACATTTCCGGCACCTCGGTCAGCACCGTAGTACCGCCGTTAGCGATCACATAGTCAGAAAAACAGCCCAGTAATGGATTGGCGGTGATCCCCGATAACCCATCAGAGCCACCGCATTCCAAACCAAACTTCAGCTCACTGAGTTTGCCTGGCTGGCGATGATCATCTCGCATGGTCTGGTATAACGCCTGTAGAGAGGCCAAACCAGCTTCAACTTCATCATCCTGCTGTTGGCAGACCATAAAACTCACGCGCTGCGGGTCAAAATCACCCAGCGTACTGCGGAAAATATCTACCTGATTATTCTCGCAACCTAAACCAATCACCAATACCGCACCCGCATTGGGATGACGCACCATATTCTGCAACATGGTGCGGGTATTATCATGATCTTGCCCAAGTTGAGAGCAACCGAACGGATGGCTGAATAGATACACACCGTCAATCCCGGGTGCTCCTTCGGTCACTTTCAGAAAACGCTGCAGGATGTGACGTGCAGTACCGTTGACGCAGCCTACCGTCGGGATGATCCACAGTTCGTTACGGATCCCGACCTCACCATTGCTACGCCGATAGAGTTGTACTTCACGATCAGCCGCTTGCTGCGCTAACGTCTGGAATTCCGGCTGATATTGATAGCTATCCAGATCACTCAGGTTGGTTTTGATATTTTGCGAATGGATATGCTCACCCGGCGCAATAGCAACCAGCGCATGGCCAATCGGTAAACCGTACTTGATAACCCTCTCCCCCGCAGCAATCGGTTCAAGGGCAAACTTGTGCCCTCGAGCCACCTCCTGCACCAAGGTAATCGTCTGGTCATCCCATGTTAGTCTTTCACCAGTAGCCAAATCACGTAGCGCTACCGCCACATTATCTTTTGCATGAATCTTTATAATGCTTTGCATAAACCAACCTTGAGTTCTAACTAGCCCAATTCGATAGCGAAATAGCGTTTAGCGTTGTCGAAGCAGATGTTTTTCACCATGTCCCCCAGCAACTCCATATCTGCTGGTGCTTCGCCATCAACCACCCAACGGCCAATCATCTGGCACAGAATACGACGGAAGTATTCATGCCGCGTATAAGAAAGGAAACTACGGCTATCCGTCAACATGCCGACAAAACGGCTAAGCAAGCCAAGTTGAGCCAACTGAGTCATCTGACGCTGCATTCCGTCTTTCTGATCGTTAAACCACCAGCCAGAACCAAATTGCATCTTGCCTGGCATCCCTTCCCCCTGGAAGTTACCGATCATGGTGCTGAGCACTTCGTTATCACCCGGGTTGAGGCAGTAAAGAATGGTCTTCGGCAAGGTTCCTTGTTTGGCCTGAGCATCGAGTAAACGTGACAGCGGTTCGGCCACCGGTTGATCGTTAATGGAATCAAAGCCAATATCTGGGCCAATGTGGTTAAACATCCGGCTGTTATTATTGCGCAGCGCACCAATGTGATACTGCTGCACCCACTCACGGCGCTGATATTCTGTCGCCAGGAACAGCAAGACTGCTGTCTTGAACTGGGCAACTTGTGACGCTGTTGGCTGTTTGCCACTCAAGCGTTGCGCCAAAATATTATCCAGTGTGGTTTCATCGGCCTCGCCATAAACCACCACATCCAGCGCGTGGTCGGAAATCTTGCAACCATGTGCAGCAAAGTAGTCCATCCGTTTTTTCAATGCATCGCAGAGATCACTAAAGCGGGTTATTGAGGTATCCGCAGCGGCTTCGAGCTTTTGCATATAATCATTAAACCCGGCAGATTCAATGTTAAAGGCTTTATCAGGTCGCCAGCTTGGCAACACCTTGATAGCAAAACTGCTGTCAGCCGCAATGGCTTTATGGTGGCGCAGATCATCGATCGGATCATCCGTGGTACCCACCATTTTCACCTTCATCTGCTGCATAATGCCGCGAGCACGAAAAGCATCCTGCTCCAACAACTGGTTACCGCGCTGCCAAATTTCATCCGCAGTAGTAGGGGAAAGGAGTTTACCGGTGATCCCGAATGGACGGCGCAATTCCAGATGGGTCCAGTGGTACAGTGGATTGCCAATGGTATGCGGCACGGTTGCTGCCCAGGCATCAAATTTCTCACGGTCAGAAGCATCACCGGTACACAGACGTTCTGCGACACCATTAGTACGCATAGCACGCCATTTATAGTGGTCCCCCTTCAGCCAAATATCGTACATATTCTGAAAACGGGTGTTTTCGGCTATCTGCTGCGGTGGCAGATGGCAGTGATAGTCAAAAATAGGTTGCTCCGCAGCATAGTCGTGGTACAGGCGACGGGCAAATTCACTGTCTAGCAAAAAATCATCACTCAAAAACGTGGCCATATCGGGTTCCTCACCTTGTGTCCTATCTAGTATCGCTGTCATTCCAAAAAAGATATTATACCAATTTAATGAAACACCCCGCACCATATTGACTTGGTTTATACCTTTTCATCGCACCAAAGCCCATTTCGCGGGAAATTCATCGTTAATTTAGTGCCATATGATGCGTTTTATTATTACTTAATAAAATAACGCCTTTTGTGATATCACTCAACTTTCAAAGTTGTATGACAAGTTATTGTGACACCATCCTGCTAAGGGCTTTTGGCAATTCACTATCCCAATGCGCAGGCAGTGCCAGTAAAGGAATATCGGCAACAGGATGAAAGGGAATTACCACCGCACAACCGCCACAGGTTAGCCAGTGGCAGGAACTCAAAACTGGGAGAGATTTGGGATGCGTAAAATTAAAGGGTTACGCTGGTATATGATCGGATTGGTGACTGTTGGCACCGTGCTCGGTTATCTAACACGCAATGCGATGTCCGTCGCAGCACCTACATTAGAAGGCTCGTTGGGGATTACTACCCAGCAATATTCTTATATTGTCGCCGCTTATTCGGCCTGTTATACCGTTATGCAGCCTGTGGCAGGTTATATCCTTGACCTGCTCGGCACGAAAATCGGTTATGCCATGTTTGCCATCCTGTGGGCCATCTTCTGTATGGCCACCGCACTGGCGAATAGCTGGGGCGGTCTAGCCCTGGCTCGCGGTGCAGTCGGTATGGCCGAAGCTGCAATGATACCTGCCGGCTTAAAAGCCAGTAGTGAATGGTTCCCAGCCAAAGAACGTTCTATCGCCGTCGGTTACTTCAACCTCGGTTCATCTATCGGCGCTATGCTGGCGCCACCGTTGGTGGTCTGGGCCATTGTGGTATACAGCTGGGAAATGGCATTTGTCATCATCGGTATCCTGAGCCTGATCTGGGCTATCTGCTGGCTGATCTTCTACAAACACCCTAAAGACCAGAAGAAACTCTCTAATAAAGAGCGTGACTATATTCTGGAAGGACAAGAAGCGCATCATCAGACCACTAACGCCAAAAAGATGTCTGCCTGGCAGATCCTGCGCAACCGTCAGTTCTGGGGTATTGCTTTACCACGTTTCCTGGCAGAACCCGCCTGGGGCACCTTTAACGCCTGGATCCCATTATTCATGTTTAAAGCTTATGGCTTTAATCTGAAAGAGATTGCCATGTTCGCCTGGATGCCAATGCTATTCGCCGATCTGGGTTGCGTTGTGGGGGGTTATCTGCCGCCATTCTTCCAAAAGCACTTTAAAGTCAACTTAATCGTCTCCCGTAAGCTCGTGGTGACTATGGGGGCAGTGCTGATGATTGGCCCTGGGCTGATTGGTCTGTTTACCAGCCCTTATGTCGCCATTGCGCTATTGTGCGTCGGTGGCTTTGCTCACCAATCCCTGTCTGGCGCACTGATTACCTTGTCTTCAGACGTGTTTGGCCGCAACGAAGTAGCCACCGCTAACGGTCTGACCGGTATGGCTGCCTGGACCGCGAGCACCCTATTTGCTCTGGTGGTTGGTGCGCTGGCCGATACATGGGGTTTCAGCCCACTATTCGCCGCCTTGTCTGTATTCGATATCCTGGGTGCCATCGTCATCTGGATCGTGTTGCAAAACCACTCAGTTGTGGAGTTGGAACAGGAACGACTAAAAATAATAGACAATTATAGTTAACCCTACCTGAAGCCCGGTCATCTGTACCGGGCTTTTCATTGGCAGCCACCGGGGTTAAGTGGTATAACAACCCTCATTACAGCCTATTTTCCTGCCTACCGCCGAGTATTCATGATGGAATTCACTGAAACCAGACGCCTTTATCAGCAGTTAGCCGCCGAACTCAAGCGACGCATTGAAGGAGGGGTTTATTCAGTGGGTGATAAATTGCCAGCCGAACGTTATATCGCTGAAGAGATGAATGTGAGCCGCACCGTGGTGCGTGAGGCCATCATCATGTTGGAAGTGGAAGGTTATGTCGAGGTACGTAAAGGTTCTGGGATCCATGTCATTTCCAACCAACAGAAGAATCTGGTGGGGAGTAGCGACAGTCTCGAATTTGCCACTGCCGGGCCTTTTGAACTGCTACAGGCGCGCCAGTTAATCGAAAGTAACATTGCCGAATTCGCCGCGACCCAAGTCACCAAGCAGGATATCGTCCTGTTGATGGAGATCCAGGAACAAGCGCGCCAGGAAGACCGCTTCCGCGATTCGTTATGGGATCTTAAATTTCACGTTCAAGTAGCCCAAGCGACCCAGAACACCGCCATGGCGACCATTGTAGAAAAAATGTGGGCTCAGCGTGTCAGCAACCCTTACTGGCTCAAACTGCATGAACACATCGACGCACGCTCGATTGCCAGTTGGTGTGACGACCACGATGAAATTCTCAAAGCCCTGATCCGCAAAGACCCCCATGGAGCCAAACTGGCAATGTGGCAGCACTTGGAAAACACCAAGCAGATGCTATTTAACGCAACAACAGATGACTTTGAGTACAATGCAGACCGCTACTTGTTTGCAGAGAACCCGGTGATCCATCTCGATACTCTGGCAACCGGTAGCAAATAGTCTTTATTTTTGTCTGCTATTCAAGCTCCCCTATACCGTGAATAACGACAGGTATAAGGTCATCCAAGAGTAATGCATGGGGCTTCAGTGTCAGATTTTGTAAAAACGGCTGAATCGATCCCAGATTCCCTTACTTTCGTGTCATATTACGCCGCTTTCAACATAGATTTCCCTGTTGCCAATCGTGCTATTTTGGTAAAGTGAGACCACTTTTTTATCTGTGGATACTGGGGCGGAACGCGAATAGATGCACGGGTTGTTTGCCATGCTGATTGTACTTTTTTGTTGGGCCGATTCGGCTACCGGCCAAACATCTCATGCAACCAAAACCACCGGTCTCGTTGCCTCGCTCAGTGCTATAATCGCTGATGAGCGCCCCGGGATTTCAGCTTCTGAACATCATGTTGAGCTTGATCGTCCATCCAGTGATTTGCGCCGTAAGTCCCTTAGCCAGAGACCGCAACTGTTGCTCCGGGTACATGCCTACGCTAATTCACTGCTCGCTTCTTCCTGGTTGGTTCCGGCCTATACTTTAACGACAGAAACTCCAGAGCCAATCGGTGGTATGCGTCAACAATGGCGGTCAGTTCCCCCTATTGCCCAACGACTTCAACAGATCAACTGGATGCTGCACTCACCAGCGCAACAAAACAGAGTCGGCGGTTGGAAAGAAAGTAACATACTCTACCGTGGCTCACTGACTTATGATTCGTGAGCGGGTGTTGCCCCAAAAGAAGTGAAGTAAAGAATAACGCAGCCCTGTCTCATTATTTTCAGTAGTTATAGGCTTTCGCGATCATCTTGTTTACCGCCGCCCAACTACTGAACGAAAACAAACAATGACGTTTTTAGGAACACCGGATGGAAATTATTAAGCAATTGTTGCATGCATTATGGCAACAAGACTTTGAAATGTTGGCTAACCCTTCGTTAGTCTGGACACTTTATGTCTTGCTGTTTCTTATTTTATTTCTGGAAAATGGCCTGCTACCCGCCGCCTTTCTACCGGGTGACAGTCTGTTGATCCTGGTGGGGGTGCTGGTCGCCAAAGGGACCATGAACTTCCCCGTCACTATCTTGATTCTGACGACGGCAGCCAGCCTGGGGTGCTGGCTCAGTTATATACAAGGCCGATGGCTGGGTAACACACGTATTGTGCAAAACTGGCTTTCACACTTGCCAGCACATTACCACCAGCGCGCTCACCAATTGTTTTATCGTCATGGCCTGTCAGCACTGCTGATTGGCCGTTTCCTGGCGTTTGTGCGTACCTTGTTACCGACTATCGCTGGTTTGTCCGGTTTAAGTAATGTTCGTTTTCAGTTTTTCAACTGGGTTAGCGGATTGCTGTGGGTATTGATCCTGGTTTCTGTGGGTTTTAGTTTGGGGAACACCGCCGTGTTCCATCAATATGAAGAGAAACTGATGTCCGGGCTGATGATGTTGCCAGTAGTGCTGCTGGTGCTTGGATTTTTCGGTTCCTTGGTGATGCTATGGCGTAAGAAGCGCGCTAATAAGCAAAAGTAACGCGCGTAACAAGTAGAGGGGGAACATACGCAAGTATGCCCCTCTTTGTGGTATCAGAGCGTTGATATCAGGAACAGTAACCCACTCCGCCCTCTGTAACGAGTCCATTACGATAGATATAGTCACAATTGTGGGCTACATCCCTTTGCTCTCCCCCATAAATCAGCTATGTTGAAGCTCTGTCTCAGTTAATCTTAAGGAGTCGTTATCATGGCACAAGATCCACATGCAGAAAGTTTACGCGCCGAACTGAAGTCGTTGGCCGATACACTGGAAGAAGTACTTAATAGCTCCTCCGACAAATCGAAAGCTGAGCTCGAAAAACTCCGTGCCAAAGCAGAAAGCGCACTGAAAGATAGCCGAGCTCACCTCAGCGATGCGGGTGATAAATTAGTCCACCAAACCAAGCAAATTGCTGGTCACGCTGATGAGTATGTGCGTGGCAATCCGTGGGCTGGTGTAGGCATTGGTGCTGCAGTTGGCGTGGTGTTAGGCGTTCTGCTCGCGCGCCGCTGATTATGGCAAATATTACACAATCTCGTGAACAGGGCCCCGCTAAAGGGGTTCTGGATATTGCGCAACGTATTCTTACCATCTTGGTCAGGATAGTGGAAACGCGAGTCAAGCTGGCTGTTATCGAGTTGGAAGAGGAGAAAGCCAACCTCGTCCAGTTACTGATGATGGCCGGGATCACCTTGCTGTTTACCGCCTTTGGGCTAATGAGCCTATTGCTGCTGATCTTCTGGGCAGTCGATCCGGCTTACCGTCTGATAGCACTGGGTACCACCACGGCTGCTTTGCTGTTCCTGGCAATCGTGGTAGGCATCTGGACATTAAACAAGGCTCGCCGTTCAACCCTACTAGGGGCAACACGCAAGCAATTAGAACTCGACCGTTCGGCATTGGAGGGGGAACATGAATCACCGCCAATACCGTGAATGGCAAAAAGAGCAATTGTTACTGCAGATCCAGCAACAGCGGCTGGATCTGGCTGCCAGTAAAACCCTATGGCTGGAAAAAACCGCCCCCATCGATCACGGTTGGCAGGTGGTATATGGCCTACGTAAATATATCGCCATCGGCTCCACAATTTTTACGTTTTACAGTCTGCGACACCCCAACAAGCTGATGCGTTGGTCACGCAGAGCATTGAGCTTATGGGGAACATTCCGCTTAATGCGTAAAAGTTATCGGGCATTACGCGTAAAGGATTAAGCGCCGAGTATGCACTCAAATGGCAGCACCGCTGCGACCATCACTATGGGCATCCCCCATCTGGTGGCTTTAAACACCTCTGATATACTCATTTTTTTTGAAAGAAAACACCAATAATTATTACTAACAACCTAAACCATCCCCGTTTAACATTCACTCCACTAATCCGTTTTGGCTAAGAACAGCCATAATGATGTAATAACAGCCAAGATTGGCTTTTTGGAGTTAATGATGAAAAAATTAGAAGATACTGGTTTATTGGTTGCTCGTATTCTGTTGCCTATCCTGTTTATTGTTGCTGGTTACGGCAAAATGGGTGATGCCTATGCCGGTACGCAAGGCTACATGCAAGCGATGGGCGTACCTGGCTTTTTACTGCCACTGACCATCCTGCTGGAATTAGGCGGCGGTTTGGCTATTCTGTTCGGCTTCCTGACCCGCACAGTGTCACTATTCACTGCAGGCTTCACCATTCTGACCGCATTTATCTTCCACTCTCAGTTTTCTGAAGGCGTCAACCAACTGATGTTTATGAAAAACTTGAGCATTGCTGGTGGGTTTATCGTTCTGGCAATCGTCGGCCCAGGCAGTTTCAGTATTGATCGCCTGCTGAACAAAAAGTGGTAATTTTAGATAATTAACTGTGTTCAAGTTGCAGCTTACCCTCCTGCAACTTGAATTATTTAAGGTATAAAAGTAAAGATTACTGCTTTTCCTGCCGGGCAAACAGACGCGGGATCTCACGTAGAAACCAGGATTTAGCCTCCCCCATGTTGTCACGCCGCCAGGCCATGATGATGTCCACTTCCCTTTTGTATTCAGGCCCCACCACTCGCAAACGCCCCTGTTCAATATCTTGTTCCACCATAGGATAGGGCATGGTGGCCACTCCCAGCCCGGCCAGTAAAGCTCGGCGTTTATCTTCAATGCTACTCACGGTCAAACGCTGCTGTTTATCCAATAATTGCACCGTCAATACGGGCCTTTCCCGCGCGGTATCCGCCACGGCGATCCCACGGTATTTGACGCGGGTAAGTTCTGATAACGGTTCAGGCTCTTGATGGATCGGGTGATCCGGTGCCGCCACATAGACACTCATGACTTTATACAATTTGCGCGTGTTAATCTCAGAAGAGGCGCGAAAGTGAATATCCGGTGCAATAACGATATCCGCCCGGCCTTGATCTAACCGCTCCCAGGCTCCAGCCAATACTTCAGTAAGAATCGAAACCTGAGTATCCGCTTTCAACGCCAGCTTATCGAGCAACGGAAACAATTTAGCAGCCGGTGACAACGTTTCGCTGACAATGGTGATATGGGTTTCCCAGCCCCGAGATAGCGCCTCGGCATCGGTGGTCAGTTTATCCGCCGCCTCAAGCAAGATACGGCCACGCTCAAGTAACATTCTACCGACATTAGTAAATTTGGTGCGATGACCTGAACGGTCAAACAGGACCACATCAAGCTCTTCCTCCAATTTCTGCATGGTATAGCTCAATGCAGAAGGCACCCGCCCCAGCTCATCGGCAGCAGCAGCAAAACTGCCTCGGCGGTCAATCGCATCCATGACCCTCAACGCTTCTAGTGTTAACGCACGCTCTCTGGCCATCGAATCTCTCTTTCAGGAAATTTGAATATGCCTACCAGATTAACTGGCTAACAATCTGCCGTCCAGATGCTTACCCTATAAACCATCAATTTAAAGAGTCGATTGCCATGATAATCTGTAGAACAGCACAACAATGTGGGCAAGCTGACTTTGGTTGGCTACAAGCGCGTTATACCTTCTCTTTTGGTCATTACTTTGATCCCAAACTGATGGGATACGGTTCACTGCGGGTACTCAACCAGGAAGTCTTAGCACCAGGGGCCTCATGCCAACCACGCACCTATCCTAATGTGGATATTCTGAGCCTGATTTTGCAAGGTGAAATCGAATACCGGGACAATGACGGCCATACTATCCGGGCTGGAGTAGGCGAAGCGCTGTTGCTGGCGACTCACCCGGGGCTAAGTTATAGCGCTCGGAATATCAGTAACACGTCTCCCTTGACCCAAATGCAACTGTGGTTAGATGCTTGCCCGACACGCAGCAACCAGCAGGTACAGCGTCTGAAGCTGCCGACGCAACCTCATGCATTACTGGCCTCACCCGATGGTGAACAAGGCAGCCTGCAACTACGGCAACAGCTCTGGATACATCATCTGGAGTTACAGCCTGGGGAACAGAAGACAGTGGCGCTCAATGGAACACGCGCTTACCTGCAATCAATCCACGGATCTGCAACAGTCAGTGACGAACATCACCCTAGCCAACCTATCAACTGTGGGGATGGCGCATTTATCCGCGAAGAGAAACAGCTGACCATCCAGGCGGTTACACCACTACGTGTGCTATTGATTGATTTGCTGGCGTAGCGATATCGCGAGTTGGGGAAGTTGGGAAATATATATATATAAAGAAAGAAAAACCCCGTATGGCGAATACCACACGGGGTTATCTGTATAACGAAAGTTGACCGATAAGCCGGGTTCTGTCGTGGACAATCATTCATCTAGGCCAGCAATCGCTCACTGGCTCAAGCAGCCTACCCGGGTTCAGTACGGGCCGTACCATGCGAACCCCTATTTGGCCTTGCTCCGGGTGGAGTTTACCGTGCCACGAACTGTTGCCAGCCGCGCGGTGCGCTCTTACCGCACCCTTTCACCCTTACCTGATCCCGCTTGCGCGGGCCATCGGCGGTTTGCTCTCTGTTGCACTGGTCGTAGGCTTGCGCCCCCCAGGCGTTACCTGGCACCCTGCCCTATGGAGCCCGGACTTTCCTCCCCTTTACTCGTCTCCCCGAAGGGGACGGCAATAAAGCGGCGATTGTCTAGTCAACTCCGGCGCGGATAGTAGCGTGGCGGTTACAGCAGGTCAAATGTTTTACTTTTCCTGATGTTCCAACCCATGCTTATACAGCGCATTTTTTTTCACCCCATGGATCTCTGCCGCTAATGCTGCTGCCTTCTTCAAGGGTAACTCTTGTTGCAACAAGGCCAAGGTCCGCAGCGCTTCAGGGGGTAAGCTCTCCTCTTGCACTTTGTGCCCCTCGACAATCAGCACCATTTCCCCCCGGTGACGCATTTCATCTTCCTGGACCCATGCCAATAACGCCCCCACCGGGGCGCCGTAAATGGATTCCCAGGTTTTAGTCAGTTCGCGAGCCAACACCACATAGCGTTGCGGCCCCCACACGGTGACCATATCTTGCAAACTGTCCAATAAACGGTGGGTCGATTCATAGAAAATCAGTGTCCGTGGTTCGGTCGCCAATGCCAGCAAAGTATCCTTGCGACCTTTGGTTTTAGCTGGCAGGAAACCTTCATAACAAAAACGATCAGAGGCGACACCGGCTGCGCAAAGTGCAGTAATCGCTGCACAAGGACCCGGCAAGGGAACCACACGCACCCCCGCTTCACGACAGCGGCGCACCAGGTGATAGCCAGGGTCATTAATCAGTGGTGTGCCAGCATCGCAAACTAATGCTATGCTCTGCCCTTCCTGCAATTTGACCAGCAGTTGATCCGCTTTCTGTTGTTCGTTATGGTCATGTAGCGCAAACAACCGCGCGCTAATAGCAAAGTGTTGCAACAGCAATCCGGTATGACGCGTATCTTCTGCCGCAATCAAATCAACGCTTTTCAGTACCTCCAGGGCTCGATAAGTGATATCACCCAGGTTACCGATAGGGGTAGGTACCACATACAGCGTTGATGCAGAAATAACTGATTGTTGGTGTTGATTCATTGTCTCATCCGGATTGCCGATTTAATATTGAGCATCTTGAAAAGAACATCACTGGATACAGTATGCTTTCCTCAACGTTCGTTCGTTCCAAAGTAGGGCGTGTAATACCTGCGATGCTGGTAGCCCTCCTATTAGCTGGTTGTCCTAGCCGAGCACCGCAAACTCCGCCTGCCAATATTCAGGGCGAAGCGAGAGCCAGTGCCTATTATTACCTGCAACAGTTGCAACAAAGCACTGATGATAACAAGGCTGACTGGCAATTACTTGCTATTCGCGCGTTAATTCGCGAAGGCAATCTGCCACAAGCCACCCAGCAACTGAATACCTTGCCGCACGACATGACAGGTCTACAGCAACGAGAACGACTATTACTGAACGCCGAATTACAAGTCGCCGGCAAAGATTATGCCTCTGCCCGAGAGACTCTGAGTCATGTTGATAGCAGTATGCTGTCATCTAATCAGTTGGTGCGCCTCTATCAGGCTCAGATCACCGCTCACCAGGGGCAAGCCTCATTAGCGTTAATCCGCACCTATATTGCTCTGCAACCCTTACTGAAGGGTCCGGCATATCAGGATAACCTGGATAAAACCTGGCAGACATTAGTGGCGCTGAAACCAACAGAGCTCAACAGTCTGGTGATTAATGCCGATGAAAACGTGCTGCAAGGCTGGTTGGATCTGCTGCATATCTATCAGGATAACCGACAGGATCCTGAACTACTGAAAGCCGGGATCAAAGACTGGCAAAATCGTTACCCACAAAACCCAGCCGCAACAAGCCTGCCAACCCAGTTAAGCCATGTGCAGAGTTTTACTCAAGCTTCCGCTTCACATATCGCCTTGCTGTTGCCCTTGAACGGCCAAGCTAAAGTGTTTGCTGATGCTATCCAGCAAGGCTTTGTCGCAGCCCAAAGTGGCGTAACACTCGCCATGCAGGTCCAGGCTCAAGCATCAACCAATAATCCTGATCAGGCTGCTATCGGTAGCAACACCGAAAGTGCTGTTTCGCCTGCAACAGAGGCGGAAAATACAGCCCCGGTGACTGCGGTGGAAACCGCCACAGCGGTTCCCACCCCAATGACTATCAATAGTCAGGTAAAAGTTTACGATACTACCAGCCAGCCTTTACCCGCTTTACTGGCTAAGGCGCAGCAGGAAGGGGCAACTCTGGTGGTCGGTCCATTGCTGAAAACCGATGTAGAACAACTTACTGGCACACCGACCCCGCTCAACGTACTGGCTCTCAATCAACCAGAGCAACCCAAAGATAATCCTAATATCTGTTACTTTGCCTTGTCTCCTGAAGACGAAGCCCGTGATGCTGCGCACCATATTTGGGAACAACAGAAGCGCCAACCCTTGTTGTTGCTCCCTCGTGGCGCATTTGGTGGCCGTATTGCCAAAGCCTTCGCCGAGGAGTGGCAGAAACTGGGGGGGCAAACCGTGCTGCAGCAAGAGATCGGTTCGGCTGGTGAGTTGCGCCAGATGGTCAATGGGGGTGGTATCCGCATGAGTGGTACCCCCGTCACCGTATCAGCACCAGCAGAACAGTCTGTTACCATTGCAGGTCTGACTATCCCTGCTCAACCCAGCGAGACCTCAACAACCATCGGTGGAGGGATTGATGCGGTTTATATTGTTGCAGGGCAAAATCAACTAGCCCTGATTAAGCCGTTGATCGATATGACCACCAACTCTCGCAGCAAACCAGCTATATTTGCCAGCTCGCGTAGTTATCAGGCAGGTGCTGGCCCGGATTTCCGGCTGGAAATGGAAGGAGTGCAGTTCAGCGATATTCCTTTATTGGCCGGTGTCAATCCACAGTTGCAACAGCAAGTCAGCCGACAATTCCGCAACGACTATTCTCTGGTGCGCCTCTATGCCATGGGGATGGATGCTTGGGCATTGGCCAACCACTTTGCTGAAATGCGCCAATTGCCTGGATTCCAGGTGGCCGGGGCCACCGGTGTGCTATCATCCTCACCAAATTGTGTGATAAACAGGAAACTGACTTGGCTGCAATACCGTCAAGGCTCGGTCGTACCGGTCTCCTGAGTCAACGCGCCAAGGGGGCGGGCTATGAACTACAAGCCCGCCATTATCTTGAACGCGCGGGATTGACCTTCACGGCGGCCAATGTCGTGATAAGAGGTGGTGAACTCGACCTGATTATGCGTGATGGTCAAACCTGGGTGTTTGTTGAAGTACGCTACCGGCGCAATGCGGCTTTTGGCGATGCGGCCAGTAGCGTAACTTACCGTAAACAACAACGTTTGCTGCATGCTGCGGCTGTTTGGCTGGCCAAACGAGGTGCCAGTTTTGACACATCATCTTGCCGTTTTGATGTTTTAGCCATTACTGATAACCAATTAGAGTGGATACCTAATGCCTTCAACGCAGATTAATCATGGTATGACTGATGCCGACCATTCTGGCTCAAATGACTCATAAATACTCGTCGTCATTCGAGCGGTAACCAGCGACCAGCAAGTTGAATGAACCTGGGTATAATAGCCTGATAAACCAGGCACTTATATGGATTAATACAACGTGTTAGATAGAATCAAAGCTTGTTTTACCGAGAGTATCCAAACCCAGATTGCAGCGGCAGAAGCCTTGCCTGATGCCATATCCCGTGCAGCAATGACCATGGTGCAATCACTGCTTGATGGTAACAAGATTCTGTGTTGTGGCAATGGTGCCTCGGCGGCCAATGCTCAACATTTTGCTGCCAGTATGATTAACCGTTTTGAAAGTGAGCGTCCCAGCCTGCCTGCCATTGCATTAAATGCCGACAGCGTAGTGCTAACAGCAATTACTAATGACCGCCTGCATGATGAGGTCTATGCCAAACAGGTACGCGCTCTGGGCAACACCGGTGACGTCTTGCTGGCCATTTCTACCCGGGGCAATAGCCGTGATATTGTGAAGGCGGTTGAAGCTGCAGTAACACGGGATATGACCATTATTGCGCTTACCGGTTACGATGGGGGTGAGTTGGCGGGTTTACTGGGTCAGCAGGATGTGGAAATACGTATTCCCTCTCACCGTAGCGCGCGTATTCAAGAGATGCATATGCTTACCGTAAACTGCCTATGTGACCTGATCGATAATACATTGTTCCCCCACCAGGATGATTAAGGAGCAGAAATGAAGCTAAAAGCCACATTTGTGGTGCTGTTAAGCACTTTGCTATTACAAGGTTGTATCGCTGGCGTCGTTGCCGGTGGTGCCGCTGTTGCAACCAAAACGGCGACCGACCCACGTAGCGTAGGAACACAGGTAGACGACACCACATTGGCAGCCCGGATCGAGAATGCCGTGCGCAAAGATCAACAACTGAAAAAAGAAGCCCGCGTCGTCGCTACGGCCTACCAAGGCAAGGTTTTGTTGACAGGTCAGGCCCCTAATACCGAACTCGCCACCCGTGCCAAGCAAATCGCCCTTGGCGTTGAAGGTGCCACTGCCATCTATAATGAAATCCGCCAAGGGACGCCGGTCGGTTTGGGTACCGCATCTTCAGATGCCTGGATTTCCACCAAAGTTCGCTCAGAGCTGTTAACCAGTGATTCGGTCAAATCCTCCAATGTGAAAGTGACCACCGAAAATGGCGAAGTTTTTCTGTTAGGGCTGGTGACACAGAAAGAGGGACAATCTGCGGCGAAAATTGCCAGCCAGGTTAGTGGGGTAAAGCATGTCACCACCGCTTTTACCTACGTGAAGTAAACAAAAAGTGAGAAAAGCAAACCTACAGACTACAATTGGTAGTTAAACTGGGTTCAAATACCATAACAACGGAAGGTAAATATGAAAAAGACATTTAAAGTAATGACGGCACTGACGCTACTGGCTGCCAGTTCTTGGGCGATTTCTGCCGACTTGGAAACAAGTATGGGAGCGCTCGCGACCAATTACAAAATCGTATTAAAAACTGACTCTATCGATACCTTCAAGATGAGCCTGCAAAAAATGCATCAGGCTGCCATAGATTCTCAGCAAGGTACCCCAGCAAAACTGGCAGGCAAAGATAAGAACAGCCCTGAAATGCAACAATTCCGCGAAGGGATGTCAACCCTGACATCACAGATTGAACAAGCCATGGCGCTGGCGAATGAAGGCAAATTGGAAGAAGCACGCAAAGTAGCGCAAGAGTTTAAACAGACCCGCGATGTCAACCACAAGAAATTCCGCTAATCGATAGGCGGTGATGAGCTACGCTCAAAACGATTCGAGTAAAACAATTCAAGTTGCTTGTCAGCAAGCAACTTGAAGAATGAAGCGTAGAGATCTTATGAAGGGCAGACTGAAAAGTCTGCCCTTGCGCTTTAGAAGCCAGGAAAAGCAATTAACTGCGAAGCTATTGACACCTTAGCGGTGATATTCGCCCGCTGCTTCCGGTTGATACAGCAGCTCCAACACCTCAATCTGCGCTTCCTCACCGTTTGGCAATGTCCAACTGATCTGTTTGCCAACATGCATGCCTAACAGCGCCGCGCCCAACGGGGCCATTACCGACAGTTGTTGGTTGCTGTCTTTGAGGGAAGCCGGATAGACCAGCGTGCGCACATGTTCCTCCGAGGTATGTAAATCCCGAAAACGCACACAACTGTTCATGGTGACGACATAGGGCGGAATTTGCGATGGCGGCACAATATCAGCACGATCCAGTTCAGCATTCAGTGCAACTGCAACATCAGTGTTAGCAAAAGCTGGCTGTGCCAGCAGTGTATCCAGACGTTCCGCATCCAGCTCATTAATGGTAATGGTTGGTTTGCTCATTCCACTCTCCAGTCCAATCAAAAGGCGCCCTTCTCGCGCTCATAAATTCGGAAAAACAACACAAAGCAACACCCCCGCACTTTTAGGCACGGGGGTGTTGGAAATGCTGACTTATCTTGATGATAGTAGGCCTTAATGGCAAGAAAAGAAAGAGATCTCGATCACGAAGCCTAGGCGATAATTTCCGCAGCGGCTAACTCCCTGCCATGGCACTGAAATACCAGACAAAATAATCCTCTCCCCCTGGTTTTGAGAAACCGATCCCCGGCTGCCACTTAATTTCCAGTTCGAACTGGAAAAAAACGGACTACACAATAAATTCTCCTGCGGTTAGGGTAAAGGCATCAAAAAAAGCATCTGTCCAGATGAATATCCAGAGGTGACTGAAAAGTGAATGAAGGGATAGCTTCGGTAAATAAAATAGCACAGGTTGATATTAGCAAGGCCTCAGCAATAACCACGCAGGTATTGGCTGATATCAGCACCATGCTGAATGCAAATAATATTTACACCAATGCGGTACAACAGCAAATGCTGGAGTCGCATATCCGTGCGATGGTATTGCGCTCAATAACCGGTGAACCATTACCTGAAGTTGATAAATCACTATTTGATGAAATATCTGCTGAATCAATGCAACTAGCAGAACAGGTGGTGGACAAATTCCCCACCTTACCGATAGAGGAAGCGTATCTACTTTCTGTCCATTTTGAAGTAGCTAAAGATAATAACCAATAAATATCATTTAATCAGGAGAATACACTATGGCACAAATCACAGTAGTTATCGGAGACCGTCTGGGTAAAGGGCAAAAAGTAGGCCAGGGCATCGAAAATGCGGGAGCCAAAGCCATCGTAATCCCTGGCATGGCGGCAGATATGAAACTGGGTGATGTGATGAAAGCAGAAAACGCCCAGTTGGGTATTTCTTTCTGTGGTAGTGGCGGAGCCGGAGCCATTACTGCCCAGAATAAATATGGCTATAAAGCGAAATATGGTATGCGCTCTGTTGAAGAAGGTGTCACGGCAATTAATGAGGGATATAACGTATTAGGCTTTGGCTTTATGGATAAAGAGGAGTTAGGCCAGCGCCTGGTAGAAGCCTATATCAAAAAATATGGCAATGCATGATGAAAGAGCTCTACACAACGTCAGTAAAGGTAGAGGGAAAAGGCGATACTAAAGCAAAAGCCTTTGCCTCTGCGTTAGCGAATGTGCAGGGTGCGATTTTAAAATCCACCAATAATATTCTGCTGCGCATTGAGCCGCAGGACGTCAGCATATTAAAAGCGGAAGAAAAAATAACCAAAGAAAAATTTCTTTTCTTCTTTCTACCGCGTGAAAGGAAAAGCTATAGCGTTTCTTTGGAAATAACCGTGACTGTCACCATCATCAATACGGAACAGGTGGTCTTTGTCACAAAATAAAAACGTTACTCCCCTAATTATTTAAGTTATGAGCCATTGACACCACTTATAAGTTCCAGGGGATATATACACAAAATAATTCGAGTTGCTTGTAGGCGGCAACTGAGCAAAAAATCGGTCAGGAACCCATTTGAACAGCGCTTGCGCTGGTCCTCAGGGTGAACCTCATGGATAAGGTTCATTAATCCCTAGGAGCATAGATAACTATGTAACTAGGGTGAACAACCAATCTGCGCGAAGCAGATTTGAACGCCGCTGGCGGCAGCCCTGTAAGGGGTGAGTCTCATGGATGAAGCGAGTAACCGCAGCCGACGCCCAGGCAGCTTGAAGAATAAAGTGTATAACATAAAAAGGGTATTATGATGTTTCTAATCATCTTATTTAAGTCGATTATTATCGGCGGGCTGGTAGGTGTCGGCGTAGGAGCCGGTGCCGCACGTATGTTCCATGCTCCGACGACACAGGGTATGGGGGCTTTCCGCACCTTGGGTGAGCTGAACTCCTGCGAAGGAGACCCTGCATCTCACTTCTCTTTTGGTCTTGGTTTCTTCTTCAACGCCTGGGCATCGTCTGTGGCGGCGGGTGCCTTCACGCAGGATGTTGACCACCGCATTATTCCCAACTGGGGTGCCGCGGCCTTGATGATCAAGAACCGTAATGTGGCAGAAACACTGCACGACCCGAAAAAAATGGCCATTGCCTGCGGCATTATTGGCATTTTGGTGGTGGCGTTCCTCAACACCACGGCTTCGGCAGTCCCTGCCGCTTTGCAGGTCACCGCAATCAAAGTTTTGGTGCCTGCGGCTAACCTGCTGGTCAATACCGTGATGCCGGTGATCTTCTGGCTGGCGGCCATCGAAGCCGGTAAACGCTCGGGTTTCTGGGGCACTATTTTCGGTGGTTTGGCACAGTTAATCATGGGTAACGCCGTTCCCGGCCTGGTGTTAGGGATCCTGATCGGTAAAGGTGTGGAAGAAAGCGGCTGGAATAAAGTGACCAAAATCATGATGGCGGTGATTGTCCTGCTGTTCGTGCTGAGCGGTTTCTTCCGTGGCTTTGATATCAAACTGCTGCAATCCTTCAGTCTGGGCATCCCTGGCTGGCTGGACGCCATTCACAATACCCTGAGCGGTAAATAAGGAGCTAACTCATGGAAGCACAGACTCAAAAAGGCTTCTGGTATGCCGACTGGTCATTTCCGATTTTTGTTGGCCTACTCTCATCTGGCGTGTTCGCCGGTACACATATGTATTACCTGTACGGTATTGGCGCGTTTAACGAAGTGGCTTTTGTTTCCATGCTGCGCGCTGGGATGGATACCGGGGTTTACGGTGCAGTGGCGGCGTTCGGTGCCAGCTTCCTGTTTGCCCGCATCATCGAAGGTTCACTGGTGGGTATTCTGGATATCGGTGGTGCGATCCAGACCGGGGTGGGTCTTGGTGTCCCCGCACTGTTATTAGGTGCAGGCATTGTTTTTCCGGTTGCCAACTTTGCTGCATCGCTAGTAACGGGCTTAGTGATTGGCCTGGCGATCGGTTATCTGATTATTCTCGCCCGTAAGTTCACCATCAACCAGAGTAACTCAACCTACGGCGCCGACGTGATGATGGGTGCGGGTAACTCCTCCGGGCGTTTCCTTGGGCCGTTGATCATCTTGTCTGCCATGGCCGCGTCAATCCCCATTGGTGTCGGTTCTTTGCTCGGCGCACTGCTGTTTTACATCTGGGGTAAACCTATCACCGGTGGAGCCATCTTGGGTGCCATGATATTAGGGGCGATTTTCCCGGTAGCTATTTCTTAATCTTAATTTCCCCCTGGCTCACCGCCCAGGGGGAAAGGAGTACCTCGTATGTATGACCTCATCATTCGGCGCGCCAGACTGGTGGATGACACCTTGGCCGATGTAGCTATTGTGGGGGGTAAAATCGCCACTATCGGGCAACTGCCTGAAGACGCTCACGCTCACAAGTTACTGGATCTGGCGGGCATTTATCGCCTGAGCGCTGGCTGGATCGATAGCCACGTACACTGTTATCCCTCCTCACCGATTTATCATGATGAGCCGGATCGCGTTGGCGTGGCAGCCGGTGTCACTTCGGTAGTCGATGCCGGTAGTACAGGAACTGATGACATTGATGAGTTTTATGCCCTGACACGCAGTGCTAAAACCAACGTTTTTGCCTTCCTCAATATCTCCCGTATCGGCCTGTTAAGACAAAATGAACTGGCCGATATAACGGATATCAATAAGGAACAGGTCAACAAGGCCATCAATGACAAGAGCGGTTTCGTTATTGGCATCAAAGCGCGCATGAGTAACAGCGTCGTGGGTCAGAACGGTATCAAACCGCTGGTGATGGCAAAAGAGATCCAGCAGGAGAATCACTCATTGCCACTGATGGTGCATATTGGCAACAATCCGCCCGATCTGGATGAAATTGCCGATTTGCTGACCCAAGGTGACATCATTACTCACTGCTACAACGGCAAACCAAACCGTATTCTGACTCCCGCAGGCAAGTTACGCGCCTCCATCGAGCGTGCATTAAAACGTGGCGTCTTGCTGGATGTAGGTCACGGTAGCGCCAGTTTCAGTTTTGAGGTTGCCCGGCAGGCCATCGCACTGGGGATCCTGCCACACACCATCAGTTCCGATATTTACTGCCGTAACCGCATGGCTGGCCCAGTGCATAGCCTGGCAACCGTGATGTCAAAATTCTTTACCATCGGGCTTTCTCTGCAACAGGTGATTCGCTGCGTGACAGAAAATGCCGCCGCAGCACTACAGTTAACGAGCAAAGGGCAACTGCACCCGGGTTTTGATGCCGACCTGACCATTTTTGACATCCACACAGCACCGCAGGTGTTCGCTGACTCTGAAGGGGAGTCAGTCCATGGTGAACAACTGTTGGTACCACTGGCCGCCATTGTGGCTGGTGAAGTCCTATTAACCGATGAAGGAAAAGCGGCTCATGTCTTCAATCTATAAAAAATATAATTTAAAGCAGGTGATCAATACTTCGGGTCGTATGACCATTCTCGGTGTTTCTACACCACGCCAGGAAGTGATTGACGCCGTAAACTACGGCCTGAATCATTACTTTGAAATCAAGGATCTGGTCAACAAGACCGGGGCCTATATTGCCAATCTGCTGAATGTGGAAGATGCGGTGATTGTTTCTTGTGCGTCTGCGGGTATCGCCCAATCGGTAGCGGCAGTGATCGTCAAAAATAACACCAATCTGTTAGTCAATCTGCATTCGGCACCGGTCAATGAACCGCGCGAGATCGTGTTGCCACGGGGTCATAATGTCAACTTCGGCGCCCCGGTAGATACCATGGTGGCACTCGGTGGTGGCAAAGTAGTGGAAGCGGGCTATGCCAACGAATGTTCCCCAGAGCAGCTCGAAGCCTGCATCACCGCGCAAACCGCCGCCATTTTGTATGTGAAATCCCATCACTGCGTGCAAAAAAGTATTCTCTCCGTTGAGCAGGCCGCCGTGGTAGCACGAAACCATAATCTACCGCTGATCGTCGATGCTGCTGCAGAAGAAGATCTGATGTGTTACTACCAGATGGGCGCAGACCTGGTGATTTACAGTGGTGCCAAAGCTATCGAAGGCCCCACCAGCGGTCTGGTGATCGGCAAGAAGCAATATGTGGAATGGGTGAAACAGCAGTCCAACGGTATTGGTCGTGCCATGAAGGTAGGCAAAGAGGGCATTATTGGCCTGACACAGGCGATTGAAAGCTATCTGACACTTGAGAAAACCACTGGCGCGCAAATGGTTGAGTTGATGACACCGTTTATTACCCAGTTGAATACCCTGAATGGCATTAGTGCCAAAACTGTCTGGGACAGTGCCGGGCGCGATATCGCCAGGGTTGAAATTACCTTTGATGAAGCGGTACTGGGGATGTCCACCGTGGATATCGTCCAGGCATTGAAAACCGGCGATATTGCTATCTATTTCCGTGGCTACAAGGCCAACGAAGGCAAAATTGAAGTGGATGTCCGCAGCGTTAACCAACAGCAATTGATGACCGTTTTTACCTGCATTAAAAATCTGTTTACGGAGCAATCAGCATGAAACTGAAACCGAATTATTATAAAGATCGTGTTTGTCTTAACGTGTTAGCAGGGTCAAAAGATAATGCGCAGGAAATCTATGACGCCGCGCAAGGGCATGTGCTGGTAGGTGTACTTTCCAAAAACTATCCGGATGTGGACAGCGCCGTGGCGGATATGAGCCGTTATGCCCGCCTGATTGACAATGCGCTCTCTATCGGATTAGGTGCTGGTGACCCGAAACAATCAGCGATGGTCAGCCTGATCGCTCAACAGGTTCAACCACAGCATGTCAACCAGGTGTTTACCGGTGTGGGTACCAGCCGCGCTCTGCTTGGGCAAAGTGACACGGTGGTTAACGGCCTGGTTTCACCTACTGGTCGCGTGGGTTGGGTCAAGATTTCAACCGGGCCATTAAGTGCACTGGCGGCGGATGGCATCGTACCCGTGGAAACTGCCATTGCGTTACTGAAAGATATGGGAGGCAGTTCGATTAAATATTTCCCTATGGGCGGTTTGAAACACCAGGACGAATACCAGTACGTGGCAAAAGCTTGTGCCGAACATGACTTTATGCTGGAACCCACTGGTGGTATTGACCTGGAAAACTTTGAGCCCATCCTTGAGATTGCGCTGCAAGCGGGTGTCAAGCAGGTGATCCCGCACATCTACAGTTCAATCATTGATTCCACCACTGGCAATACCCGCCCTCAGGATGTTAAAACTTTGTTGGAAATTAGCAAAAAACTGCTAGGGTAAACATCAGCGGTACGACAAGACATAACTTGTATAGCAATGCAGTCACACCATTGCCTGCCTGACACCGTTAGGCAGGCTCATTGATAACGGAAATAGAATGGTAAGGTTCCCCTATCCACGCCTGGCGTACCTGTTTGATGCCTTGCAGTCCGAGGTGTTACCTCAGGACGAGTTGGCAAAGCGTTTTGCCGTCTCTACCCGCACAGTACGCACGGATATCACGGCGCTAAACGAGATACTGAAAAACTACGGCGCACACTTTGTGCATAGCCGTGGCGCTGGCTATCGTCTACAGGTAGACGATGAAACCCTGTTTAGTGCCTTGCAACAGAAAAAGCACAAAAAGCAGGCCACTCCGCGCAGCGCACCAGAGCGAGTAAATTATCTGTTGATCCGTTTTCTGACCTCAGCTTTCTCGATGAAGCTGGAGGATCTGGCCGATGAATGGTTTGTTAGCCGCGGTACGCTGCAAAACGATATGGCTGAGGTGAGAGAACGGCTGGCAAATTACCAATTAACCATTGAGACCAAACCACGCTATGGCATGAAGTTGTTTGGTTCAGAAATGGCGATCCGTGCCTGCCTGACCAACCTGCTGTTTCAGTTGCATCTGACCGATGCGGAAAGCCCCTTGCTGAACAATAACATCCTTCACCAACCGCAAGTCGCTACCTTTGCCAGCTCACTACATCCATTGCTGTCCCAATATGCTATCCGCCTAACGGATGAAGGCGAACAATACCTGATTTTCTATTGTGCCGTTGCGCTACGGCGCATCATCGATGGCTATCCACTCCAAGAATTTGAGGTGGAAGACGGCGACGAAGCGGTACGTAAAGCATCAACCTGGCTGGCTGGTGAACTGCGCAACGCCGCGGGCAAGGCGATCTCCTCAGCGGAAGAAGCCTATTTGCGCGTCAATATTGCCGCCAGGCAGGTGCAAAATGTACAACCCAGCAAAATCAATGCAGATGATGAAGAGGCGTTGGGAGATTACATTCTCTCCTATATCAACTCGCACTATAACTACAACCTACAAGGCGATAAGCAATTACGGGCAGACCTGCTCACCCATATCAAAACCATGATCACCCGGGTGAAATACCAGATCAACATCCCCAATCCGCTGTTGGCAAATATTAAGCAGCATTATCCCATGGCCTATGATGTGACACTGGCGGCCATCTCCAGTTGGGGTAAACACACGCCTTATACCTTGAGCGAAAACGAAATCGGCTATCTGGTGCTGCATATCGGTGTCGGTCTTGAGCGGCACTACAACATTGGTTACGAACGCCATCCACAAGTGATGTTGGTATGCGATACCGGTAACTCGACGATACGGATGATCCAGGCTCAAATCGCACGCAAATATCCGCAACTGGTGATCACACGCACCATTTCACTGCGCGATTATGAGATTCTCAACCATATTGAAGAGGATTTTATTATTTCCAATGCCCGTATCAATGAAAAGAACAAACCGATTGTCGTGATGTCGCCATTCCCTACAGAATATCAGTTAGAACAGCTCGGCAAATTGGTCCTGGTGGATCGTACCAGACCCTATATGCTGGAAAAGTTCTTCGATGCCGACCATTTCATGGTTATTGATGAACCGCTTTCTCAACAACAGTTGTTTACCAAGGTTTGTTCTCAATTAGAGCAAGAAGGCTATGTTGGCAGTGATTTTTACCCTTCGGTAGTCGAACGAGAAGCCATCGTTTCTACTCTGTTAGGGGAAGGGATTGCCTTACCACACTCTCTGGGGCTACTGGCAAAAAAAACCGTGGTGGTCACCTTGCTAGCCCCTCAAGGGATCTCTTGGGGGGAAGGAGAAGTGGCTCATGTCATTTTCCTGCTGGCGATCAGCAAAGATGATTATGAAGAAGCCATGGCAATCTATGATTTGTTTGTCACCTTTGTGCGTGAACGTTCGATGACCCGCTTGTTGGGCAGCGATAATTTCGAAAGTTTTAAAGCCGTTGCCCTAGACTGCCTGAGCCGAATTTAAGCCACTCGATACGCTTAGGGAATAAAGGAGAAAACTGCTGGCCTTATTTCTCCTTCTTATTGCTCAACACCTTGATCAACGCCCCAATGAGCAGGCCCAGCACAATACCCACCAGTATCCAGTTAATCAGACTCATGTTCGCTCTACCCTAATTATATTTATTGTCATTCAACCAGAAACGCCCGTTCAATCATCAGCGCTCTTTGTTCTGTGGAATAAGTCACCCAGGAATTTTTACTGTTGGATTTCTCCAATACCGTGGCAAACGCCTGTTGGCTGAGAGGAAGGGCCTGCTGCCAGAAAGGAGCAATGGCATGGCGGGTGATAAAGTCACTCAGGTAACGTTCTGGAGCACCCTGCTGTTGTGGAAACAATCGCAAGGCCAGCTCCGCCATTAACAGGCGCTGTTGCGGGTGTGCACTTTCAGCCAGCAGTTCAAGAAAAGGTAGCAGTAAACGCCCACACACCTGCCCATGGTGATAATCTCGCAGGGCGCCGATCTCGCCAGCAATACCATGGATCACCCCCAACCCTGCCATGCTCAGCGTCAAACCACCAAGATAGGAAGCCTGCATCATCGCCTCTCGCGCTTTATCACTCCGATTCAGATCAGGCCAGGCCGACAGAAAGTGACGCATACCCACCAGCGACATCTCTCGAGACCAGTTGCTGGCCTTGTCAGAGAGATAAGACTCCAACAGATGCGTGAAAGCATCAATGCCACAACAGGCCAATAGGTTATCTGGTGTCCCTGTTAACAGTTCGGGATCAAGGATCGCCACTTGGGGGACAAAATTGGCGTGCCGCAAAGAGGCTTTCACTTTGCTGATCTCGGTATCGGTAATCACCGCATTTTGCGTGACCTCACTCCCGGTACCGGCGGTGGTAGGAACGGCGATTAATGGCAGTGTGGCACCACTGATTTGGCTATCCCCGACCTTCTCCATATAACGTAGGGTCGGTAAAGGATGTTCGATCAGCGCAGAGAACGCCTTGGCAGCATCAAGCACGCTCCCGCCACCAATGGCCACCACGCGCTGCACTTTTCCACGCCAGCGCGTAACCCATTGGTCGATCTCCTGGGGTGAGGCTTCATGAGCGACAATCTCACTACCGACTAAGCATGGTGCCAGTGTATCCGCCAATGAGCCATAAATAGGCCCATTAAGAAATGAACGGCAGGTGAAAAGTAATGTTGGCTGCGGCTCACTGCGCAGCAACGGAATCAAACGCTGGATAGTGCCATGACCAAACCAGGTTTGCCGGTTGGTAATCATCAGGCTTGAAGCCATGTTCGTCACCTTATACCTGTCATACCTCAAGCTCTAGAAGTCAATATCAGAGATAAACAACAAAGAGCAAACATTGATAACGGAGGTTAATCTTCATCAAAACCGGAATTAAACAGTTCAATGACCGCCGCCAAGGCCTGCTGTTCCTCTGGCCCGCTGGCTTCGATCTCAATATGGCGACCCTGAGCAGAGTCCAACATCAGCAGCGCAATCACGCTGCTGGCCTCTGCCTCGGTGCCACTGTCATTACGTAATAACACTTCGGCATCAAAGCTCTGCACTAACTCAA
Source organism: Serratia sp. HNCC26DJ244 (assembly GCF_057180565.1). Taxonomy (NCBI): domain Bacteria; kingdom Pseudomonadati; phylum Pseudomonadota; class Gammaproteobacteria; order Enterobacterales; family Yersiniaceae; genus Serratia; species Serratia sp. HNCC26DJ244. The sequence continues at coordinate 163,466 of NZ_JBXUGO010000006.1, read as the reverse complement.
ACAACTTCATGGCAGGCCGCGCATGCATCCCCAAGCGGTTTTTGATCTCTACCGTTTGCCTGACCGTCATTGCTTACGCTTTTCCAGCGTGCGGTGACGTGACTGCACATTCTTACCGCGCGAACGAAAATAATCCGCCAGTTGTTCCGCCACATAAACCGAACGGTGCTTACCCCCGGTACAACCAATCGCTACAGTCAAATAGCTACGATTATTGGTCTCTAACATCGGCAACCACTGTTCCAGATAGCTGCGCGTCTGATAGATAAAATTGTGAACTTCCGTATGACGATCAAGAAACGCCGCCACCGGTTTATCCAGACCGGTCATCGGCCGCAGTTTGGGATCCCAATGCGGATTGGGCAGAAAACGCACATCAAATACATAGTCCGCATCAATAGGAATGCCATGCTTGAAGCCAAAGGATTCAAATACCATCGTCAGTTCCCGCTCACGCTTACCTAACAGGCGGGTACGCAGCATTTCAGCCAACTCGTGAACTGACATTTCAGAGGTATCAATGATCAGATCAGCGCGCGAACGTAATGGCTCCAGCAGATCATTTTCTTCATCAATGGCACTTTCCAATGACAGGTTTTTAGCCGAGAGTGGGTGCAGACGACGAGTATCACTGTAACGACGGATCAAGGTGTTACGATCAGCATCGAGGAAAAGGAGTTGCGGCGAGAAGCTCTCTGGCAACTGAGTCATCGCATACTCAAAAACTTCCGGCGATTCCGGCATATTACGCACGTCAATACTCACCGCGGCAGAACTATTGCGCTCAGCCAATGTTTGGGCAAGCTGTGGCAGCAGTACCACTGGCAGGTTATCAACGCAGTAAAAACCCATGTCTTCCAGCGCCCGCAAGGCGACAGATTTTCCTGAACCGGAACGGCCGCTGACTATCATCAGCACCATGTGGCAACTCTCCCTGACATTAGCGTGGTGGTTACACCACGGTTAGGTTTAATAAACAATACAGGCGCTTTCCATACGGGAAGTCTCTGCCTATGTTTACTCGGTGATAATCTGGTACAGTTCTTCATCACTTTGCGCCGTCCGCAAGCGGCGACACACCGTTTTATCAGCCAATCGTTTGGCGACCAGCGACAAAGTATGCAAATGAGTTTTACATTGATCCGCCGGGACCAGTAATGCAAAAAGTAGATCCACCGGTTGATTATCAATGGCATCAAAGGCAATAGGTTGGTCAAGACGGATGAAAACACCTACCGCTCGCAACGTGTCTTCTTCCAGTTTGCCATGCGGGATGGCGATACCATTACCAATCCCTGTGCTGCCCATTCGTTCCCGCGTGAGAACCGCATCAAAAACCACCTGTGAAGGCAGGTTAAGCTGAGTCGCGGCCAATTCACTGATAATCTCCAAAGCTCGCTTCTTGCTGGTGCAGTGTACCGAGCTTTTGGTGCACTCGATGTTTAGCACCGAGCTTAATTGCATTATTTCGTTGTTCATCTTATTTTCACTTAAAACTGCCTCACTCCGCGCTCTTATCAGTAAAAAAGTGAACTTGATTGCGGTGATAAAACAGTTTTCGCCTATTTAACCCTGATGGCTTATCAGCACCAGCCGTGTAGTAGATAAGGTGCCGATGGTCGTTATGTAGCCAACTCAACTACGATATGGGCCACCACCGCATACGACGGTGGTGGCCCAGAATGTCAGTATTGTTTTAGTTTGTCTTTATGTTTGTTCAATTGACGCGCCAATTTGTCGATCAGGCAATCAATCGCGGCATACATATCTTCTTTTTCCGAAGAGGCGTGCAACTCGCCGCCATTCACATGCACCGTTGCTTCCGCAATCTGCTGCACCTTTTCCACACTGAGTACGACATACACCTGATTGATGTGGTCAAAATACTGTTCGAGTTTGGCAAATTTATTATTGACGAACTCACGCATAGGTTCGGTGATTTCGATGTGGTGTCCGGTAATGTTGAGCTGCATAATGTCTTCCTTCTCTATTGAGGTCAAACCAACTTTTTACGTTGATTGGACGGCGGGATGGACAAAGACTCTCGATACTTGGCGACAGTACGCCGAGCTACCATGATCCCTTGTTTGGAAAGCATTGTAGCCAGTTTGCTGTCGCTAAGCGGCTTAGCGGGATTTTCCGCCGCAATTAATTTCTTCACTAACGCCCTGATTGCCGTTGAAGAGGCTTCACCGCCACTATCGGTATTCACATGACTGGAGAAGAAATATTTCAACTCGAAAACACCACGCGGACTGTGCAGAAACTTCTGCGTCGTCACGCGCGATATTGTCGATTCATGCATCTCCACAGCCTGAGCGATATCCGCCAGTACCATGGGTTTCATAAACTCGTCACCCTGTTCAAAAAACGCCTGCTGCTGCTCAACAATACAACGTGTCACCTTGAGCAGTGTTTCGTTCCGGCTTTCCAGGCTTTTAATCAGCCATTTCGCTTCTTGCAGATTGCTACGTATAAACTGACCATCTGCATCATTACGTACACTGTTGCCCATTGCCGCGTAGTGCTGGTTGATTTTCAGGCGTGGAATACTATCTGTATTAAGTTCCACCAACCATTGGTCTTGCCCCTTACGCACCAGCACATCAGGGATCACATACTCCGACTCGCCGGTGTTGATCGACTGCCCTGGCCGCGGCTCAAGAGACTGGATCAACACCATCACCTCTTTTAGTGTATCTTCTTTTAGCCGAGTTGTTCGCATCAAGCTACGAAAGTCATGATTAGCCAGTAAATCTAAATGTTCACTGATGATCAACCGGGCCTGTTCAAGATAAGGGGTCTCTTTAGCATATTGCGACAACTGGATCAGCAGGCAGTCACGCAGATCACGAGCGGCGACGCCGACTGGGTCAAAACGCTGTACGCGCTTCAATACCGCCTCAATCTCATCCATCGCCACATTATCATCACCAATACTCTCGAGAATATCGTCCAGCGATACGGTGAGATAACCGGTATCGTCAACAGCATCAACAATCGCAGTAGCAATCGCGGCATCAGTATCAGAGAACGGCGTCAGTTCCACCTGCCACATCAGGTAGTCCTGCAAGGTTTGTGTGGTCTCCCCCTGATAGACTGGCAATTCATCATCACGATAATCGGTACCGGTACCAGACGGGGTGCCCGCCGTATAGATTTCATCCCAAGTGGCATCCAGCGGCAACTCCTCGGGCATCTCCTTTTGCTCCAGCGCCGTGCTGGTATCCATCTCTTCAGTATCGACGGTTTCTTTAGCATCAATTTCCTGATGCTGATCCTCAAACTGTTCAAGCAGCGGATTGCTCTCTAACGCCTGTTGGATCTCCTGCTGAAGCTCAAGCGTAGACAGCTGCAACAAGCGTATCGCCTGTTGTAGTTGAGGGGTCATCGCCAACTGTTGGCTCAACCTGAGTTGCAAACCTTGCTTCATAATCTTCTGTTTATTTCCATTAGCAGCGAACTGTGGACGGACGACTGCAATCTAAAGGCGGAACTCTTCGCCCAGATAAACGCGCTTCACCTGTTCATCAGCTAAAATAATGTCCGGCGTACCATGCGCAATCAGTTTGCCCTGGCTGACGATATACGCATGTTCACAGACGTCCAATGTTTCACGCACGTTGTGATCAGTAATCAATACGCCCAAGCCACTGTCGCGCAGGTGCTCGATAATCTTTTTGATATCGATAACAGAAATCGGGTCAACACCCGCAAAAGGTTCATCCAGCAAGATAAATTTGGGATTAGCAGCCAGTGCCCGGGCTATCTCCACCCGGCGGCGTTCACCACCGGAGAGTGACTGGCCCAGGTTGTCACGCAGATGAGAGATATGGAACTCTTCCATCAACTCAACGGCACGATCATCACGCTGCTCATGTGTGAGGTCAGAGCGGATCTCTAACACCGCCATCAAATTATTGTAAACACTCAATCGACGAAAGATTGAGGCTTCCTGAGGCAGGTAGCCAATGCCACGGCGGGCACGAGCATGCAGCGGCAAAATACTGATGTCTTCGTCATCGATCACAATACGCCCGGCATCACGCTGAACGATACCGACCACCATATAAAATGTGGTGGTTTTACCTGCACCATTTGGCCCTAATAGACCGACAATTTCGCCAGATTTCACTTTCAGACTGACGTCTTCAACGACTTTACGGCCTTTATAGGCTTTCGCCAGATTTTCTGCGATGAGTGTTGCCATAGGTGATTAGTTACTCTTCTTTTGAGCGTTTTTGTCTTGCAACTGTGATGGGACCAACACGGTGGTCACGCGTCGGCCTTTATCGCTAAACGCCTGCATCTGTTGTTGCTGCACCAAGTATGTAATACGATCCCCCTGAACGTTGCTGTCAAGCTGTTCAAGGAAGGCATTGCCCGTCAGTGTCACCAATTGAGTTGCAACATCATAACGCACTTTCTGCGCATGGCCTTTCACCAGTTTGCCATCGTCCTGCATCTGCTGGAAGGTGACTGGGTTACCGAATGCCTCAATAAAGGTTTTGTTCTGATCACCGTCAGGACGAGTCACCACCACTTTATCGGCTTTGATCTCAATCGTCCCTTGCCTGATCACCACCTCATCAGTAAAGGTGCTGACATTGGTTTGCATATCCAGTGACTGTTTCAACGAATTGATGTTGATCGGTTGATCAGCATCAGATTTCAACGCCAATGCTGACGTGCTGGCGGTTAAAACCAGGCTGACGATCAATAGATTACGGAGTTGTGTTTTTACTTGGAATTTCATAGTTGGTCTTAACCTTATCAATCAGCTCAGCGGTTTTTTCCCGCAGATTGCCACGCATTCTCATTCCGTTAGAGGTAAAATTCGCCCCGAACAGCGTCACTTCATCATCGGAAGAAACATCTTGGGTTATCAGATTAATCTGCGCATTATCTGTTTTGATTTTTTCCAATTGCGAGGTCGTCGTCAAACTGTTCACCTCAACGTTACCATACAGATACAGCATACGATCTTTGGTCAACTTGGCACGATCTGCACGTACTGACCAAGTAGCCAGCGCATTAGTATCAAATAACGTCATCACCGGTTGAGCAAACCAGGTTACTTCATCCTCGGTGTAATGATTAACCTCTTCTGCCACCAGTTTATAGCTCAACTTACCTTCTGGGTTATAAACCACCGTCACCGTATGTTGACTCTGATAAGTCGGCATCTGATTATTAACCGGCATGGTGCCACTGTCATGGCTAACCTCAGTCATATTCCAGCCGATCAACGCCAGCACAATCACCAATAAAATAAGGGTGATACCCAATTTGGCTCTACTCATATCGACAGCCCTTTGGCGCCCTCCAGCTTGTTTTGGGCCAGAAGGATCAAATCGCACAATTCACGAACGGCCCCACGCCCACCCGCAATGCGGGTGACATAATGAGCCCGCGGCAACAGCAGAGGATGAGCATCCGCCACCGCCACTGCCAACCCTACCTGGGCCATGACCGGCCAGTCGATCAGATCATCGCCAATATAAGCAATCTCTTCCGGCACCATTGATAGTTTATCCAACAGTTCCCGGAAGGCCAAAAGCTTATCGGACTGCCCTTGATACAGGTGTGTAATATCCAGCGTTTTTGCCCGGTCTTCCAACAGTTTAGCTGAGCGACCTGTAATGATAGCCACTTCGATACCGGATGTTTTCAGGCAGCGGATACCGTAGCCATCGCGCACATTGAAGACTTTCAGCTCTTCACCCTGGTTGCCCATATAGATAAAACCATCTGATAGTACACCGTCAACATCACAAATCAGCATACGGATCTTACCGGCACGAGCCATTACGTCTTCAGTTACCGGCCCGTAGCAGGTTTCAACCAAACTCATTCAGTTCGTTCCTTGTATTAAACGACGCCAGCACGCAGCATATCATGCATATGTACCACACCCAGCAATTGGTCGCCATCAGCAACCAGCACTGCAGTAATATGGCGTTGTTGCATCAGGTTAAGCGCATCAACTGCCAGCATGTTTGGCCGCACTCGAATACCCCCTGAGGTCATGACATCAGCGATCTTGGCATTGTTGAGATCAATACCCATATCGAACACTCGACGTAAGTCACCATCAGTAAAGATACCAGCAATTTTCATCAGGTCATTGCAGACAGCAGTCATACCCATATTTTTACGCGTAATTTCCAGCAAGGCATCTCGCAAGGAAGCTTCTGCACTGACGTGTGGCATCTCATCACCGGTGTGCATAATATCACTAACGCGTAACAACAGACGACGCCCTAAAGCCCCCCCTGGATGAGACAAGGCAAAATCCTCCGGCGTAAACCCACGGGCTTTCAGCAATGCGACTGCCAAAGCATCCCCCATCACCAGCGTGGCGGTGGTACTGGTGGTGGGTGCCAAACCCAGCGGGCAAGCTTCCTGCGGGATCTTGATGCAAAGGTGGACATCGGCAGCTTTCCCCATGGCACTTTCCGGGTTGCTGGTCATGCAAATTAGCCGGATCTGCAGGCGTTTTAAGACCGGAATCAATGCCAGAATCTCATTAGACTCACCGGAATTGGAGATAGCCAACACAATGTCCTGTGCTGAGACCATGCCAAGATCACCGTGGCTGGCTTCCGCCGGGTGTACAAAAAACGCCGGAGTGCCGGTACTGGCCAAGGTAGCGGCAATTTTGTTGCCAATATGGCCGGATTTGCCTATCCCCATCACCACCACTTTACCACTGCATCCGGCAATCGCTTCACAAGCGCGGGTAAAATCCCCATCAATATACTGCTCAAGTTGAGCCAGACCTTCACGTTCAATTTGTAGTACTTCTTTGCCGGCCTGCTGAAAATCAAAACCTGGTTGCAACTGGATAGATGACATACACATTCCCATCGATTTTTACCCGCTATCCGTCAGGAACGGCGGTATTGGCTCTCTCTTGGTGCTATAGGACAAAGCCATATGAACTGAAAGGGTTGAAAAACAGCACTGCAAGATACGTAATAAATCCACATAATAACAGAGCCCCCGCCAGATGACCGATACGATGTTTGCGACCAATACAAAGGACGGTAAGCAACATGCTGGCGGTCAACATCACCCAGTAATCGCGCTGGAAAGCCGCAGGATCAATACTGCCCGGTGACAACAGCGCCGGGATACCCAACACAATGACGGTGTTAAAAATATTTGACCCAATGATATTACCGACGGCCATATCATCTTCGCCTTTTAATGCACCGGCGATAGATGTCGCCAGTTCAGGTAGGCTGGTACCAATCGCCACCACGGTCAGGCCAACCACCAATTCACTCATATCAAAGTAATGCGCAATCACTGTGGCATTATCAATCACCATTTTTGACGACAGTGGCAGGATAACAAAGGCCAGAATCAACCAGAGTATCGCGACGGTACTGCTGCTATCTTGTGGCAACTCTGACAGTTGTTCTACTGTCAGTCTATCGTTGCCCTCGCGCTGCGCCAACCTGGCGATTTTCAGCATCAGCAGGATAAATCCCGCCGCTGCAAGCAACAACACCACGCCATCCAACCGACTCAGGGTATGATTCATCAGGACAAAGCCACATAACAGTGTGACCGCTAACAGCAACGGCAGTTCACGCCGCAATACCTCAGAATGTACAGCCAAAGGATGGATAAGCGCTGCACCCCCAACAATCAATAAGATATTGACGATATTCGACCCTAAAACGTTACCGACAGCCATATCTGGCTGCCCATTCAACGCAGCAGTGACCGAAACGAGCAATTCCGGCAACGAAGTACCGATACCGACAATAGTCATGCCAATAATCAGTGGTGGGACACCCAGGGAACGGCTGATGACCGCCGCGCCATACACCAACCTATCTGCCCCATACACCAATAAAAATAAACCAACAATTAGCAACACTACCGCGAAAAACATTCAGCGTCCTTTATTGGGTATACTTGCCACTCTTCAAGTCTCAGATGCGTTGGCTGTCGCTTGAATCAATTTGGGTACCAATACCGTAATAACCCGATTATTTACTGCTCATCGTCAGCAATGATCGAGCAACAGAGGTGTTAAATGGCGAAAAGTTAAACAATTTGATTGTTTTGCGTTATTGCTTAATTTTGACCGTCTGGGGACAAAAAGTAAAACTAATGACATCATGGGTAGCGAAATAGCGCTATTTTTTTGTAAAAATAGAGTCCATCGTGCGCATAACAGGATGACAGCTCGCTTCAGGACAAAACGCCAGGCGTTTTTTAACAGCGATAGCACTGGCCACTGGTGGCTGAGGCCTCAATTGAGCCAAGTAACGCGGCAAACGAGTTTACCCTCCTGCAATTTGCCGGGGAACAAGATATATTGCTTTGCTGGCACCCAGTGATTTGGCAAACATGACCTGTACAGGATCAACAAACATGTATCAGAAGGCAGAGAATGTAGTCGAAGTGCGCAATATGTGTTTTTCACGTGGCGGTCGGCTGATATTTGAAGACATCAATCTGACCGTTCCTCGTGGTAAGGTAACGGCCATCATGGGGCCATCCGGTATCGGTAAAACAACACTGCTGCGTTTGATCGGTGGCCAACTGGTTCCTGACAGTGGTGAAATCTGGTTTGATGGTGACAACATTCCCGCCTTATCCCGCCATCAACTCTATGAATCGCGCAAAAAGATGAGCATGTTATTTCAATCCGGGGCACTATTTACCGACCTGACCGTATTTGAAAACGTCGCGTTCCCTCTGCGTGAGCATAGTTGTCTGCCGGAACCGATTCTGCGCAGCACAGTCATGATGAAGTTAGAGGCAGTTGGGCTACGTGGCGCGGCAGATCTCATGCCTAATGAACTTTCCGGTGGTATGGCACGGCGTGCAGCCCTAGCTCGGGCTATCGCGTTGGATCCAGAAATGATCATGTTCGATGAACCTTTCGTTGGTCAGGATCCCATCACCATGGGAGTATTAGTGAAGCTGATCGCGGAACTGAATCATGCGCTAGGCGTCACCTGTATCGTGGTCTCACATGATGTACCGGAAGTGTTAAGTATTGCAGATTACGCTTATATCGTCGCGGACCACCATGTGATTGCCGAAGGATCACCACAGCAATTGCAAAGCAATCCAGACCCCCGTGTACGTCAATTTCTGGATGGTATTGCTGATGGCCCTGTACCATTCCGTTACCCCGCAGGTGATTATCTGAGCGAACTTTTAGGGGAAGGGAGAAAATAACCTCATGTTTTTACAGGCGTTGGCGTCATTAGGACGTCGTGGCATCAATACCAGTGCCTCTTTGGGACGCGCCGGACTGATGCTGTTTCACGCACTGGTCGGTCGCCCCGAGCCACGCCGACAGTGGCCGCTGTTGCTTAAACAGCTGTATAGCGTTGGCGTTCAATCACTGTTGATCATCATGGTTTCCGGTGTCTTTATCGGCATGGTTTTAGGGCTGCAAGGCTATTTGGTACTGACCACCTATAGCGCAGAAGCCAGTCTGGGTATGATGGTGGCATTATCGTTACTGCGTGAACTGGGGCCAGTGGTTACCGCCCTGTTGTTCGCTGGCCGTGCAGGCTCTGCACTAACGGCTGAAATTGGCTTAATGAAAGCCACTGAGCAGATCTCCAGCCTGGAAATGATGGCCGTTGACCCACTCCGGCGTATTGTGGCTCCGCGTTTTTGGGCTGGCCTAATCAGCATGCCGCTACTGACAATGATTTTTGTGGCTGTCGGTATCTGGGGAGGCGCCATCGTCGGTGTCGATTGGAAAGGCATCGACAGTGGTTTCTTCTGGTCAGCCATGCAAGAGGCGGTTGAATGGCGTAAAGATTTACTCAACTGTCTGATTAAGAGTGTGGTGTTTGCGATTACCGTGACCTGGATTGCGATTTTCAATGGCTATGATGCGATACCGACTTCTGAAGGAATTAGTCGGGCAACGACACGTACCGTAGTACATTCGTCACTGGCGGTGTTGGGATTGGACTTTGTGCTGACGGCACTGATGTTTGGGAATTGATACAATGCAAACGAAGAAGAGTGAAATCTGGGTTGGTGCGTTCATGCTAGTGGCACTGTGTGCTATCGTCTTCCTTTGTCTCCAGGTGGCGAATATCAAATCGATCGGTAATGAACCGACCTACCGCATTTACGCCACATTCGATAATATTGGTGGTTTGAAAGTGCGTTCTCCCGTGAAAATTGGTGGGGTAGTGGTTGGCCGGGTAGCGGATATCTCTCTCAACCCGAAAACCTATACCCCTCTCGTGGCACTGGATATTCAAACCCGCTACAACCAGATCCCGGATACCAGTTCGCTGGCCATTCGTACTTCCGGTCTGTTGGGTGAGCAATATCTGGCACTGAACGTAGGTTTTGAAGACCCTGAGATGGGCACCAGCATCTTGCAGGATGGTGGGACGCTTCAAGACACCAAGTCAGCCATCGTTCTGGAGGATTTAATCGGCCAGTTCCTGTACAAAAGCAATACCCCGGCAAGTAGCGATAAGCCGGATACAGTAACGGAACCGGCAACTAATGCCCCTCCTCCACCCGCTAACATTCATTAATAATAGAGGACAACTGGATGTTTAAACGTTTACTGATGATTGCTTTGTTGGTGGTTGCGCCGCTGGCTAACGCAGTTGACCAAACTAATCCTTATAGCTTGATGCAAGATGCTGCGGCGAAAACCTTCACTCGCCTGACAAACGAGCAAGCAAAGATCAAGCAGGATCCTAATTACCTGCGTGCTATCGTACGTGAAGAGTTAATGCCGTTTGTTCAAATTAAGTACGCAGGTGCTCTGGTTTTGGGGCGTTATTATAAAGATGCCACCCCAGCACAGCGTGAAGCCTATTTCACCGCTTTCCAAGCGTATCTGGAACAGGCCTATGGTCAGGCACTGGCGATGTATGAAAATCAAACCTACCAGATTGATCGCCAGCAGCCCGTGGATAATGCCGATATTATTGCCATCCGTGTGACTATCATTGATAACGGAGGGCGTCCCCCAGTACGTCTGGATTTCCAATGGCGCAAGAACAGCAAGACCGGCTATTGGCAGGCCTATGATATGATTGCCGAAGGGGTGAGTATGATCACCACTAAGCAGAATGAATGGGCCGCAACGTTACGTCTTAAAGGGATTGAGGGACTGACTCAGCAACTGCAAGCGGCAGCTAAACAGCCCATTACGCTGGATCGGAAAAGCTGATGGCTGAAGCATTAAGCTGGATGTCACAACAGCAAACTTTAGTGTTGCGAGGCGAGCTTGATCGTGAAACGTTACTGCCACTCTGGCAACAACGTGAGATACTGTTGGCGGATAAAACCGCCATTGATGTGGCTCAACTACAACGAGTCGACTCCTGTGGCTTGGCATTATTGTTGCACTTACGCCAGCAACAGCACCTGCAAGGGGTTGAATTGAAAATTTTGGGGATCACTGAACGGTTACAAACACTGATCAGTCTCTATAATTTACAACAGATCATTCCCGTTGAAACCACTCATTAGCGCTGTTTCTGCTTACAGTGAGTTACGCCAGGTTTATGCACGTTGCAACAAAAACATTAAGCGTTTTTAAACAGCTCTTGCGCGACTCCCGGAGGAAATCCCCGGGAGCCGCGCCATAACCCTGCTGCTTAAATAACGACAGACATAGGGTCAATTGGCTGATATCAGGGCCAATACCGAACTGAATACTATACAAAACTGAACACTATACAAAACTCAATACTATATAGAACCGAATACTATGGAAAATAGCAAAATTGAAGAGGTGCTGATGAACGCATTGGCACTGGATGAAGTCCATGTTACTGGCGATGGTAGCCACTTTCAGGTGGTTGCAGTAAGCGAACAGTTCGCCACCATGAGCCGTGTCAAAAAACAGCAAGCCATCTATGCACCGCTGATGGAGTACATTGCGGATAATAGTATTCATGCTTTATCCATCAAAACGTACACCCCTGAAGAGTGGAAGCGGGATCGCAAACTCAACGGATTTTAAGGCTGTTTGCCGCTAGGCAGGCAGCTCAGAATAGATAATAGAGAGTAGTCAAATGGATAAATTTCGTGTGCAGGGTCGAACCTGTCTTCGTGGTGAAGTCACCATTTCCGGGGCAAAAAATGCTGCCCTGCCGATCCTGTTTGCCGCCCTGCTGGCAGAAGAGCCCGTTGAGCTGCAGAATGTCCCGAAACTCAAGGACATCGATACCACCCTCAAACTACTCAACCAGCTAGGTACCAAAACCAAGCGTAACGGCTCAGTGTTTGTTGATGCCAGCCAAGTCAATGAATTTTGTGCGCCGTATGACCTGGTAAAAACCATGCGGGCCTCGATCTGGGCTCTGGGGCCATTGGTAGCACGTTTTGGCCGTGGTCAGGTATCGCTACCTGGCGGCTGTGCTATCGGCGCTCGCCCGGTTGATTTACATATCACCGGCCTAGAACAACTGGGTGCTGAAATCAAGCTGGAAGAAGGGTACGTCAAGGCTTCGGTGGAAGGTCGCTTGAAAGGCGCACATATCGTTATGGACAAAGTCAGCGTAGGTGCCACCGTCACCATCATGAGCGCGGCAACCTTAGCGACAGGCACCACCATTATTGAGAATGCGGCCCGTGAACCGGAAATTGTTGATACTGCCAACTTCCTCAATACTCTGGGTGCCAAAATCAGTGGTGCAGGCACCGATAGAATCACTATTGAGGGTGTTGAACGCCTCGGTGGTGGGGTTTATCGTGTGCTGCCAGACCGTATTGAAACCGGTACCTTCCTGGTTGCCGCCGCCGTTTCCGGTGGTAAAGTGCTGTGTCGCAATACCCGTCCAGATACGCTGGATGCAGTGTTAGCTAAACTGCGTGAGGCAGGCGCTGATATTGAGATCGGTGAAGACTGGATCAGCCTGGACATGCATGGCAAACGCCCCAAAGCGGTGACCATACGCACAGCCCCACATCCTGGTTTCCCCACCGACATGCAGGCACAGTTTAGCTTGCTGAATCTAGTGGCAGAAGGAACCGGCGTGATCACCGAGACCATTTTCGAGAACCGTTTTATGCACGTTCCTGAGTTGATCCGTATGGGGGCCAGCGCCGAAATAGAAAGCAATACCGTGATCTGTCATGGTGTAGAACAGATTTCAGGTGCACAAGTGATGGCAACGGATTTGCGTGCTTCCGCCAGCCTAGTATTGGCCGGTTGTATTGCTCAAGGCGTGACCATTGTTGATCGTATCTATCATATCGATCGTGGCTACGAGCGTATTGAAGACAAACTGCGTGCTTTGGGTGCCAATATTGAGCGCATAAAAGGCGAGTAATAGATTTGTCATGTTCGGGGCTCACCCACGTGCCCCGATGCAACAAACAAACGTTTAAGTATTATCTTCCGGGAACTCCCCCACCGTCATAGTCAATGTCATACGCTGACCATCACGCAATACCACTACCGGGATCTCGGTACCCGGTCGGATCTCTGCCACTTGGTCCATGGTTTCCAAAACGGAGGTCGCGGGTTTGTTATTTACGTTGATGATGATGTCGTTAATATGAAACCCTGCACTGGCAGCTGGGCCATTAGCGGCAAGTTCGGTCACAATGATCCCTTGTAAATGTTCAATATTGCTATTAATGGGGCGAATCGGCATCTCCTTCCCCTGAATACCGAAATACCCACGGATCACCCGCCCATCGCGAATCAACTTATCCATAATTTTAGTGGCCAGTTCCACTGGAATCGCAAAACCTAATCCTTCTGGTGTCTCACCATTAGTCGCTTTATCGTAAGTCAGCGTATTGATGCCCATTAACTCACCCAGTGAGTTCACCAAGGCACCACCAGAATTGCCGCGGTTAATTGAAGCATCGGTTTGCAGAAAAGTTTGCCGGCCAGTGGTACTCAAACTGACTCGGCCAGTAGCGCTGAGGATGCCTTGAGTTACCGTCTGCCCCAGGTTATAGGGGTTGCCTATCGCCAGGACAACATCACCAACATGGGCTGGACGCGCCTTGTTGATAGGGATAACCGGTAAATTACCTGGATCGATCTTTAATACCGCCAAGTCGGTTAAGCTATCAGCCCCCACCAACAGCGCTTCATAACGGCGCCCATCCTGCAACATAACGGTAATCTGCTGGGCATTCTTGACCACATGACGATTGGTGATGATATAGCCGCGATCATTCATAATCACACCGGAACCCAGCGAAAGCAGATTAGTTGCTCCACTTATGTTGCGATTATAAATATTAACCACTGCTGGGGCTGCGCGACGCACACCCGCATTGAAGCTAAGGGGGATTTCATCACTGGTACTCTCAGATTTGCTGGTAAATAGATTGCTGGAAGAACGCAACACGGGCATGACCGCCAGCAACAGGCCAGCGACAATCAAACCAACAACAATAGAACGTAATAACTTAGCAAACATGGAGTTTCAGTGCATAGATGGAACGATTGAGAAAGGATAACACGAGTTAACTGGGCACAGTATGCCACTGAGCCCAGTTTTTGAACAAGTTAACGCAATAACAGGTAGATGTTTTCGTCACCGCGTACAATATTCAGCGCTATGACTGCAGGTTTGTTCTCCATCTGCTTACGCAACGCCGTGAGATCCTCGACACGTATACGGTTGACACCGATAATCATATCCCCTTTTTGCAGGCCGACTTGTGCCGCTGGGGTACCCTTATCAACGTTGTCAATCTTCACGCCTTTATCGCCGTTGGGTAAAACGCCATTACTCAAGGATGCCCCTTGCAAGGAAGGCGACAAAGTCTCGGCATTGGTTGATGCACTTTCACTGTTATCCAACGTAACAGAAAGCTCCATCGATTTACCTTCACGTAGTAGGCCCACTTTAACGCTAGTGCCTGGAGCGGTGGTACCTACCTTGGCTCGAAGTTCAGCGAAACTACTGATAGGCTTGCCGTCCAGAGAAATCAGAATATCACCAGCCTTGATACCTGCTTTGGCTGCGGCCGACTTTGGCAATACTTCACTGACAAAAGCACCGCGCTGCGCTTCGGAATTGAACGCTTTCGCCATATCGGCGGTCATTTCACTCCCTTTGATACCCAGCAGGCCGCGTTTCACTTCGCCAAACTCGATCAATTGTTTACTCAGGCTTTGTGCCATGTTGCTAGGAATGGCAAAACCGATCCCGACATTGCCACCGCCTGGTGCTAGGATCGCGGTGTTGATACCGATCAATTCACCATTCAGGTTAATCAACGCGCCACCGGAGTTACCACGGTTGATAGAGGCATCGGTCTGGATAAAGTTTTCCAGCCCCTCCAGATTCAAGCCACTACGACCCAGTGCCGAGATAATCCCTGATGTTGCTGTCTGACCGAGACCAAAGGGGTTCCCTACCGCCACGGCAAAGTCACCGACACGCAGTTGATCGGAATCCGCCATTTTTATCGCTGTCAGATTTTTGCCATCAGTAACCTGCAACAATGCAATATCAGATTGCTCATCACGGCCAATCAGCTTGGCACTATATTCACGGCCATCATTGAGTAACACGCTAATTTTATCAGCGTTATTAATCACATGGTTATTGGTTAAAATATAACCCTTTGCGGCGTCAATAATGACACCGGACCCCAATCCTTCAAAAGGACGTGAGCCTCCCTGTTGCGAAGGTCCATTCGGTCCAAAAAAGAATTTAAACTGCTCAGGTAATTGTTGGCGTTGCACCTGAGTACCTGCCACACGCACACTCACTACAGCAGGCAGTACTTTCTCCAACATCGGTGCCAAGCTTGGCAGTGGTTGCCCTTCAACAGCTACAGGCATTGCGGCGTTGACCATTGGAACAGAAGCAAACGCCAAGCTCATACCTATTGCTAATGCACTAAGAATTAAAGATGGTTTCTTCATCATTAAGAACTCTCTCTTTATACCTGCAGGTGAAATAATGATAATAAAGCAACAGTAACATGTCAGTGAAGTGTAAGACTGTAAATTTGCGCAAAGTATTCACAGGGCTATCAATCAATGATAAGCCACTCTGATACCGATGCACAAATTATGACCACCCCCATGCGTTTCGAACAGCATGGGCATGTGACAAATGGCGAGGCCCAGGAATGGACCTCGCAGTGGAAAAAGAGACGTTCAACCGTAATGGAAATATTCCCATTGGCCGAAATTAATCGCGGTTTGTTGTACCACGCAACAAACCAGATGCCCCTTCAGAGTAGTCACGCGGCATCTCCACAGGTGCTTGATCGTTATCTGCTTCTGATTCAGTCAAGCGATAGCGAAATGGGTTATCCTGTACGGGAAGATCCGGCAACAAGTGATTAGAGCTTTTCGCCATATGCTGATACAACTGACGATAGTCACGCGCCATGTTATCAAGCAACTCGGCACTGTGTGCGAAATGGCCTACCAGTTCCTTACGATACTCTTCCAATTCGGTTTTACTTTTATCCAGCTCGCTCTGCAGCGCTTTTTGTTGCCGTAATTTACTATTACCGAAACGCATCGCTACCGCGCCAATGACGATACCGACCACCAAACCAATCAGCGCATACTCCCAGGTCATAATGACTCCTATGTTAACTTCGTTGTTCCGCAGGGATTTTTTTACTTAATAATATCCACTATAACCGTTAACCTTGTCTAAGTGGAATCTTGTTAAACCTTTACCTGATGTTTATTGGTTTTTCCTCTGGATATAGTGCTGATAAATACCATAAACAGGTAGTGAAGTTGCAGCTATCCGCCACGAAAATTTGCTAAATTAATTCTCAATGTTCTTAGGGATTTTTGAATAAATGCAAGTACAGTCACCGTTATCACGCTACCAGCAGGCTCTGGACGCGGGGCAATATCAGGCCGATGCGGTCCAGCACCAGGCTGTTACGCAGTTGGATCATATTTATCAAGCCTTGCAACACCGGCCGACTGACGTTGCGACCAAAGGAGGGAGTCGCTGGAAACTCAGCCACTGGCTGGGCAAAGGGCCAGCAACGACACACCCGCGCCCGGTGCAGGGCTTATATATGTGGGGCGGTGTGGGTCGTGGTAAAACCTGGCTGATGGACTTGTTCTTCCACAGCTTGCCAGATGACCGCAAACTACGCTTGCACTTCCACCGTTTCATGTTGCGGGTGCATGAAGAACTGATGACATTACAGGGGCATGAAAACCCGTTGGAAATCATTGCCGATGGCTTTAAGGCACAAACAGATGTGTTGTGTTTTGATGAGTTTTTTGTTTCTGACATCACTGACGCCATGCTGCTGGCAACACTACTGCAAGCGTTATTCGCCCGAGGTATCACGCTGGTCGCCACCTCAAACATTCAGCCAGACGATCTGTACCGCCATGGTCTGCAACGCGCACGTTTCCTACCCGCCATTGCGTTGATCAAAGCGCATTGTGAGGTCATGAACGTGGATGCTGGCATCGATTACCGTTTGCGCACCTTGACACAAGCGCATCTCTACTTGACCCCACTCACTGAGCAGACGCAAGAGGCAATGGACCATATGTTCCTCAGGCTGGCAGGCAACATGGGTAATGCTGGGTTGGTGTTACAAATCAATCATCGCCCCCTCCCAGTTCTGCACGCCGTGGATGGCGTATTGGCCGTTGATTTCCATACATTGTGTGAAGAAGCGCGCAGCCAGTTGGATTACATCGCCTTGTCACGCCTTTACCACAGCGTGATGCTATACAATGTCCGCGTGATGGGGCCACTGAACGAGAGCACCGCTCGCCGCTTTCTGGCGCTGGTTGATGAATTTTATGAACGCCACGTCAACCTGGTGATCAGTGCCGAGGGGTCTATGTTTGAAATTTATCAGGGGGAACAGCTAAAATTCGAGTTCCAACGCTGTTTATCGCGCTTGCAGGAGATGCAGAGTGAGGAATACCTAAAGTTACCCCACCTGCCGTAATACTGAGCAATGGGGCTTTTTTTGACATCCGCCCCATTATCCAGTCTAAAGGGGCATAGTTCCCCCCGGCGACACAAATAATTGCGCTCAAAATCAAAAACTGTTCGATCTTTGATAGTGACTTCTCTATAATCCTGCGACCCCACGTTACAACAAAGTTTTTTTCCCAAAAACTTTATAGTGCCGGCAATGGCTATTCGAAGGGGTAGGTTTGCTGGACTTGATGGTCGTGTGAGCCTCAACTGTTTTTAAGCGTTGGGTGAACACCTACGTGTAACTAAATTATTGGGTAAGCTTTTTAATGAAAACTTTTACAGCTAAGCCAGAAACCGTCAAACGCGACTGGTATGTTGTTGATGCAGACGGTAAAACCTTAGGCCGTCTAGCGACTGAACTGGCTCGTCGTTTACGCGGCAAGCATAAAGCGGAATATACCCCGCACGTTGATACCGGTGATTACATCATCGTTCTGAACGCAGAAAAAGTGGCCGTTACCGGCAACAAGCGTACAGACAAAGTGTACTATCACCACACTGGCCACATCGGTGGTATCAAAGAAGCGACCTTTGAAGAGATGATTGCCCGCCGTCCTGAGCGTGTGATTGAAATCGCGGTTAAAGGCATGCTGCCAAAGGGCCCGCTGGGTCGTGCAATGTACCGTAAACTGAAAGTTTACGCTGGCACTGAGCACAATCACGCGGCACAGCAACCGCAAGTTCTTGACATCTAATCGGGATTATAGGCAATGGCTGAAAATCAATACTACGGCACTGGTCGCCGCAAAAGCTCCGCCGCTCGCGTTTTTATCAAGCAGGGCAGCGGTAACATCGTTATCAACCAGCGCAGCCTGGAACAGTACTTTGGTCGCGAAACTGCCCGCATGGTAGTTCGTCAACCACTGGAACTGGTCGATATGGTTGGCAAACTGGATCTGTACATCACTGTTAAAGGTGGTGGTATCTCCGGTCAAGCTGGCGCTATCCGTCACGGTATCACCCGTGCACTGATGGAGTATGACGAGACTCTGCGTTCTGAACTGCGTAAAGCTGGCTTCGTCACTCGTGACGCTCGTCAGGTTGAACGTAAGAAAGTCGGTCTGCGTAAAGCACGTCGCCGTCCGCAGTTCTCCAAGCGTTAATTTCTACTGTTTCGACAGTACGATTTACGCGAAAACCCGGTGCTTCACCGGGTTTTTTTATTGTTACAATAAATTAAAACAACCAAATTTCGCGGTCATACAGATAATTCCACATGAAATCACTGCATGCCCCCCACAAAAAAATCAAAATCTGGTAAACTATTATCCACTTTTGCCCCTGTTCACTACGCAGCTACTGCGAGTCTACCTTTGAGGCCGTGTTCTTGACCTCTGGTTTATCTGTGGCCTGAATGATGACGGGTATTCATCATCGCCATCAGCAGCATAGAGTGAGTAGCATGCAAGGTAATGGGTATTTGGCTATTTGCCATATTTTCTAGATAAAACTTGGAGGTTTTCATGGCTGTCGCTGCCAACAAACGTTCGGTAATGACGCTGTTTTCTGGCCCGACCGACATCTTTAGCCATCAAGTACGTATCGTACTGGCGGAAAAAGGGGTCAGCGTCGAGATTGAGCAGGTTGAACCGGACAATCTGCCGCAGGATCTGATTGACCTCAATCCTTACCAAACCGTACCGACACTTGTTGATCGTGAACTGACTCTGTATGAATCACGTATCATCATGGAATACCTTGATGAGCGTTTCCCTCACCCACCGCTCATGCCGGTCTATCCTGTGGCGCGTGGTGAAAGCCGTTTGATGATGTTGCGTATCGAGCGAAACTGGTACTCGCTGATGTACAAAATCGAGCAGGGCAACGCACAGGAAGCTGAATCAGCACGCCGTCAACTGCGCGAAGAACTGCTGGCCATTGCGCCTATCTTCGCTCAAACCCCTTATTTTATGAGTGAAGAGTTCAGCCTGGTCGATTGTTACCTCGCCCCATTGTTGTGGCGTTTGACGCAATTGGGTATTGAACTGAGCGGTGCCGGCTCCAAAGAGCTGAAAGGCTACATGACCCGCGTCTTCGAGCGTGACGCATTCCTGGCCTCCCTTACTGAAGCCGAGCGCGAAATGCGGCTCCAAACTCGAGTCTAAGTGTTATGGATATGTCGCAAATGACCCCACGCCGCCCTTACCTGTTACGGGCATTCTATGACTGGCTGTTGGATAATCAACTGACCCCTCATCTGGTGGTGGACATCATGTATCCTGGCGTTCAGGTTCCTATCGAGTTTGCCCGCGATGGTCAGATTGTGCTCAACATTGCGCCGCGCGCAGTCGGCAACCTGCTACTGGCTGATGAAGAAGTCAGCTTTAACGCCCGCTTTGGTGGCATTCCTCGCCAGGTTCAAGTGCCGATGGGTGCCGTACTGGCGATTTATGCCCGAGAAAACGGTGCAGGTACCCTGTTTGAACCGGAAGCTGCCTACGAAATCGAAGATAACCTCGGTGAGATAGACCAGCCAGCAACGCCAGCAGGGAATCTGATGTCATTGATTGATGGTGATCGCCCAGATAGCGATGATAACCATCACACTGATGATGAGCCGCCACCACCTCCTCGTGGTGGCCGCCCAGCGTTACGAGTGGTGAAGTAACCTGAAATAGCTAGCGTCCAGAACATAAAGCCTGGACGCTATGCATTCCTGAATACCTTCAAATCCCACAGTTGCAAGCATACTTGACGATCACCTTGGCAATCGCCAAAACCCAATGGGTTAATCAGCAGCCTGATCCACCAAATACAAAATATTGTTATAGGGGATACCTGCATGCTGGCTCAACCCCATCTCACAGGTACGGCTATTACTAAAACCTTGGCGACAGTCAGTAGGCACCTGATGGCGCAAGCTCGATAGCGCAGAGGCGTTTAACTCAGGTGTCATCAACCCCTTATCACCCGCAAAGCCACAACACTGGATGAATTCCGGCACGACCACTTCTCGGGCACAAGCTTTGGCTACCGCAAGCATGGTGCTCTCCAAACCCATGCGCCGGCTGCTACAAGTCACATGCAGCATCACCGTTTCATCAATGGGCGTCACTGTTAGATAAGGCATCAGATGCTCAAGCACAAAAGCAGCCGGTTCAAAAACCCGCAGCCCCCTGCCATTCTCTTCCGCTCGTTCGCCTACCAGTAACCGCTGAACACAGGGACTGGTATCCAGCAGCACTGGCCAGCGGCCTGACTCACTTGCCTGCCACAATGCCTCAGCCAACCCCTGACGTTTGGTTTCTGCAATCTCGCTCATTCCTTTACTGTCGAACGGCATGCCGCAACAAAGCCCATCAAGACCTGTTGGAACAATCACCCGACAGCCTGCTTTAGCGAGCAGCGATTTTACCACTTCGGGTAAAGCCGGTGCGTCGTTCTGTTGCCCAAAGACACGACTCGCACACGAAGGCATATAAACCACTGCCCGCTCTGCCTCTTCACTGAGCGGCGCTTTTTCACTTTGTAACTGGTAACGACTCGGCCCCGGCAACGTCGGCAGCCAAGCGGGAGTACGCTGCCCACTCATACGCCGTACACCATTAACCAGACCTGCCAGCGGGCGTTCACCCACGATTTTACTGACTATCCCCCTGAGCTTCAGTGTGCTGCGAGCCACACTGGTGATACCCGCAAAATGCACCGCACTCCAGCGAGCAATAGGGACAAAACGGCGATATTTTTCACTACGCAGTTTTTTTATCAAGGTGCCGGTGTTGATACCCACGGGGCAACGGTCAGCACACAATCCGGTCGCGGCACAGGTTTCCACGCCTTGATAGTCAAAAAGCTTGGCAAGTTGTTCAGTGGCCTCCCCACTACGTTCACGCCGAGCTAGTTCCCGATAAAGCACAATACGCTGACGCGGTGACAAGGATAGCGTGCGTGAGGGGCACACCGCTTCACAAAAACCACATTCAATACAGGGGTCCACAATGGCATCACTGGCTGGCATCGGTTTTAGATGAGTCAAATGCGCCTGCGGATCATCGTTGATAATCACACCAGGATTAAGCAGGCCTGTTGGGTCAAGTAATGCCTTGATGCGTCGCATCAAGCTCATTCCTTCCGGCCCCCACTCCAACTCCACATAAGGTGCCATATTGCGTCCGGTACCATGCTCAGCCTTGAGGGAACCCCCGAAGCGAACCGCCACCAATTCGGCAACTGCATCCATAAATTTGCCGTAACGCGCCACCTGCTCTGGGTCCTCAAAACCCTGAGTAAAGACAAAATGCAGGTTTCCCTCCAGCGCATGGCCGAAGATAATTGCTTCGTGGTATTCGAAATGGTCGAACAGCTGTTGTAGTTCAACCACGCCTTCAGCCAACCGCTCAACAGGAAAAGCCACATCTTCAATGATGACCGTGGTGCCCGTTGTACGCACAGCACCTACCGCTGGGAAAAGCCCTTTACGGATCGCCCAAAGCGGCTCACTGTCTCGAGTAAAAGGGAGTGATGACAAAGGTTCAAACGCGGCAACGCACGCCATTACCTGCTCACAACGCGCGTTCAATTGCGCCTCATTTTGCCCATGCACTTCCACCAGCAAGGCACAGGCAGCAAGACTCATGCCGTTGATAGAGTCGGGCAAACCCGGCTTACCGGCCACTGCGCGCAATGAGCGCCCATCCATCAACTCCACCGCCGCAACAGGCTCCTGACGCAGACGTGAAGTCACCAGACAGGCTTGTTCAGCGTCTTTAAAGATCAACAACGCAGACGCCTTGAAAGGATGTTCTGGCACGGTATCAAGCACCAATTCGGCGATAAACCCTAAGGTTCCCTCCGAACCGATCATCAGATGAGTCAATATGTCGATGGGATCTTCAAAATCAACCAAGGAATTGATAGCGTATCCCGTGGTGTTTTTAAGACGGTATTTATGATGAATTTTAGCGCTAAGGGCTTCATTGGCCAGAACCTCAGCACGCAAAGCCGCAAGGCCATTGATCAGATCCGGGCGCGCAGCAGCAAAGGCGAGACGACTTTGAGGATCAGCACTATTCAGTAACGTACCATCCGCCAGTAACAACGTCATGGCATGTAAAGTATGGTAGCTGTTTTGCGCCGTACCGCAGCACATACCACTCGCATTATTAGCAGCGATACCGCCGAGCTTACAAGCATTGATGGAGGCCGGGTCAGGACCTATTTTGCGGCCAAACGGTGCCAGATAGCGGTTAGCATCAGCACCAATAACCCCGGGTTGCAGGGCAATACGGCTGCCATCATCCAAAATACGCTGGCCACGCCATTCATCGGTCAACGTGATCAACACCGAATCACTGAGCGCCTGCCCAGAAAGACTGGTGCCCGCAGCACGAAAAGTACAGGGCAAATTAAGTTCTCGGCACACGCCCAAAACAAAACGAACTTCATCCAGCGAGCCAAGGCGTACCACGCGCTCCGGTATCAACCGATAGAAACTGGCGTCGGTACCATGGGCGAGACGAAGATCCGGATCTCGAATGATGCGCTCGGCGGGAATTCGTGTTTGTAATGCAGTATCAAAATCATGCCAGCTCATCAACAATCCTCCACTAATATCACCAGTAAGCGACTCGGACCATGAGCGCCATAGGCTAACGTCTGCTGTATATCGGCTGTTTTCGATGGACCGGATATCAGCAATAAATTTGTCGGCATCCCCTGCTCGAAAGCGTTATTCGCTACCCATTGAGCAAAATTGTCAACAAGCGTAGAGGCTGCGAGCAAAGCAATATGGCAGGGGGGCACTAACGAAAGCGTACGTGGCTCTCCGGCGTCCGGCAACAAGATTAAGGTGCCGGTATCAGCAATAGCGGCATAACAATGAGTAATGCCCGCCTGGCAGCGGTCAAACAACGCCTCTTTCCACTCAGCAAACTCTCCCTCAGGGCGTAATACATCACACCCCTGTATAGCCTCATTCACCGCGTTCTCCCAGCGTCCTCCTCGGCCACAAACCAGGGTCGTTATCTGCTCACGGTTGAGCCACTCCCCTAGTTTCTGAGCAAGCAACCCGTGCTTTACGCTCAGGACTTCAGCATGAGCTGCAGTGATAGCCATACAAAAACGTTGCCTTCTGGCACTATCATCAGCCCCCGTCCAAGGTTGCCACTGAGAGGGATAAACAGGAAGCGGGGCAACATTAGCGCTGCGCAAACGGTTTAAAATAGCGGCCTTACTGGACATCTGTCACTCCTTTCTTTGTTGGCGCAGCAAAGTATTCAGGCTCTTGGGCGCGGGTTTAGGCACCTGCCGACAACGCGTCCAAGGGCCAAGGTGTTTCGGTATCAGGCGCTGAAAACGAGCGATAATCGCGGTGAAAGTATGATAGAGGCGCGGATGGGTGGCTAGCACGGCAAACCCCCGCATCAAAACACGTTCAATCGGTTTGGCTGCTTTACCCTGCCCAGCGAGCGGTAAATGGCCTGGTGCCGCAGGGTGTTTGGCTTCACGCCGCAAGCGCTGCAGCAAATCAGGAATCGGAATACGTACTGGACACACTTCACCACAGGCGCCACACAAGCTGGAGGCGGTGATCAGATGTTGGGTGTTCTCAAGCCCCAGCAAATGAGGAGAGATTATCTTGCCGATAGGGCCGGGGTAGACCGTACCATAAGCATGGCCGCCAATACGGGTGTAGACTGGGCAATGATTCATGCAGGCACCACAACGAATGCACTGCAAGGTCTGACGCAAAGCCGGGTCCTGATAAGCTTGGCTACGGCCATTATCAAGCAGCACCAAATGCACCTCGTCTGGGCCATCAAGCTCCCCTGGGCGACGCGGACCACTGATCAGATTGAAATACGTGGTGATAGCCTGACCGGTGGCCGATCGCGTCAACGCACTGTACAGCGGGGGCACATCACTCAACGACGCCACCACTTTCTCAATTCCGGTAATGGCGACATGTACTCGCGGTATGGTAGTACACATACGTCCGTTACCCTCGTTTTCCACCAGACAGAGGGTACCGGTTTCAGCGACCGCGAAATTAACGCCTGATAGCCCCATATCGGCTCGGCGAAATTGCTCACGCAATGCCCTGCGCCCAGTCTGAATCAACGCATCCACATCATGGGTAGGGGTAAAGCCATCAAGGTGTTCAACAAAGGTATCGCTGACTTCCTGTATGTTCTTATGGATAGCCGGCATGATGATGTGAGAAGGGGCGTCACCATCCAGTTGGACGATATACTCCCCCATATCGCTTTCCAGGCAGTGGATGCCATGAGCAGCCATCGCATGGTTGAAGCCCACCTCTTCGCTCACCATGGACTTGCCTTTGACGATAGTCTGCACTTGGTGACGCTGTGCTATCTCATAAATGATGGTATTCGCTTCATCTGGCGTCTGCGCCCAGTGCACCTGAATACCATTCTCCTGACAGCGTGCTTCGAGTTGTTCCAGCAATGCCGGCAAATGCGAGAGACTGCGCTGGCGGATCTGCTCAGCAGCATCACGCACTGCCGCTTCTTCCGCCGGGTCAGCAAACGCCTCTCGTCGTTTAGTGCGAAGGTAATCCATCGCTCCACGAAAATTCTGACGCAACACCGGATCCGCCAACGCTGCCTCCGCCTGCGGATGGAAATTGCGGGGTGAAAATTTAGCCTGTGTACTCATCCTTTCCCCCCTCTTTGTGATGAGTCAATACCGGGTTTCTCTGTTCACTCTCTTTGGGAACGCTCTCCTGCCGCTGGCTGTGAGCCAACAAAAAACTGGCCAGATGCTGAGCGGGTAACACCTTCCCCTGATAAGCCAAGGCCCCCTTGATATTCAGCAGACATCCCCAGTCAGCACTCACTAACATTTCTGCTCCGGTATTCTGCAGATGGCGAACTTTGTCTTCCACCATGGCCTCGCTAATCGCCGGATGTCGAACCGAGAAGGTACCACCGAAACCGCAACACTCACTCTCTTCAGCCTGTTCAAGTAACGTGACCCCCGCTAACTGCTCCAGCAGGCTGCGCGCTGTGGTATGCACCTGCATCTCCCGCCGAGCCGAGCAAGCCGTATGCATCACAATTCGCGCCTCTCCCACGCCAAACCAGCGCACCCGACAAACGTTTACCAGAAACTCGGTAAGCTCAAATACGCGATCACAAAAAGCGGCCACTGCGCCACTGTCAGGAAACAACCGCCGATAATGATGGTGCATCATTCCACCACAAGAGCCAGAAAGCACCACCACAGGCCAAGGCTCAGGAAACAACGCCATCTGGCTGGTTGCCACCGCTCGCGCTTCGTCCTCGTAACCCGAGGTATAAGCAGGTTGGCCACAGCAGGTCTGTTTCGGCACAAAGTGTACATTGACGCCTTCACGTTCAAGCAAAGTGATCGCATCAACTCCTGCTTGTGGTTCAAACAGATCCACCAAACAGGTCGCATAAAGGTACACATCAGCAGGCTTGGCAGGATATACGCGCATGACCTTCATCGTGTTCTCTCCTTACTTTAACTGCATCAGTACATCAGTTACCTGGAAACCGTAAATCAATAACAAACCGATAAGACCGGTCGCTAAAAGGTAATATAACGTCGGCAGCACGGTCTTGCGCAGCGTCACCCCTTCTCTTCCAAGCAAGCCGACAGTAGCTGAGGCAGCGACCACATTATGAATAGCGATCATGTTACCCGCTGCCGCACCTACCGCTTGCAGAGCCAGCATAACCACAGTAGAAATCCCAAGAGTCTGAGCCACTTCAAACTGGAATTGACTAAACATCATGTTCGATACGGTATTAGAGCCAGCAATAAAGGCCCCCAACGCGCCGATAGTGGCACTGAGCATAGGGAAAAATTCGCCAACTAAACCCGCAGCAAAGTTAGCAGTAGCCACTGGCATACTGGCAAGATCAGCACCATTAACACCCGAGTTAATGAAAATACGCACCATAGGGACAGTAAACAGCAACACAAAACCAGCACCGATCAGCGTACGCCCTGACTCGCCCAGCGCCTTACCCACCGGTGCCAGTGAGCGACCATGCATAAGGCTTGCCATCACTGCACAAAACACCAAAAGCCCGCCAGGTAGGTAAAGGAACTCAATGGAGGCGCCGACCCCTTTTTCGCCCAGTAAATCGTTGAAAGCCAGATTCACTGACAGTAACAGGGTTTTAAACTCAGGGATGATGCGGCTTGCCACTAGCAACAGAGCCAACAGCACGTAAGGCAGCCAAGCTAATGTTAACGACATAGGGCGTTCGGAAGTCGCTTTTCGATCGAATTTGATAGAGCCGAGCCACACCGCAGGCCATTGAGATTCTGGCGCAAAGTCCCAGTGCTTTTTCGGCACCAGAAAACCATAACGTGCAGCGGTAACCACCAAGACCAACCCCACCAGGCCACCCACCAGAGAAGGAAATTCTGGGCCGAGCAGTATACCGGTCAAAGCATAGGGCACCGTAAAGGCCAACCCAGCAAAAATAGCGAATGGCAAAATGGCCAACCCTTCACGCCAACTGCGGCCAGGCCCAAAGAAGCGGGTCAACATCATCACCATCAATACGGGCATAAAGGTGCCAATGCTCGCGTGGATCAGCGCAACATAAGTTGTCACCTGCTGCAAATAGATGTCCCAGCTACTTCCTCCCGCCGCTAATGTTTGGCTGATGGCTTGGCTATCAAGCCCTTTGTTAATCCCCACCAGTATCGGGGTTCCCAGGGCGCCAAAAGAGACCGGTGTTGACTGAATCATCATGCCGAGCATCACGGCAGCAAGTGCCGGAAAACCAATCGCCACCAACAGAGGGGCAGCGATGGCGGCCGGCGTGCCAAAACCAGACGCACCTTCAATAAAGGTACCAAAACACCAGGCAATGATAATGGCTTGAATACGTCGATCTGGTGAAATATGGCTAAAACCGCTTCGGATCGCCGTAATAGCACCGGTGTGTTGAAGCGTATTGAGCATCAGAATGGCGCCAAATACGATCCACAAAACGGTCAGCGTAATCACCAAACCCTGCAAGGTCGAGGCAAGCACCCTGTTCGGGCTCATCTGCCACCCCCACAGGGCGATCAATACAGTTAACAGAAAGGCAATCGGCATGGTCCGCTTGGCTGACCAATTAAAACCGACCAAAAGCACGCCACTTACCACGATAGGCGAAAAGGCCATCAAGGCCTGTAGGGTATCCGTCATCATTGCATCCTTATTCAGGGTGGCGCTACTGCGCCCGCCTTGTTGCTATTTTGTTATGCAAAAGTGACTTTACTCTGTTCGATTTAAACGATATATGGAGATAATGAATAATATTTTTTCCAAAAGTGGATTAATATGGCCAGTACTGATGACCTTATTCTGTTTGCTCACGTTGTAGAAGCCGGCTCTTTCAGCAAGGTTGCTGAGCAGTATTCCCTTACAAACTCAGTGGTTAGTAAACGAATTGGGCGCCTTGAAGAACAACTTGGGGTGCAATTGTTCTATCGCACCACCCGAAAACTGACCCTGAGTGAAGCAGGTAAAACGCTCTATCAAGGTGCGAAAAATGTGAAGGCTGCCGCACTTGAAACCTTCGATGCGGTTGCCGGATACGGAGAAAAACTCACCGGTCATCTGCGCATATCAGTACCGACGATTTCAGGGGAGTTGCTACTGGCTGATGCGGTGGCCGAATTCTGCCAACAGCACCCAGGATTGACTGTAGACATGTCGCTGGATAACCGTTTTGTCAATCTGGTGGAGGAAGGATTTGATCTGGTGATCCGCACCAGTGTTATGGACGACTCAAACCTCATTGCCCGTCACATCTTGGATTCACAATGGGTGATCTGCGCGGCACCAGCCTACGTGCGGCGCTTCGGCATCCCCCATGAACCTAATGACTTACTCACTCATAACTGTTTGCATTACCTCTACCAGAGTACCGGGGCATCAGAATGGGCTTTCAAAGGCAAGCATGGTAACTATCTGCTGTCGGTTTCTGGCAATTTCTCAACTGACAATGCTGGCGCCCTGCGCAAAGCCGCGCTAGGAGGACATGGCATTGTGTATGTGCCACGCTGTCTGGTCTATCACGACCTAATGAATGGGGACCTGGTAGAACTGCTGTTGGATCAGGTCGGCAAGAAACTTGGCATCTATGCGGTCTATCCTTTTACCCGCCAGCCACCTCGCAAGATCCGGCTGCTGATCGAACATATCCGCCAACGTTATCTTGAAATCGCCCACTATTTCGTTTGAGCAGAGGGCAGCAGATTGCCACCGTTCCTGATTGCCTTGCTGGAAAAGCAACACCAAAGCTGGCGCGATAGGCATAATCGAGCTGGAAGGTGCGTTTGCAGGACTGACAACGGTAACGCTAATGGCCTCTTTTGCCATAACCGTGTTTCCTCACAGGGTCCGTTTGTTCACAAAACGGATACCTTACATCAACTTTAGCCATTCTCTCCCCACATCCAGAAGCAGAGATTTTACACTGCACTCAACACATTGAATACTTGACCCAGTTTACATTGGTGATAACTTAATTCCTTCAGCAATAGCAATGACCGCTGTTACACCAGATGGGAGATTCACAGTTAGAGCAACAATATCCAACGGATTGTTTCAAAATAGAAAATAATATAAGGAAGAACTATGTCACAAATAGAAACTCTATTTAATTCAAAATCAATAACATATGTACCAACATCTGATATGGTATTAAAAAGCCAAAAAGATATTGGAATAATATTTCCAGATTCATATGTTGAATTTACATCTTATTATGGAATAGGTACATCAAATGGTTTTTTTATTATAGACACCCCAATTACCCTTAAAAATTACAGTGGCCTTCATAACAGAATAATTCAAAATAAAAATGCATTTAACTCAAAGTTACAACCTGCGATTGATGATGGGTTTAATATAGGAGACATAGACTGCCTTGAACCTCTGGACAAAGAAAGTGAATTTTTAGTTGAACACATAAGCAATATAATTATATATGGAAGAAGTATTAATGGTGATTTCCTGGTTTGGGCTAGGAACGGAAATATTTTTAAGTTTTTTTTCGTCGACTCTGATTGCTTTTCTATTAGATATACAGGGGAAAGCATACGAGATTTAATTATAAAAACACAGACCGAACAGATAAAATATATACTTGGCACCGGATATTCTCCTTTGCCACGTATTTTTGATGGAGCAAAGAATTTAGATTGATATTTAAAATAAAAATATATCATAGCCATTTCAATAGAGGAGAGTGTAAGTTGAACTGTATCCGGCGGACGTTCTTGCCTCCCTGACATTACCACTTAACCTGATGTCCCCGTTCTTTGACATCGTAAACTAACCCTGTTTTCATTTGCGAAGATCAACCAGGCTCTGATTTTTGGTCTCCGAACCGAGTTGTATGGCCGGATAAGGTTGAGGCTCGGTGACAGTTTTTGCGAGGTAAGAGTTTAACCCTTGTGCGAGATGGCGAGAAGCAGGAAATTGCGACTATAATGCAGCGATACTCGATGAACTTAATGCACTAGAAAAAACTGTTAATGCAAACAATTGTAGCAAAAAATGCGCGGCGTTGAAAATACGCCAGTTACAACTGAGATATAGACCTTTTCTGAGTACAGGGGCTTTAACCTTAGCAAAACCGTGTTAATGGAGATTAAAATGTTTTATTCGTTAGTATCAAGTTTTAAGTATCATCCTGATGCCTGCTTACAAGAAACAAATTATGAGGATGCTATTAGGGTAAATAACGACATATTTGATAATAATATCAATTATAATGGAAAATTTATTGCCAATGACTTTCCTCCTGAGTCTCTTATATTCACTGACATTATAGATACCTTATCAGGAATCAAGGTGGTTTCTCATAATTTTATGGACTTTTTAACTAAAACATGTCCCAGTGAAGTTATTTTTTCAGAATGTACATTAACATATTCTGGTCATAACATCCTGGATTACATCGGAGATGATGTTAAGGGGTTTTATATTATGAAGGTAGTTAAATATATAGATATTATTGATAAAACCAAGAAGCCAATAAATTTTTATCCTAAATTAAAAAAATTCAAGCTTGAAGATTTTGTTATGAAGAAAGTAGATGATGATTTTTCTCTTTGCCGGGATGAAAAAGAACTAAATAAAGTGATTTCATCTGAGGAAATGAAGTCTTTATGTGAGACAGCGGGAATGAATATTGATTTTCGTCCCCTGCCGTACCCATTCTAGATTATGTCAGGGCTTAATCCATCTCAAGCTGTCTAACCACCACGTGTACAGTTTTGTACAGTTAATGAATGATAGTTACTTGCTCTTTGACATCGTAAAACCGTTATCCTCTTTGCCGAAGATCAACCGGATTCTGCGTTCTATTCTCCGAGCTGGGTTTTCGCTTGAATCACTTGGGCGGGGCATGAGGAGGCGATGAAGACGCAGCAGCTTGGCATTAAGCCACAAGCTACCGCCAACGTTATCTTGAAATCGCCCACTATTTCGTTTGAGTACCAGACACCAACTCGGTTGAGCAGAGGGCACCCAAAAGGTGCCTCTGCCTTATCGAGCGGTGCTTAGACTCTCTGCAAAAAGAGGACTTAATACACTACTAAACCTCGAGATAACTGAGGATCCCCTCAGCAGCCTTACGCCCTTCGGCAATCGCCGTGACCACCAAGTCAGAACCACGAACGGCATCACCACCAGCGAAGATTTTAGGATTACTGGTCTGGAAAGCACAATCAACGGACTCCGGTGCCAATATACGGCCCTGCCCATCAAACTGTACCCCTTGCTCACTCAACCACCCCATCGAATGAGGCCGGAACCCAAAGGCCATAATGACCGCATCAGCATCAATCACATGCTCTGAGCCGGACACTTGTTCAGCAACCTGGCGACCGTTGGCATCCGCAGCCCCTAATTGTGTGCGCACCATTTTAATCCCCGCCACACGGCCAGCACTATTCACCTCAATGCTTAATGGCTGCAAGTTGAATTTAAATTCAACCCCCTCCTCGCGCGCATTTTTCACTTCACGCCGGGACCCCGGCATGTTGACTTCATCGCGGCGGTAGGCACAGGTGACCAGTGTCGCCCCCTGGCGAATAGCGGTACGCACACAGTCCATCGCGGTATCACCACCACCGAGTACCACAACACGTTTGCCGGACATATCGATATAAGGCTCATCCGGCTGTGCAGGGTACTTCATCAACTGCTTGGTATTGGCGACCAGGTACGGCAGTGCATCATAAACGCCCGGAGCAGCTTCGTTTTCCAAGCCGCCTCGCATCGACTGATAAGTGCCAACACCAACGAACACCGCGTCGTAATCACTCAGCAGTTTATCCATGGCGATATCTTTACCGATTTCCGTATTGAGCTGGAATTCGATACCCATGGTGCTGAAAATTTCGCGACGCTTGATCATCACCTCTTTTTCCAGCTTAAACGAGGGAATGCCAAAAGTGAGCAGGCCACCGATTTCTGGATGGCGATCATAAACCACCGCCTTCACACCGTTACGCGCCAGCACATCCGCACAAGCCAAGCCCGCCGGGCCTGCCCCAATGATAGCCACCGTCTTACCGCTGGGCTGAACATGAGTCATGTCTGGCCGCCACCCCATTTCGATGGCTTTATCATTGATATAACGCTCAATGTTACCAATGGTGACGGCACCAAACTCGCTATTCAGCGTACAGGATCCCTCACACAAGCGATCTTGCGGACAAACGCGGCCACAAACCTCTGGCAGGCTGTTGGTCTGGTGCGCCAGATCCGCAGCCTCCATAATCCGCCCTTCATTCGCCAGCTTCAGCCAGTTGGGGATATAGTTGTGAACCGGGCATTTCCACTCACAATAAGGGTTGCCACATGACAGGCAACGGTCAGCTTGTGCTTTCGCCTGGGTTTCTGAAAACGGTTCGTAAATCTCAACAAACTCGACTTTACGGATCTTCAGCGGTTTCTTTGGCGGATCAACACGCTGTAGGTCGATAAATTGATAAACATTCTGACTCATTCAATATGACCTCTTACTGTGCCTGAACCCGCAGCTCAGCGGCGCTGCGACTACGGTGACCCAACAATGCCTTCACATCACTGGACTTCGGTTTGACCAGCGCAAACTTCGCTGCCCATTCCGGCCAATTCGCCAGGATCTCTTCTGCGCGTGAGGAACCGGTCGCCTGTACATGTTCGGTAATCAAACCACGCAGGTGTTCTTCATGGATGGCCAGTTGGTCAACAGCCAAGACTTCCACCAGTTCTGGGTTAACACGTTTACGAAACTCACCGTCTTCATCCAAGACATAAGCGAAACCGCCGGTCATTCCCGCACCAAAGTTAATGCCGGTTTTACCGAGGACACAAACAATCCCCCCGGTCATGTATTCACAACCGTTATCGCCAATTCCTTCGACCACGGTAATGGCGCCGGAGTTACGCACCGCGAAACGTTCACCCGCACGGCCTGCCGCGAACAGCTTGCCCCCGGTGGCACCATATAAGCAGGTGTTACCCACAATGCTCGCTTCATGACTGCGGAAGAATGACCCCACCGGCGGACGCACGGCAATACGGCCACCAGCCATCCCTTTACCCACATAGTCGTTGGCATCCCCGGTCAGGGTCAGTTCAACCCCACCGACATTCCATACACCAAAACTCTGGCCGGCAGTCCCGGAAAAATGCACTTTGATCGGGTCGGCAGCAATGCCCTGGTCACCATGCCGCGCGGCAATCGCCCCTGACAGGGTTGCGCCAACTGAACGGTCAGTATTGCAGATATCAAAGTAGAGCGTCTTACTTTGCTTAGCTTCAACATGCGGCAACGCCTGCGCCAGCAACGCTTTGTTTAGCACGCCGTGATCGAATGGCGGGTTACTGCTTTCGGTACAAAACGGCGCTTTACCTGCATGAGGTGTCGCGGTTTGCAGCAACGGCGACAGATCCAGCTTGCTCTGTTTCGCCGTAATCCCATCCAGTTCGTTAAGCAGATCGGTGCGGCCAATCAAGTCAACCAGTTGGCTAACACCCAATTCCGCCATAATTTCGCGGGTTTCACGGGCGATAAAGTGGAAATAGTTAACCACCCGCTCTGGCAGACCGTGATAGTGATCACGGCGCAATTTTTCATCCTGGGTCGCAACCCCTGTCGCACAGTTATTCAGGTGGCAAATTCGCAGGTATTTACAACCCAGCGCCACCATCGGCCCGGTACCAAAACCAAAGCTTTCTGCCCCCAGGATCGCCGCTTTAACAATATCAACACCGGTTTTCAGGCCGCCGTCCACCTGTAGGCGAATTTTATGACGCAGACCATTTGCCACCAGCGCCTGCTGAGTTTCCACCAGCCCCAGTTCCCACGGGCAACCTGCGTGCTTGACCGATGAAAGCGGACTGGCCCCCGTACCACCGTCATAGCCAGCAATGGTGATCAGGTCAGCATAGGCTTTCGCCACCCCGGTCGCGATAGTCCCGACCCCCGGCTCTGAAACCAGCTTCACCGAAATCATGGCCTGCGGATTGACCTGCTTAAGATCAAAGATCAACTGAGCCAAATCTTCGATGGAATAAATATCGTGATGAGGAGGTGGTGAAATCAGCGTTACGCCCGGTACGGAATAACGTAATTTAGCAATGTAAGGGGTGACTTTATCCCCGGGTAATTGCCCCCCTTCACCTGGCTTGGCCCCTTGAGCCACTTTAATCTGGATCACATCAGCGTTAATCAGGTAAGCCGGGGTGACACCGAAACGGCCTGACGCCACCTGCTTAATACGAGACACTTTGTTAGTGCCATAACGCGCTGGATCTTCACCCCCTTCACCGGAATTGGAGAAGCCCCCCAGGCTATTCATCGCTATCGCCAGTGATTCGTGTGCTTCCGGGCTGAGTGCCCCAATGGACATCGCCGCCGTATCAAAGCGCTTAAACAGTGACTCAGCCGCTTCAACCTGCTCAACCGGAATAGCCGTCTGTTGCGGTTTGATGGCCAACAAGTCACGCAACGTGGCTATTGGGCGTTGATTTACCAGCTTGGCATAGGCCAGGTAATCACGGTATTCGCCACTGTGTACTGCTTGCTGCAATGAATTGACAACATCAGGGTTATAAGCGTGATATTCCCCACCATGAACAAATTTTAGCAACCCGCCCTGCTCCAACGGTTTACGTTTCAGCCAGGCGCGCTTGCTCAAATTCTGCAAATCTTGTTGAAAATCAATAAAGTTGGCACCGCCAATACGGCTGACCACCCCTTGAAAACACAAGTCAGACAACTCACGGTGCAGGCCAACCGCTTCAAACAACTTCGAGCAACGGTAAGAGGCAATGGTGGAAATGCCCATTTTGGACATGATCTTGTAGAGCCCCTTATTGATGCCATTGCGGTAGTTCAGCATCACATCGCGGTGTTTTTTATCGATCGCCCGGTCATCTACCAGCTTGGCTAAACTTTCATAAGCTAAATAGGGGTAAACGGCAGTGGCACCAAAACCCAACAGCACCGCAAAGTGGTGAGGATCACGGGCGCTGGCGGTTTCTACGATGAGGTTAGCATCACAACGCAGGCTCTTTTCCACCAGCCGGGTCTGAATCGCCCCCACGGCCATTGGTGCAGGAACAGGCAAACGCTGGTTGCTGATAGCGCGGTCAGACAGCACCAGCAATACCGCCCCACTACGCACCTTACGCTCCGCTTCATCACACAACGAACGGATAACCTGCTCCAATTCTGCTTCTGCCGGATCAAAGGTCAGATCAAGAATATCGGCTCGATAGTATTCACCTTCCAGCGTGGTGAGCTGCTTGAAATCTGAATACAGCAAAATCGGGGATTTAAAGCTCAAACGGTGGGCCTGACCTTCGGCTTCACAGAACACGTTCATTTCACGACCAATACTGGTGGCCAGTGACATCACATGCGCTTCACGTAATGGGTCGATAGGTGGGTTGGTCACCTGAGCAAACTGCTGCCGGAAGTAGTCATAAATAATGCGTGGACGGCTGGACAACACCGCAAATGGGGTATCGTCCCCCATTGAGCCGGTTGCTTCCTGGCCCATATCCCCCAACACCCGAACCACCTGCTCAAGCTCTTCACTGCTGTATCCAAACTGCTTCTGGTAAGTCTCCAGGGTGGCATCATCCATTTCACGGCTGCCCACCTGATCATCCGGCAGGTCTTCAAACGGCACCAGACGCTTAACGTTTTTCTCCATCCACTCTTTATAAGGGTGGCGACTTTTCAGGTCATTGTCGGTTTCGGCAGAATGCAAAATCTGACCCGTGCGAGTATCAATCACCATCAACTCACCGGGACCTACACGGCCTTTTTCCACCACTTCATCGGGCTGGTAATCCCAAATACCCACTTCTGACGCACAGGTAATCAATTTATCTTTGGTGATCACATAACGTGCCGGGCGTAGACCGTTACGATCCAGGTTACAGGCTGCATAGCGGCCATCGGACATCACGATACCTGCCGGGCCATCCCACGGCTCCATATGCATCGAGTTGAAGTCAAAGAAGGCGCGTAAGTCAGCATCCATATCCGGGTTGTTTTGCCAAGCTGGTGGCACCAACAGACGCATAGCACGGATTAAGTCCATTCCCCCACTGAGGAACAGTTCCAGCATATTATCCAGCGAACTGGAGTCAGAACCGGTTTCATTGACAAACGGCGCGGCATCGCGCAGATCCGGAATCAGTGGCGTTTTGAATTTATAGGCACGAGCACGCGCCCACTGGCGGTTACCGGTAATGGTGTTGATCTCACCGTTGTGCGCCAGATAGCGAAATGGCTGCGCCAAAGGCCAACGCGGCACGGTATTGGTAGAAAAACGCTGATGGAACAAGCAAATAGCAGATTCCAAACGCAGATCCGCCAAATCCAGATAGAAGCGCGGTAGATCTGCCGGCATACACAAGCCTTTATAGATCGTCACCAAGTTGGAGAAACTGCAGACATAAAAGTCATTATCCTCCACACGCTTCTCAATACGGCGGCGGGCGACAAAAAGGCGACGCTCCATATCCCGTGGACGCCAGCCTGCGGGAGCATTAACGAAAATCTGCTCAATACGCGGCAAAGAAGAGAGCGCTATCTCACCCAGCACATCCGGGTTGGTGGGAACCTCACGCCAACCGACAATCGACAGTGTTTCGTTCTGCAGCTCCTCTTCAACAATACGGCGGCTGGCACGGGCCTGCTCTTCGTCCTGACTGAGGAACATCATCCCTACTGCATAGTTTTTAGCTAAGCGCCAACCGCGATCTTCCGCCACCATGCGGAAAAAACGGTCAGGTTTTTGCAATAACAAACCACAACCATCCCCTGTTTTACCGTCAGCGAGAATAGCACCACGGTGCTGCATACGAGCCAGTGCGTGGATCGCAGTACGCACTACCTTGTGGCTAGGTTCGCCTTCAATATGGGCAATCAGGCCGAAACCACAGTTGTCCCTCTCTTGGGATTTATCGTACAACATCATCAATGAACCTCCCCGGGCTCTGTGTAACGCTTACAACCTACTGCGAGGGGGCTTCCCAAGAAGTCCAATCAGCAAGGTCAAGATCGACAATCTGCTTTTCCGCCCTCTATCAATGGCCTCTGGTGAAAAGATTCACAAGTGGTAGATGACTTGTTCTAAGAGGGGGTCTTCAGTTAATGCATAATTATGACGAGATATTTGCCCGCCAAGAAAGCTTTCCAGCGGACTCCCAACTTAGCGAGAAAGAATACTCAGGTCAAATATTGCTTACACAGCGGTTTTCATGCAAAAAATAGCAATTAATTTACTGAAAATAAAGATTTTTAGTATTTTTGAACATAATGAAAAGGCAGATGATCAGAGTAAAAAACGTGAGCGACATCACTATGTTTTTCCCATTACATCTCTTTAGCATGCTAATTAAAGCGCTATAAACAGATTATTATTCTTATAAAGGCATATTAATTATTATTTGTAACTATTTTTCACTGTTATGCCATAAATAACTTAACCCAACGATGAGGATTAGCAAATTTCATTACCATGGCAATGAGTTTATTTGCACTAATGATGAATAGTTATGTAATTTCCCGCCTTTAAAGAAAAGCGTTGATCTCTGTCATCGCAGGGAAAGCCGTTTCTGGTTATACCTAGGGGACTGACATGACAAGCAGAATACACCGGGCTACCCGCCTCGCTGCAACTTAAATGACGACAGGCATCATCCCCCGCTTTAAACACAGAGAGACCTCAGAATTATGCAGTTGCCACAGTTAGTCAATATGTTTGGCAGCGATCTTCAACGCCGTTACGGTGAAAAGATCCATAAACTCACGCTGCATGGTGGATTTAGCTGCCCGAATCGTGATGGCACGCTAGGAAGGGGAGGCTGTACTTTCTGCAACGTGGCCTCGTTTGCCGACGAACAGATGCAACAGCAAACTATCGCCGCGCAGTTAGCCATTCAAGCGAAAAAGGTCAATCGGGCAAAACGCTATCTGGCCTATTTCCAGGCCTATACCAGTACCTATGCAGAAGTCGCACTGCTGGCCAATATGTATCAGCAAGCGCTGATGCAGGCAGATATCATCGGTATCTGTGTCGGTACCCGGCCAGATTGTGTGCCCACAGCGGCGCTTGATCTACTGGCCAGTTATCGTGAACAAGGTTTTGAAGTATGGCTGGAGTTAGGGCTACAAACGGCACAGGATAAGACCCTCAAACGCATCAACCGTGGTCACGACTTCGCCAGTTATCAGCAGACCACACGCCTGGCACGCCAACGCGGTCTGAAAGTTTGCTGCCACCTGATTGTTGGCCTACCAGGGGAAACACACCTGCAACACCTGTCTACACTACAAGCGGTCATTGACTGCGGAGTTGAGGGTATCAAGCTGCACCCACTACATATTGTCACCGGTAGTATTATGGCACGAGCCTGGCAGGCCGGGCGTCTGCCCGAGTTGGCCCTGGAAGAGTATGCTTTCAGCGCCGGTGAAATGATCCGCCATACGCCTAAAGAGATTATTTACCACCGTATTTCCGCCAGTGCACGCCGCCCCACCTTACTGGCCCCGTTATGGTGCGAAAACCGCTGGAATGGTATGCAGGCGGTAGGGGGCTATCTCCTGAGCCAAGGTGGGCAGGGGT
The DNA here is from genome assembly GCF_057180565.1 of Serratia sp. HNCC26DJ244. Lineage (NCBI taxonomy): Bacteria > Pseudomonadati > Pseudomonadota > Gammaproteobacteria > Enterobacterales > Yersiniaceae > Serratia > Serratia sp. HNCC26DJ244. Next base: position 124,437 of record NZ_JBXUGO010000006.1, on the reverse strand, counting down.
CAGCCCTGAGTGCAGACCAGCGCTATCATCCCTAGGCTGACTGCCGGGTAGTAATTTGCAATCACTCCCACACTTCATTGTAAGGTTGCTTATTTCCACCCTATTTTGCGGTATGATTTATATCCGTCATCAATCATGCTGTCGCGTTGTTGACTGCAACTGAAAACCACTGACCTCTGCTAGGAATAGCTCATGAAGCAAATCCGGATGTTAGCGCAGTATTATGTTGATTTAATGGTAAAACTAGGGCTGGTGCGCTTTTCGCTGTTACTGGCTTCCGCGCTGGTGATTCTGGCCATGGTGGTACAGATAGCGGTCACCATGCTGTTGAGTGGTCGGGTAGAAATGCACGATATTCTCCCTTCTATCCTGTTCGGTTTAGTCATCACCCCTTTGGCAGTCTATTTTCTTTCCGTAGTGGTGGAACAACTGGAAGAGTCGCGACAACGCTTGGCTCGGCTGGTGGATAAACTGGAAGAAATGCGCCACCGTGATCTCACCCTGAATCAACAGATGACAGAGAACATCACCCAACTCAATCAGGAAATTGTTGACCGTATCAAGGCAGAAGAAGAACGCCATCAGGTGATGGATAAACTGACCAAAGAGATGGAACAGCGTGAAATTGCCCAGGTGGAGTTCGAACAACAGTCCGTTCTATTGCGTTCCTTTCTCGATGCTTCACCAGATTTGGTTTACTACCGTAACGAAGATAGACAGTTCTCCGGCTGCAACCGGGCAATGGAACTGTTAACCGGCAAAAGTGAAAAACAATTGATTGGTCTTACCCCCTTTGAGGTGTACAGCAAAGAGGTCGCGGAAAAAATCATCGAAACCGATGAAAAAGTCTTCCACCACAATGTCTCTCTGACTTATGAACAATGGCTGGTCTATCCCGATGGGCGCAAAGCCTGTTTTGAACTACGTAAAGTGCCCTTTTATGACCGCGTCGGTAAACGCCACGGGTTGATGGGCTTTGGCCGCGATATCACCGAACGCAAGCGTTACCAAGACGCCTTAGAGAACGCCAGCCGGGAAAAGACCACCTTCATATCCACGATCAGCCATGAGCTGCGTACACCGCTGAACGGCATTGTCGGATTAAGCCGCATTCTGCTCGATACCGAATTGAACGACGAACAACTGAAATACCTGAAAACTATCCATGTCAGCGCCATTACCCTGGGTAATATTTTCAATGACGTCATCGAGATGGATAAACTCGAACGCAACAAAGTACAGCTTGATAATCAGCCCGTCGATTTTACCGGTTTTCTAGCGGATCTGGAGAATCTTTCCGGCCTATTAGCCCAGCCCAAAGGGCTGCAATTGGTGATGGAACCGCAACTGCCACTACCAGCCCAAGTCATGGCTGACGGCACGCGTTTGCGTCAGATCCTGTGGAATCTGATCGGCAATGCGGTGAAATTCACGCAGCAGGGGCAAATCGTCGTACGCATCAAGTATGAGGAGCACAAACGGCTGGTGTTTGAAGTGGAAGACTCTGGCATGGGGATCCCGCTGGAAGAACAAGAGAAAATTTTCGCCATGTACTACCAGGTCAAAGACCAGCATGGTGGCCACCCAGCGACGGGAACCGGTATCGGTCTGGCGGTTTCTAAACGGCTGGCACAGAGTATGGGCGGGGATATTACGGTAAAAAGCGCACCGGGGCAGGGTTCCTGCTTTACCTTGACCATCGTCTCTCCAGCCATGGAACCGACAGAGGACCAGATAGAGGTTGAGGAAGAGCTACCACTGCCAGCACTGCATATCCTGTTGGTGGAAGATATTGAGCTGAACGTCACCGTTGCCTGCTCGGTGTTGGAAAAACTGGGAAACAGCGTAGAAGTCGCGATGAATGGCCATGATGCGCTAGCGATGTTTGACCCTGATGAATTTGATCTGGTATTGCTGGATATACAATTGCCGGATATGACTGGACTGGATATCGCACGCATATTACGCGAGCGTTATGCTCACCGCACCCTGCCCCCATTGATTGCCTTGACAGCTAACGTATTGAAAGACAAAAAAGAGTATCTTGCTGCAGGTATAGACGATGTGCTGAGCAAACCGTTATCAGTACCCGCCCTAACCGCGATGATTAAACATTATTGGGATCATCAACCGCTACATACCCTAAAGAAAACGGAGCAAGAACCGATGCAGATTAATGAGTCGTTTCTGGATACCACTATGTTGGAGCAATACATAGAGCTGGTTGGGCCTCAGTTGATTCATCAAAGCCTGGCCATGTTTGAACAGATGATGCCAGGTTATCTGGCGCTGCTGGATTCCAATATGACCGCACGCGACCAAAAAGGGATCGCTGAAGAGGGGCATAAAATCAAAGGTGCCGCTGGTTCCGTAGGACTAAAACATTTGCAGCAATTGGCACAGCAGATCCAGACGCCAACCTTACCAGCTTGGTGGGATAACGTGCAGGATTGGGTAGATGAGTTGAAACAAGAATGGCGCAATGACGTAGCGATGTTACGTGCTTGGGTGGAGAGCGCTGAAAAAAAATGACCCCGACCGAGGCCGGGGTGCGCGAAGTATTGCGCCAACACCAGGGAAATCGACTACCTGTACATTGGTATTGCGTGTTTTGTCGAACAGGTCTTAAATAACTCATGCACATCATACAGTGAACAACATAGCAAATGTAAGTGTTCTCGTTAGAAGATTCATTAAAAAATGTGATGTACTTATTATTTGTAAACACTAAGTCCACCTTGATAGGTCATCCTAACCGGGAGAGCCGCAATCAAGCGAGTGAGTATCGTGCTAAGTGGTTAGCTATTGATGCTAGTGCCAAGATCCATAAAGTGTTCCTTACGTTAATCGCATAAGATGATATTGGTATACCAGTGGTTGCTTTTTATACAAAAAAGAGAGCAACAACCTATAATTAAACAGTTATCCAGCGATAAAATACCCGGGCAATGTGACGTTTCTTTTGCGGCGACATCGATTATCCGAAGAGAAATTTATCGCCTATCGCAAACAGATGCTAATCAATTGGGTGGGGTAATCGCTCTTGGTGGATGCACTGGGGTAAAGAATTTGAGTGATTTTACTAATGATGGTGCTGAATATTTGGCTGATAAATATTTAGCCAAACTTACTCAACCAATGCATAAGATAGGTAAAACAATAGAACTTATCTGCTTTCCCTTTGTTTTATTGCCCAAAATTCACGTCTGACCATTGGAATCGTTCCCTCTCTTGATAACATGATGGATAACCTGGGTAGGGAAAAGGTGATTTTCTCTGTCGATGATATCGAGACAAGTGAGTGTTGAATTTAACGAAATGAGAATACTTTCACGCAAAACCCTATTGCCTCGCCTGTGGTCTTGGGCAAAACGTGGAGCCATAACCCTCATGGGCTTATGGTTGGCAGGCATTATCCTGTTTGCTTTTCTGCCTGTACCATTTTCCGCCGTAATGGTGGAACGACAAGTCAGCGCCTGGCTCAGTGGTAATTTCCGTTATGTGGCCCATTCCGACTGGGTTGAACTGAATGATATTTCACCCAATATGGCCTTGGCCGTGATGGCTTCAGAAGATCAAAAGTTCCCTGACCACTGGGGATTCGATATTGATGCCATCGAAAAGGCGATCAGCCATAATGAAAAAAACCAGACGTCTATCCGTGGCGCCTCTACACTATCGCAACAAACAGCAAAGAACCTGTTCTTGTGGGATGGCCGTAGTTGGCTACGCAAGGGGCTGGAAGCTGGATTAACAACAGGTATTGAACTTGCCTGGGCCAAGCGCCGTATCTTAACCGTTTACCTGAATATCGCCGAATTCGGTGACGGAATTTTTGGTGTAGAAATGGCAGCACAACGCTTTTTCAACAAGCCCGCGATACGCCTAACCTCTTCCGAGGCGGCCTTGCTGGCAGCGGTGTTGCCTAACCCGCATCGTTTTAAAGTGAATGCCCCTTCTCGCTATGTGATTCAGCGACAACAATGGATTTTGCACCAAATGCAGCAACTCGGGGGAAAGAGCTTCCTCAAGGAAAATGAACTGAATTGACCGACGATTTCACCATAGGGGCGCACTGGCGCGCCCCTATGATGCTAAATACTCGACAACTCAACTACTGATGTTTATTAGCGATGTTTATTACCGATGCCGGTACATTTTATTATCGTTGGGCATCACTCACTGCCCGGCGATTTTCATTTCTGGCAACAGAACAGAGCCACATTGAATATTGCTGCGCGTTTCAATATCACTACCGATACTCACAATATTGCGTAACATATCCTTCAAATTACCGGCAATGGTGATCTCACTGACAGGATATTGGATCTCGCCGTTTTCAACCCAGAAACCGGCAGCACCACGGGAATAATCGCCGGTAATACCGCTGACCCCCTGCCCCATTAACTCAGTGACCACCAGCCCTGTCCCTAGCTGCTTAAGCATGCCAGCAAAATCATCCCCTTGCCCGGCTATGCGCCAATTGTGGATCCCTCCGGCATGACCAGTGCTACGCAACCCCAGCTTACGTGCCGCATAGCTAGTCAGGAGCCAAGTCTGCAACACGCCCTCTTTGACAATATCACGGCGTTGAGTGCGAACACCTTCGCTATCAAAAGGCGTTGAAGCCAACCCTTTCAGCAAATGTGGGTGTTCTTCAATGGTCAGCCACGCAGGCAGGATCTGTTGGCCCAGCGAATCAAGCAGGAAGGTGGACTTACGGTAAACACTACTACCACTGATGGCACCCACCAAATGGCCAAACAGACCGGTTGCAACTTCAGAAGCGAACAATACTGGCGCTTTCATGGTCGCCAGCTTACGAGGTGCAAGACGGGCCAAGGTGCGGCGTGCGCACTCCTGCCCCACCCACTCCGGGCTCGCCATATCTTCTATTGCGCGGCCAATGGTATAAGCGTAATCACGCTCCATATCACCTTCTTGCTCGGCAATCACACTACTGGAGAGCGAATGGCGGCTAGAGCAGTAACCTTGCAACATGCCATGACTGTTACCGAACACCTTGATCCCGTAATGGCTGTTGAAACTCCCGCCCTCGGTATTGGTAATCCGCTTGTCGGCGGCCAACGAAGCCTGTTCGGCACGAGCCGCCAGTTCAATACCTCGGTCAGCATCCAGTTCTGTGGGGTGGAAAAGGTCGAGATCGGGGGCATCAAACGCCAGTAACTCTTTATCTGCCGGACCTGCGTTAGGATCTGACGAGGTATAACGCGCGATGTCCAACGCCGCCTGGACTGTGCGGGAAATAGCGTCTGGGCTGAGATCGGTAGACGAGGCACTGCCTTTACGGTTTTGACAATAAACCGTGATACCTAATGCGCCATCGCTGTTAAATTCAATGTTTTCCACCTCACCAAAACGGGTGCTGATGCTAATACCGGTGGTTTTGGTCACGGCAACTTCTGCTCCATCGGAACCGGCACGCGCCAACTCCAGAGCCTGTGAAACCGCTTGTTCCAGCGCCTTGCGCTGTTCTGCAACTTGAGTGACTACTTTCATCAGTCGGCCATCATTGATCAGAGAATCGTTGGAAAAAGTGCCGTAGCGGCATAATCTTACACCCAATAGCACGCTAAAATTATTTCAGGCTGCACATTTATGCTCAAATGATGCCAGATTGGAAGCTCAAATGATGCCAGATTGCAGTCTGAAATGAACTCGAATAGATGAGTTTGAGTCTAACAGGAACCGCACGAAATTTCGCATAAAGCCGACAACCTGTTAGGATTAGCCTCTTTTTAACGGAGCCTGCCATGAACAAACTACCTAAAGACTGGCTCGACGATGTCCCGCAGAACGAAAACCAGGACGAAGACGAGATTATCTGGGTCAGTAAAAGCGAAATAAAACGTGACGCTGAAACACTAAAAGACTTGGGAAGCGAACTGGTCGAGTTGGGTAAAAATGCGCTGGAGCGTATCCCGCTGGATGAAGATCTGCGCGCCGCCATAGAATTGGCACAAAAGATCACCAGAGAAGGTCGACGCCGCCAGCTTCAACTGATCGGTAAAATGCTGCGTGCACGTGATGTCGAACCGATTAAAACTGCCCTCGATAAATTGAAGAACCGCCATAACCAGCAGGTTTCATTGTTCCATAAGTTGGAAACGCTAAGAGATCGTCTGGTGGAAGAGGGTGATGATGCCATCCCCTCGGTGTTGGAGTTATATCCAGAAGCCGATCGTCAACAATTACGTGCACTGGTGCGTAATGCGCAAAAAGAGAAGGCTGCTAACAAGCCGCCGAAATCATTCCGCCAAATCTTTCAATACCTGCGCGATCTGGCTGAAGCGCAACAATAACTCACCCACCGCCTCACCAGGAATGAATGATGCTCATCCCTGGTGATGGGTTAGCGTATTGCTGACCTCTCGCATATTGAACCGCAGTTTACCCTCCAGCTCTTCCTCCGCTTCCTCAAGTAACAGAATAATGGCGCCAAAACGGCGTGTGCGGCGAGCATTAAGATTGAGAAATTCAATCTCCACCGGCAGATTAATACCGCCAGTCACCTCATCCCATAACGCATCAAGATTGGCACCAAATTCGCCATTTTTACCCAATCCGAATTGTTCGGCAAAGCGGCGATAGAATGTTGGCAAGTCTGGTATCTGGTTAAAATCAAACTCTACTTTCCCCATTGGCTCACTCCACTCGAACGAAGTTTTTATAATGGTCATTGGTGGCAAAAATCAAGCCATCACTGGAATACAACAACCGATCACTCCCGCGGTGACCACATTGATAGTTAATATCCGCTTCGTACCATACTCGTTTGTTGGTAGTAGGTAACTGCCGTTCACGATTTGAAAAATAGTCACCGCCAATAGCCTTACCCGGTAATACAGAACAGAGATCGCCTTTGCGGGAATTCCAGCCTTGCTCCCGTGCCTGCTTTTTCGTGATGTAGTAGTCCGGCAGCCGCCGATGCTGCTGCAAATAGCTAACCACGCGTTTCTGCTCTGTCAGCTTATCGATGCTCTCTGCCGCTGCTGCCGGGGCAGAAACAGGAGCGATAACACGCCCTTCATTCTCATATAGCACACTGAAACCGGCGACAGCAGCAGCAATAAGCATCGCTATTAGCGTACGTTTACTCATACATTCCCTGATTAATAGCAAAAAATAATGAATTAAGGATGACAGCCCAGTAACATTTGCTCTGCCATTGACGGCAGGCAGCACCAACAGATATCGCCATCAATCATGCCACTTTCTAACACACCTGACACCTTGTATCCTCAGGTTGATGCATGCTGCAGCGGATATCCCACTTGAATCCATCTGAGGATTAAATCTGTCACCTTTCTTTTTATCTCATCGCGATGAGCCCCCCTTTACCTTCAAATGGCTCAGATTCTCTATTAGAAACTTTAGGCTATTTTCATCCACTAGCCAAACGGTTATGCGATAAAAATAGCTTAACTCGAGCTAAAAATTCGTCGAGATAAACATTTAAAGCATATCCCACCAATTAAGTTGAGATGGCGATTCTGACCCCGATCTGGCCCCGGTTAGTGCCTCTTGCTTCCATCCCAACGGATATGATTTATTAATCCGTTCCGGCAAGGAAAGTGGCGTTGAAACGACACATTGAGATTCATGCCACCAACACAATATCAATACAATAATAGGAATCACCATGGAGAAGATCCCACGCACGCATGTGGTTTACGCCATGTCACGTGATAACGCCCCTGTCATCAGTATCGCCAGCGGCAGTGACGTTTGTTTTGAAACCTGTGACTGCTTTGAAGATCAGATTGCTTCTGAGCAGGCCACGTTTACCGAATTAGATTGGAGCCGAATCAACCCAGCCACTGGCCCAGTTTACGTACAAGATGCCGAGCCTGGCGATATATTGCGGGTCGAAATCAAACGTATTACCCCACGCAGCAACCAGGCGGTGATGGTCACCGCTCCCGGTCTGGGAGTGATTGGCGATCAACTCCAGCAACCGCAAATTCGTACCATCCCCTTGGAAGAGGGATACGCACTACTGCCAGGCGGTGTGCGCTGGCCGTTAAAACCGATGATTGGCGTAATTGGTGTTGCCCCAGCAGGGGAAGCCGTACCTTGCGGAACACCTGATGCTCATGGCGGTAATATGGACTGCAAAATTATCACTGAAGGCTGCACACTTTGGCTACCGGTGAACGTTCCTGGTGCCCTGTTTGCCCTTGGTGATTTGCATGCCGCCATGGGCGATGGCGAAGTGTCAGTCTGTGGGCTGGAGATCCCAGGTGAAGTCGTGGTGAATTTGACCGTAGTAAAAGAGTGCGCCCTGCCCACCCCAATGATCAGTACCCAAGAAGCACTCTATACCCTGGCCTCGGCGAAAACTCTGGATGACGCGGCCAAATTGGCGACACACAATATGGCACACTTTGTCGCCGATCACAGTCAGCTTTCCCTCGCCGATGCCATCAATGTGCTGAGTATCACTGGCGACCTGCAAATCTGTCAGGTGGTTGATCCACTGAAAACTTGCCGCTTCGCGCTACCACGTAGCGTGGCAACCCAGTTAAACATCAGCCTGGACTAGGAGTCCGAAGCATGTCTGTAGAACAATTTGGCTATAAACAGGAATTGCACCGTACCCTGACACTTAAAGATCTGGTGATTTACGGCATGATCTTTATGGTGCCCATCGCCCCCTTTGGCGTCTTCGGCTATGTGTGGGATGGCTCAAACGGAATGGTGGCACTGGCTTATCTGATCGGTATGGTCGCGATGTTCTTCACCGCGATGAGCTACTGGTCGATGTCCCTTGCCTTTCCGGTTTCCGGTTCGGTTTATGCTTATGCGCAGCGTGGTATTCATGAAACCGCCGGTTTCTTTGCCGGTTGGCTAATCCTGCTGGATTACATTCTGGTCCCTTCACTACTGTATATCGTCAGCGCGGCGGCTCTGAGGCCGATTCTGCCTGATGTTCCGTCCTGGTTATGGATAGTGAGCTTTATCGTCATCAACAGTGCCGTCAACCTGGTAGGGATTAAATTCACTGCCCGGGCTAACCGCTACATTTTGGTCGCTGAGATTGTGATCCTGACCATCTTTGTGGTGATGGGGCTAATTGCACTCTATTCCGGCGAAGGGGCAGGTGGGCTGACGCTAAACCCACTCTATAATGCCGAAAAATTCAGCCTGCCGCTGGTTATGGGGGCAGTCTCCATTGCGGTGCTCTCCTTCCTGGGTTTTGATGGTATTTCGACATTATCTGAAGAGAGTAAAGGTGGCGCCGATGCTGTAGGCAAAGCCTCCCTGTATGCCTTGCTGCTGGTAGGGACACTATTTATCCTGCAAACCTGGATCGCGGCAGACTTGGCTGCAGGTAAAAGCTTCACCAATCTGGATACCGCGTTCTATGACACCGCCAATCTGGCGGGGGGAACCTGGCTAAAACAGGCCACTATCTGGGCAACAGCAATCTCTTGGGGGATCGCCAATGCGTTAGTGGCACAGGCGGCGATCTCACGCATTCTATTTGCCATGGGACGTGACCGTCAATTGCCGCAGATCCTGGCAAAAGTACACCCCCGGTTTAAAACCCCTTATGTCAGTACGCTGCTGGTTGCGGTGATCTCTCTCGCTTCTGGGATCTATTTTGATGGCAGGATCGATAACCTGAGTCGTCTGGTTAACTTCGGGGCTTTGATGGGCTTTATGCTGCTGCACCTATCAGTGATTAACCACTACATTATCCGTCAGAAATCCACTGCGTGGGTGAAGCACCTGTTGTTCCCGTTCGTTGGTCTGCTCATCATCGGCTTTGTGCTGTATGAAATGGATATGGAAGCGAAAATCCTCGGTCTGAAATGGCTGGGCTTGGGCATCGTCTACTACTTTGTGCTGCGGGTGGTTCTGAAGAGAAAAGCCGTGCTAAATTTGGAAGATTAACCCGCTATAACGATAAATTGCCGGGCAAAGCGGTAATACGTTTTTGAACGGTACTTGCATCGGGCCTCGACATGTAGTGTCGAGGCCCGGTGATTATTACGCAGTGCCACCAACGGTTAAAGAATCAAGCTTCAACGTCGGTTGCCCAACGCCAACCGGTATACTTTGCCCCTCTTTACCGCAAACACCCACGCCTTGATCCAGCGCCAAATCGTTACCTACCATCGAAATCTGTTGCATCGCCTCAATACCCGCACCAATCAGCGTAGCCCCTTTCACCGGGGTGGTAATGCGACCCTTTTCGATCAAATAAGCCTCTGACGTGGAGAACACAAACTTGCCAGAGGTAATATCCACCTGACCTCCACCAAAGTTTGGCGCATATAAGCCATAATCGACGCTGGCGATAATCTCTTCCGGTGTAGATTTCCCCGCCAACAGATAGGTATTGGTCATGCGCGGCATCGGTAAATGGGCATAAGACTCACGGCGACCATTACCCGTCGGGGCCACTCCCATCAAACGCGCATTGAGTTTGTCCTGCATATAACCTTTAAGAATACCGTTTTCGATCAACACATTGTACTGACCTGGTACCCCTTCATCATCAATAGACAACGACCCTCGACGCCCCTGAATCGTGCCGTCATCCACCACGGTACAGAGTTCAGAAGCCACCTGCTTGCCCATCTGCCCACTGAATACCGAAGTACCACGGCGGTTGAAATCACCTTCCAAACCATGCCCGACAGCTTCATGCAACAGCACGCCAGGCCAACCTGCCCCCAAAACCACCGGCATGGTACCAGCAGGAGCGGCCACGGCGGAGAGGTTGAGCAAGGCCATACGCACCGCTTCTTTGGCATAAGCGTCAACACGGATTTCACCCTCAACGCTTTGCAGAAAATAGTCATAACCAAAACGACCACCGCCGCCACTGGAGCCACGTTCGCGCTTGCCATCCTCTTCCACCAGCACACTAACGGAAAAGCGCACCAATGGCCGAACGTCCGCAGCCAAAGTGCCATCGGTTGCTGCCACCAGCACTTGTTCATAAACACCGGTAATACTGGCCGTAACTTCCTGCACCCGTTTATCTTGCGCGCGTGCCACTTTATCCACCCGATGCAGCAGGGCAATTTTCTCTTCACGCGGCAGGCTTTGTAGCGGATCAAGCAGTGGATACAGCGCCTGATGGCTGATTTCACCCAGGGTATGCACTTTACCGTTGCCACTGTCACGCACAATGCTGCGTGCCGCCTGAACACTTTGGTTTAACGCATTCAACGTTAACTGGTCGGCATAGGCAAAACCGGTCTTTTCACCGCTCACCGCTCGCACACCAACACCTTGATCTATATGGTATGAGCCCTCTTTGATAATGCCATCTTCAATTCCCCAAGCTTCATGATAGCTGGATTGGAAATAGAGGTCGGCGTAATCAAGGCGGCGTTCAGCCAGTTGCCCCAATGCGGAGAAAAGGTCTTGATGACTCAGCTTATTCATAGCGAGTAACTGCTCACTGACAAACGTCAGGCTCATAGTTTTTTCACTCTTTATTGGCGGAAAGGGATTCAGCCGGTGCAATCAGCGTTGGCTGGAATCTATTGTGTTGCATTACGGGCATCTGGCTGCGTATTGTTTGTAACTTACTGCGATCCACACGCACCTTCAGCGCACAGACCCCATCGGCGTTTTCTGCCAACACATTGCCCCAACCATCGACTGCCATGGTATGTCCCCAGGTACGGCGCGTGGTACCGTGGCGGCCAACCTGAGCTGGTGCCAGGATCACACACTGGTTCTCGATAGCACGGGCACGCAGCAAGATCTCCCAATGCGCCTCACCAGTCACCCGGGTAAATGCCGCAGGCACCGAGATTAACTCAGCCCCTTGTGCCCGCAATGCCTGAAACAGACCGGGGAAACGCAGATCATAGCAGATTGTCATACCCAAACGACCCACCGGGGTGTCAACCACCGTCAATTGGTGACCATGCTGATAGGCGTCAGATTCACGGTAATGTGCATGCACATCGTTAATATCCACATCAAACATGTGCATTTTGTCGTAACGACCACGGATTTCACCTTGGTCATCAAACAGCAAGCTACTGGCGGTAATACGCTGTGAGTCTTCGCGGCTAATTAGCGGCATCGACCCTACCAACAACCACACCCGATAACGGCGGGCCATTTCACGCACGGCCTGCTGCAATGGTCCATCCCCTTGCTGTTCTGCATGCTCACGATAAGCAGCGGTGTTGGCAAACAGTAAGGCATTCTCTGGTGTCATAACCAGTTTAACCCCAGTACCGAGTTGCTTAATCTGCTGCTCTATCTGGGCCAGGTTATCTCGTACCTGTTCACCACTACACAGTTGTAGCAACGCAACATTGGTATTTTTCATTGTGCCTTCTCCTCCCTTGGCTTCCGTAACACCTCATTAATATTGGGTTGATCGAGGCTACCGGTAATGTCATAACGAATAAACGAAATCTTGCTCCACAAGGGGCCCAACACTTTCGAAGCAGCAAATACCGCGACCCCAACAATCGGGTTAATCACAAAGGCCGTCGCCACGCCCACTGTCGCAGAAATTTCTGGGGCAATCACTGCTTGCATGGCAATCTGCCGATTGACCAGATCAATATGCCCACTCATGCCAATATCAGCGGACAGGCCATCAATCAACAAGTTATCCGTATGCATTATGCCATTTTTCACACTGGCCGTGCCGCGTATTGAGTCAAAGTAAAACCCGCTACCAAAGATATCGCTAAAATCGAACTGCAATTTGCGTAACAAAGCATCAAAGCTGACCAGACGCAATAACTGCCCAGCCCGCCCCGTCTCAATAACATCACTCTGGCCTTTACCCAAGTCAATGTCCAGCATGCCGTTTAATGTATTGAACTGCGGCTTCCAGGGTTGCCCACGCCAATTCAGATCAAAATCAATATTGTAAGGCGCATTCTTCAATGGAATGGTTATGCCAAAGAAACCGACGGTCTGATCAATTTTACTGCCCTGTAGTTTACCTTTCAGCGCAGTTCGCTCCTCCTGGCTACTCTGTTTCCACAAACCTGTGACGTTCATCCGACCATAGCCGGTATCCACCACGCCATGCTCCAATACTAATTTGTCATCCAGATGCTTAATATCAGCTTCTACCATCCCCAGGTTCTGCCCCATAAACCAGCAGGATTTACAGCGCAATATCAAAGAGGGCAACCCGCGGAACGAGATCTTCTCAGAGGTGGCAAATAGGTTACTCGGGCCAGTACCGTTGTTATCATTGGAAAACTGCGGGTTATAATAAAGATAAGCGAAATCCGCACGCCATGGGCCATTGTCCGGTATCGACAAGCGGCCATCCAGCTCTTTGCCTTTAGCAACTACCATCACACCCGCCAGTTGCTGTTCCACCGCGAGGTGGATATCACGCCACAGTTGTCCACCCAACTGTAATTGGCTGGTATTGAGTATCAGCATGGCCGGGAAATTAAAACTCCCCATGTTGTCTGAGCCACTGCGCTGTTTTTTTGCCGGAGCCATTAACGCTAACCATGGTTCACCATCCACTGTCGGCAAATTAAGGACTAACGATTTATCCTTGGGTAAGGCGGGCGTCACCGTCGTATTGTCGTCCCACACTGCGCGCGTCAAGTTCACCTGTTGTTTTGACAGTAACCACTCACTATTAAAATGATTCTGCTTACCAACATTCCCTTTGAGCATAAACCCGTTCAGGCCACCATTAACATTAATACTAACCGGTAATGCTTCGCCGGCTGCTTTACTCAGTGGAGCAGGTAAGTGACTACTTACTTTTTTCAGGTCGGCATTAACATCAATATTATAACTGGGCTGACCTGTTTGGTGAGGCAGATTAATCGCCACCTTCCCTTGCCAACCGGCATTGCCGGCGAGCGATTTAGCCAGCTCAGGGGATAGCCCCTCAAGCTTGGCCAGTTGCCAGTTACCTTTCATAGCAACGTTAACTTTATAGTTGTGAGCCCCGTCCTCAGTAGTAAAGTTGACCGCCAGCGGTTGCCCGAACCAATTAGCAGCCAGGGTATCACTCTCCAGGTTACCGTTATTGAAACGGAATTTACCACTGACTTGTTCTAACTGACTGCCTAGGGGGTTAATCAATAACGCGTTGTTATTGAGCGTCACTTCACCTTTAGCAATCACCTGCTCACCATTAAGTGGAATATCAAGATGTAAGCGCCCACTGACATTCCCCCCTACCTGCAATTCATCCAGAGCAGCTCCAACTGAATCATCCAATGGCGTCTGTAGGAAATAGTCATGGATAGCCTGCCCTGTACCCGCGACTTCGGCATCAATAACTAGCCGTTGCATCAGGTAATCAGAGATCACCGCAGAGATATTGCTACCCACGACATTACCCAACAGCGTCTTCGGAGCCTGCATCCACAAACCCTGGTTGGAGAAATCAAGATCAATAGCCAGATCATGCAACGCTGGCCAACCCGGCTGAAACTGGAAAGTAGCATGGCGCAACGGGACAGATACCTGGAAATGGCCCTCGTTTTGCCTATAGGGAAAGTTTTGTGGATTACCGGCATAGATCAGTGAAGCATTGTCTACCTGCCCCCCTTGAATAGCTGCGCTCAGGTAGTCCACCAGATGTTTACCCATCAAGGGTTCGGGGAAATAGCGCCAGGCATCAGCGCCATCATACAGACGGATCCCCGCGAGAATCGCCAGCCAGGGTTCCCCGTTCACCGGTTGCTGGTAACTGAAATCACCATTAGCCCACAGCGATTTGGCTTGCACATCCAACCCCTGCCCCGCCAGTTCCCAGCCCTGGTCACTGTGCTGCCAAGTTAATGAGCCCCGCGCACGGCTTATCAACAATGGCGCACGAAACATATCGCCATAGGGTAGTGTGCTATTGTTTAACGCTAAGGTCAGGCGGGCATGTTCCGTGCTCCCCTGTAATTCACCAGAAAAGTGGTCTCCCCCCGGTAAACCTTGCCAAGGCTGCCAATTCAGATCCTGCCACCAGGCCTGAAAACGGATTTTTTCTGGCTGCTGCAGCGGAATATCCAGTGCCAACGCCGGTAACTTGCCTTGTGGTTGCAGGTGTTGCCAGTATGACATCAACGTTGGGCTGAGGAATGAGAAAGCCGGAAGCAACCCTTCAAGGCGTTCCAACTGAATATTGCTGGCTCGGATACGCAGCTCTTCCTGCTGATTTGATCCGATGGGTTGGCGACGTTCTGGCAGCCATAGGGCGGTAAAAGCCCCCGGAGGCCAAGCCTGGCCATCGGTTTTCAGCTTCAGTTCCGGCACATGCAACTGCCAGCCACTGTCTTGGTTACTGAGCATCAACGCCAGATTATCCACCGCTAAATGGTGGCGATCACTGCCTGCCAACCAACTGGCGGTCCCCTGCTTGAGTAAAGCATCACCACTGCGAATTTGACCCGACTTGAGATGTAACCAAGCGGCAAGGCTGAAGTTGGCACTTTCCAGACCGGTGTTCGTTTTCAACCAGCGACTAAACCAGGGTTTCATGTCAATATCATCGGCCTGCAGATAAATAGTGCCGGTATTGAGTAAGCCTTCCTCATCACGCAGGTCCAGGCGCAGCTGTAGCTCACCATGCTGACCATTGAGCGTCGACAGGCTAAGCTGCCCCTCTGCGCGGTGGCGGTTATGATTATTTAGCCAAGTGAGTTGCGGGATATGGAATTGAACTGGCGAGCCAGAGGGTGCCAGAAACGAGATCCGGCTGTCACGCAGAACAAAATGGTCCAACTGATAGAGAAACAGATCGGTGACTCTGCCCGGCTGGAGCCCATTGCTGTTCTCATCACTAGTGGTGAGCTGGGTGTTCAGATCGAGTTGTAGCTGATAGAAAGTCAGATCGCGGAAACGCCAACGCCAGTGCAACAAAGACTGCCACACATCTAACGCCAACGTCACCCGGGCTATCTGCAGGGAACTTTGCGGGAGCGTCAGGTGGATATTGCGGACTTCCAGTGTCGGCCCAAAGGTTTCCCAACTGCCTTGAACAAAGTCTGCTTCAACCGGCACCCCAGAGATGGCCTGCACTTTTTCCAGCAATTGCGGGCGATAGCGGTCCAGCTCAGGCAGCACCAAACGCAACCCGCTGATCAGCAATGCCACCACAACAATTAAAATGGTGCCTGTGGCTAACAGGATCCCGGGCAGTCGCCTCACGCACTTCTCCTTGTTTCCGTTGACTGGCAACGTGAATTCTCTGCACCAGCGAGTCAGTCTACTGCCCCTACCAGGTAGGTGTTTCAGCACAACCAACCCGCTACATCATCACAACATCAAACTGTTCCTGGCTGTACAACGGTTCGATCTGTACCTTAACCTGTTTACCCACAAAGATTTCGACCTCCGCCAAAGCATGAGACTCTTCACCTTTTAATGCATCACCCACGGCGGCTGACGCATAGACCAGGAAACGATCAGAATCGTAAGCATGGTGAACACGCACAATTTCACGCATGATCTCATAACAGACGGTTTCTACCGTTTTCACCGTTCCTCGCCCATGACAGGTAGGACAATCGTTGCACAGCACATGTTCGATGCTTTCACGCGTCCGTTTACGCGTCATCTCTACTAATCCTAGCTGAGAGAAACCGTTGATTGTGGTTTTTACCCGATCTTTACTCAATGCCTGTTCTAGAGAATGCAATACCCGGCGACGATGCTCTTCATTACTCATATCAATAAAATCGATAATGATAATGCCGCCCAGATTACGTAACCGTAACTGCCTGGCAATCGCCTGAGTGGCTTCAATATTGGTATTAAAGATGGTTTCATCAAGATTACGGTGACCAACAAAAGCCCCCGTGTTGATATCCACGGTGGTCATTGCTTCAGTTTGATCAATAATCAAATAACCACCGGACTTCAACTCAACCTTGCGTTCCAGCGCCCGTTGAATTTCGTTTTCCACATCGTACAAATCGAAAATCGGTTGGCTACCGGCATATAGTTCAAGTTTGTGGCTAATATCCGGAATATACTCGCTGGTGAACTCCACCAGTTGATCATGGGTCAACCGCGAATCGATACGGATCCGATCCAGCGCCGCTCCGGCAAAATCACGCAGAATGCGGTGTGCCAGCGCTAACTCACCATACAGTTTGCACTTGGTCTGGTTACGCTTTTTGCGCTCCATCACCTTGGTCCACAGACGCTTGAGAAAAGCCGCATCCTGTGCCAACTCCTCTTCACCCACGCCTTCAGCCGCAGTGCGGATGATAAAACCACCTAAATCGTCGCAATATCCCGCTACCGCCGCCTTGAGTCGTTCACGTTCGGCCTCACTTTCAATCCGCTGAGAAACGCCCACATGGGCGGCTCCGGGCATAAAAACCAGATAACGTGAAGGCAAGGTAATATCCGTTGTCAGCCGAGCCCCTTTAGTACCCAGCGGATCTTTCACCACCTGAACCATCAGATCCTGCCCTTGGCGAACCAATTCGGCAATATCACGTACATTGAAATTCTTTTGTTCATCACCCGCGACACACTCGGTGTGCGGCATGATATCGGAAGCATGCAAGAATGCTGCCTTATCCAGGCCAATATCGACAAAAGCCGCCTGCATACCGGGCAATACCCGGCTGACGCGCCCTTTGTAGATATTACCCACGATACCGCGCTTAGCTTCGCGCTCAATATGGATCTCTTGCAGAATACCGCCATCAATATAGGCAACCCGCGTTTCAGCCGGTGTGATATTAACCAGTAACTCAGCTGTCATGTTCTCTCCTCGGAGCCTGGGTATGGGTTGCCATTAACCTTTGATTCTTCACCATCGCCAACTTTATACAGTGTGAACAACTATGGGGATGCAATACCATCAACCGGCCCTTGCTTTTTGTAATGCAATAAAATGATTGAACAGTTCCTGTGTCTCCACCAAGGGTAAGCCCACCACTGCGTGATAACTCCCGGTTATCGTTCTGACGAAACACCCGCCCTTTCCTTGGATTCCATAGGCGCCCGCTTTATCCATCGGCTCACCGGTGGCGATATAGTCGCGAATATCTTGCGGCAACAAAGTGCGGAATGTCACCTCAGTCACCACCCGTTGGCACAGCACGTCCCGCTGGTCAGCAATCGCCACTGCCGTCATCACCTGATGTTGCCTACCTGATAATGCCGCCAGCATTTGCGCCGCATGTTGCTCATCCTGAGGTTTTTCCAGTATCTCGCCATCCAGCACCACAATGGTATCCGCCCCCAACACAGGCCGATCTGGTGGTACCAGAAGCACACCGGCACGGGCCTTATCTTGCGCCAGACGGCAAACATAATTTTCCGCTGTTTCACTCTCCTGACGTTGCTCTTGCGTATGCGTCAAAATAACGTCAAACGAAATGCCAAGCAGAGTCAGTAACTCACGCCGACGCGGTGAAGCGGAAGCAAGATAAAGCGACGACATCAATATCACCTCATTGTACGGCAAACTGACGGCGAATCTTGCGCATCAGCAAGAATAGCCATGGCCACAACACACCATTGACGACACTGCTCCAGAATATCTCCGGGCGGAAAGAAACGTTGATCACCATAAACTCAGCCCAGAAGACAATCACATCCATGGCCAATGATAACAGCACCACCACCAGCGCTTGTTGCCACAGGGCCATATTGCGGAACAATTGACATTTGAATGCTACCAGGTAGGCAATGACCCCGAGCGCCAACGCACGCACTCCGAGCGTTGACCCCAGGATCAGGTCCATGATAAACCCGAGAATAAACCCCGTCCCCACATTAACCCGATGTGGTAAAGCCATCACCCAATAAGTCAGGATCAGCAATAACCAAGAGGGGCGGAACATATAAATCTGCTCCGGCCATGGCATGATTTGCAGCACTAATGCGATTAAAAACGACAGCCAGATTATCCAGCGCCCATGGCTGCGATAACTGTTCATCTAGGCGCTCCAGCGCCCGTGGGCGTGCTGGAAGGAACACTTTGGGGCTGCGTGGTTTCGGCCGCTGGCGGCGGTGCCGGCGGCCCCATGGCATCCGCTGGGGGTAATACATGCGGCATCATTTGCATTAAACGGTCATTGGCAACACGATGTACTTCGTCGGGCGCTAATGGCATCACACCATTACGATCTGCCCCCCACAGCAACAATAAATAACGCAAACGTTGTAAGCCTGCCGTAGGTCGAGCCTGAATCACGGTATAAGCACGTTCATTATCCACCTTCACCGAAGAAACCACCGCGACCGGATACCCCTCGGGGAAACGACCACCTAAACCGGAAGTCACCAAAACATCGCCGACACGGATATCGGTATTACTCGGTAAATGTTCCAGTTGCAAGTCATCCGTACAACCGCTACCCGCAGCAATAACGCGGATATCGTTACGCAACACCTGGATCGGTAGAGCATGGGAAGCATCACAAATCAGCAGGACACGACTGGTCATTTTCGCCACGGCTACCACCTGCCCAACCACGCCTTTATCGCTGATAACCGGCTGACCGACATACACCCCGTTGTCGGAACCTTTGTCGATCACCACTTGGTCGGTATAAGGATCAGTGTCAGTAGATATCACCTGCGCGACCATTTTTTGTTCATCCTGACGTAAAGGAGAACCTAATAGTTCACGCAAACGAGCATTTTCCTGTGTGAATTGACCAAGAAGAAGGGTATCGCTGTTTTTCAGTAACAGTTCCTGCCGTAGAGCACGATTTTCCAGTTCCAACTGTTGGCGAGTAGCCAACGTTTCAGACATGCTGTCCAAAAGCTTACGCGGCCCATTGGCCAAAAAATAAAAAGGGCTGACAGCGGTATCCATGTAATTACGTATTTTACCGAAGGTACCGAGTCGGCGGTCAGCAACGATCAGGACTAGAGCCACGATCACTGCCAGAAAAAGGCGTAACTGCAGGGAAGGTCCCCTGCTAAAAATTGGCTTCATAAATTATGCGCGTTCCTCGACAACAGATAGAGGAGAGCACCAGATGCCGTTAACGCCATCTGTTACACTCCCTCCACTCTGGGCTGCAAGCTATTCTTCGCTGAACAAATCGCCGCCATGCATGTCGATCATTTCCAACGCCTTGCCACCACCGCGAGCCACGCAAGTCAATGGATCTTCTGCCACCACAACCGGAATGCCGGTCTCTTCCATCAGCAAACGATCCAGATTACGCAACAATGCACCACCACCGGTCAGCACCATACCACGCTCAGAAATGTCAGACGCCAATTCTGGCGGACACTGCTCCAGTGCAACCATGACTGCACTGACGATCCCCGTCAGCGGCTCTTGCAGTGCTTCAAGAATTTCATTGGAATTCATCGTAAAGCCACGCGGCACACCTTCTGCCAAGTTACGGCCACGCACCTCAATCTCACGCACTTCATCATCAGGGTAAGCCGAACCGATGCTGTGCTTGATGCGTTCTGCCGTTGCTTCACCGATCAATGAGCCGTAGTTGCGGCGCACATAATTAATGATGGCCTCATCAAAACGGTCACCGCCGATACGCACGGAAGAGGAATACACCACGCCATTGAGCGAGATCACCGCCACTTCGGTAGTACCACCACCAATATCCACCACCATGGAGCCAGTCGCTTCAGAGACAGGCAAGCCAGCACCGATAGCAGCAGCCATGGGTTCTTCAATCAGGAATACTTCCCGTGCACCGGCGCCTTGAGCAGACTCACGGATTGCCCGACGTTCAACCTGAGTGGCACCAACCGGTACACAAACCAGCACACGTGGGCTTGGGCGCATAAAACTGTTGCTATGAACCTGTTTAATAAAATGCTGCAACATTTTTTCCGTCACGAAGAAGTCGGCAATAACACCGTCTTTCATCGGGCGGATAGCCGCGATATTACCAGGGGTACGCCCCAGCATCTGCTTGGCTTCATGACCTACGGCTGCAACGCTCTTGGGTGAACCTGCACGATCCTGGCGTATCGCCACGACAGAGGGTTCATTCAATACAATGCCTTGTCCTTTAACATAAATCAGGGTATTGGCGGTACCCAAGTCGATGGACAAGTCATTAGAAAACATGCCACGAAATTTCTTAAACATAACGAAAGGATAATCCTGCAATCTGAGGGCGGAAAATAAGATCCGCCTACTTTACCAACCACTCGAAGCAGCGACAAGGCGCAAAAATGTTCTACTTCGGTGAAAAATAGTCTGCATTACTGACCTATGACTGCATGTACGAAAAGCAAACGAGTACTGAAACCCAACAACACAGGCCCAGCTCCCCACCCGATAAACGTACCCAACGGGGTAACACAGCGCATAAAATCTCACATTTCTCCTGATAACCAACGGTAAAAAAAGCAACCACTGACACTCACGGGAAAAGAGTCTCTATTCTACGTTAATTTTTACCCGATCATCAGGTTAAACACGATAATGACGTGAATATTTTTTACAACTCACGTCGATAGGTTCCGCCAGAGCAAAAAAATCACCCTGTCCACCGTGAACTCCACAGGCTTTCAACGTCTGCCACTCATTACGCGAACGAACCCCCACAGCAAAAACCTTAGTCTGAGTACCTTCACAAGCCCCAGCCAAACTCTGCACAAAGAGTTGGTTCTCATCACGCCGATCAATACTCCTCACCAACCCTGGGTGAAGTTTAACAATCTCCACCGGTAACGACTTGATATAAGAGATACTGACCAGCGTTAATCCAGCCTGAGAAATAATCAAGCGACAACCCAAGCCCGTAATCAATCGTAACACCTGACGCAAACGGTCGATATGTTGACACACATCTGCCTCAGCAAGTTCAATCAGAATTCGCCTACGGTAACTTTTTTCACACTGTAACAGCATATCGCGCAAACAACGTTGAAAACTACGCTGCAATAATGAGCTAACACACAGGGGAAATGCCAGATCCTCTTCCGGCCATAACGCCAATAACGGAATGATGCGACTAACATGCTGGCGGTCATAACTCTCTGCCAAGCCAAACTGCTCGATCAGCGGTAGATACTCCGCAGGCAGTAACTCCTGTGTACCATCATAGATACGGCTCATCACCTTACGGTGATGCACATCTCCCTGGATGGTGATCGCCGGTTGCAAATAAAGACGCGGCCCGCCACGGGCCAGTACCTGTTCGAGCAAAGTGCGCCATTTAACATTACCACGCCCTTTCTCAGGCACATCACTATCATAAACATACCAACCATTCTCTCCTTGCAGTACGGCATTTCGGCTGGCCTGTTCTGCCTGATCGATAATCTGCTCTGTGGTTTGCCCACTACGGTAAGCGACAATACCAATATGTAAGAAGGCTTCACGATCAACGATCTGCATCGTTGGTGGTAAACTATCGATAGCATTAATCAATTGGGCGGCGATCACATCCGCCTCTTTTAGCGTGCGATGCGGCAATAAAACAGCAAAGTCACTGTGAAAATAGCGGGCCAGCAGTGCAGCAGGGTAGCGCATGATAAAAGTAGAAAGCAGGTTCACCAACAAGTACATCAACTCCTGTACTGCGGCGCTGCCATGAGCTTCACGCAAGGTATCGAAATCAGGCAAGCGCACTATCATCACAATCCCGTGAGCCCCTTCCTCCTCCAACAGCGTCGTGAGCTGATTATCAAAAAACAAACGGTTATTCAGACCCGTCTTGGCATCTTGTGCGGCAAAAGCGCGGATCAGGGTATCAACCCGGCTGCGTTCCTCGCGTGCTTCCGCCAAATCCGCTAGTAGGCGGTCTAGTGCACCACTCACACTGGCGGGCCATTCGCGCACATCGCCCTTCAATACATCTTCCCGCTCACCGTTAAGAATGCGTCGCGCTCGATGCTCAAGGCGCTCTTCACCCTCTGCCTGTTCACGTAACCAGCGCAAACTGAGCATCAGGATCATCAGCATGACAATAATAGACAGGGTTACCGCACCGGTGGATTGCAATGAGAATACGTTCACCGCGAATGGATCACGATAGGTGATCTTCAACTGGGTACCAGGATGATGCATCAACTCCAACGAAATTTGCCGATAGCCCATCAGTGTTCCCCATGGCGTTGTTGGCATAGGTACGTTGTAAGATAAAAGGGGGTGATTTTCGCTATCCACTTCGATTGTTGCTAGGGGATTTTTTTCGCTATCCACTTCGATTGTTGCTATCCCTAGCGGCTTCATCACTTGCGGTACCCAGATGTTCAAGTCTGATATCTGGCCGAGCAACATAGCCTGATCAAAAGACGTTGCCAAGGCTTCAAAGCGACGTTCCATACGTTCTTGCGTGATAGAGAAGAAACTGTATGAACACCCAATCAACACTAAAAACATCGCCAATACCACCAGCAGAGTAATTAATGCAGAGAGTTTGGTGGTGAATCTCATCCTTGTACCTTGCCCGTGATGATTAAATAAAGAGTCAGCTTTTCTCGCCACCCTTCAAGATGAAGAGTTGCTGACTACCTGCGCCAATCGAACAAATAAAATTGTGCAAACTATTTTTTTTGCTCACCCGTGATTACCTACCGACCCTTTCAATCAACCTGAATGTAAAAAGCCGGATCTTGCTCAAAGGCATTGCTGCCCCTTATCACCTACAGTAACTTTAAGTATAGAGAATAAAAAACAAGGGGAATAATGACATGCGTGCATTGTTATTGGAACAACGAGACAATCAAGTCCTGGCGCAAGTGACAGAGATAGACAGCGCTCAATTACCAGAGGGTGAGGTGCTGGTCGATATCAACTGGTCAAGCCTTAACTATAAAGATGCGCTAGCCATTACCGGCAAAGGAAAGGTTATTCGTCATTTTCCCATGGTGCCGGGTATCGACTTTGCCGGAAAGGTTCACAGCAGTACAGACCCACGTTTTAAACCGGGTCAGCAGGTTATCCTCACTGGCTGGGGTGTCGGTGAAAATCACTGGGGGGGCTTGGCAGAACAGGCCCGTGTCTGCGCCGAATGGCTATCACTACTGCCATCAGGGCTGAGTGAACGCCAGGCGATGATCCTCGGCACTGCGGGTCTGACCGCCATGTTATGCGTGATGGCGCTGGAAGAGGGGGGAGTTACCCCCAACAATAGTGATGTTCTGGTCACCGGAGCCAGTGGTGGCGTAGGGAGTATCGCCGTCGCCCTGCTGGCTGCCCTGGGCTATAACGTCACCGCGATCAGTGGCCGCAGCAGCAATACCGACTATTTACACTCACTGGGGGCCAAAACCGTTTTGCCACGCAGCGACTATCTTGAATTACCACGTCCATTGGAGAAACAGCTCTGGGCGGGAGCCATTGATACGGTTGGCGACAAATTACTGGCTCGCGTATTGGCACAGATGAATTATAACGGCACCGTTGCTGCCTGTGGGCTAGCGGGGGGCTACCAACTGCCAACCACCGTGATGCCCTTTATTCTGCGAAATGTTCGTCTGCAAGGGGTGGATTCGGTACAAACCCCGTTACATCGCCGCCAAATGGCCTGGGAACGCCTAGCCACCCTCCTGCCGGAGAGTTTCTACCAACAGGCAACTCAGGAAATTCAACTGGAAGATGTCCCTGCTACCGCGGCCGCCTTGATCAATAACCAGGTGACAGGCCGTACCTTGGTAAAGGTCCGCTGACAGCTGCGAGTCGGTCTACACCCCCTTGTCATACAAGCTGCAGCTTGCATGACAAGGGGTATAAGCACCAAGTTCTTAGGCAAACAGCCAATCTTCACATAATGTTTATATAATCATTATGCTTCTGACACGCCTGCTTTCCCCGCTTGATTTTATACTTAGCCATAAATTGCGGGACAAGACAGGAGGGAAACCAAAAATGAAACCAAACATGAAACAACCACGAAAACTGACCGAAGCCGACGTCACGCCGGAAAGTGTATTTTATCAACGGCGAAAAATACTCCAGGCGTTAGGGCTCAGCGCCGCCTCACTGGCGTTACCCACCCCGAGTCGGGCCGACTTATTATCTTGGTTCAAAGGCAACGATCGACCTAAAGCGCCACCGGGAAAACCCCTGACGTTCAGCACCCCTGAAGTCTGGCAAGCCAAACTGGCCCTGACACCGGAAGACAAAGTGTCTGGTTACAATAACTTCTATGAATTCGGTCTGGATAAAGCCGATCCCGCGGCCAATGCTGGCTCGCTGAAAACTGACAACTGGCAGGTGAAGATCGATGGCGAAGTGGGTAAACCCATCACGCTGGATATTGATGACCTGATCAAGCGTTTTCCCTTGGAACAGCGTATTTACCGTATGCGCTGCGTCGAAGCCTGGTCGATGGTAATACCTTGGATCGGTTTTGAACTGGGTAAGCTACTCAAGCTGGCCGAACCCAACAGTCACGCCCGCTATGTCGCCTTTCAGACCCTGTATGACCCAGAGCAGATGCCCAGTCAGAAAGATCGTTTTATCGGTGGTGGCCTGCAGTATCCCTATGTTGAAGGTTTACGCCTTGATGAAGCGATGCATCCTCTTACCCTGTTAGCCGTCGGCGTTTATGGCAAGATGCTGCCACCACAAAATGGGGCCCCGCTGCGCCTGGTTACGCCCTGGAAGTATGGCTTTAAAGGCATCAAGTCCATTGTGCAAATCAGCCTGACACGTGAACAGCCGCCCACCACTTGGAATCTGTCTGCTCCCGATGAATATGGCTTTTACGCCAATGTGAATCCCCATGTCGACCACCCGCGCTGGTCACAAGCAACCGAACGTTTTATTGGTGCTGGAGGCGTTCTGGATGTACAACGCCAACCCACGTTACTGTTTAATGGCTATGCAGACCAGGTAGCTTCGCTCTATCGCGGTCTCGATTTACGGGAGAATTTCTAAATGCGTTTAACCGCCAAACAGATTACCGGGCTCAAGGTGCTGATCACGTTGGCGGCCGTACTGCCATTCCTTTGGCTGGTTCTGGCAGTGATGCACGGTGGGTTAAGCGCTGATCCAGCCAAAGACATTCAGCACTTTACTGGCAGGATGGCGTTAAAATTGCTGCTGGCCACGCTACTGGTGACCCCACTCGCCCGCTACACCCGGCAACCGTTGTTAATGCGTACCCGCCGGCTGCTGGGTTTGTGGTGTTTTGCCTGGGCAACCCTGCATCTGGTGAGCTATTCGACACTGGAGTTGGGGCTAAGTAATATCAACCTGTTAGGGCATGAGTTAGTCACCCGCCCCTATCTGACGCTGGGGATGATCTGCTGGCTAATCCTGCTCGCGCTGGCCGCCACCTCAACATTATGGGCACAACGCCAATTAGCGGGGAAATGGCAAAAACTGCACAACCTGGTTTATCTGGTGGCGATTCTCGCTCCCATTCATTACTTATGGTCGGTGAAAACCGTCTCACCACCACCGGTGATCTATGCCACATTGGCACTACTGTTATTGGCGTTGCGCTATAAGAAATTTCGTTTATGGTGGCGCCCTAAGTCATAGAGAACGACAAGATTATTTGCCCCAATCCCCCGCTAAAATACGGAACTTTTCTGTGTTCTACCCCTCATAATCCAGTAGCAGTATGCATTGTTTGCTGATTTAGGGTTGAATATCTTCGCTGATAAGACCACTATTTAGCTGCGAATTGCTACGATATCATTATAATGCCTGACCTTGTCCCTGCCGTTGGCATAAAAACCCCCGGTAACAGGTGACAAATGGGTGACATCAGGTTATTTTTTACGATGATGGTTTTATTGCCGGAGATACCAGCACAATGGCGGATAAGTTTCACATTTTGCTTCTAAACGGCCCCAATCTGAATCTGCTGGGGACGCGTGAGCCGGAAAAGTACGGCAGCACGACACTGACAGAGATCGTTAATGGGTTGGAAAACCAGGCACTCGCTTTAGATATCACCTTGGGTCATCTGCAATCCAATGCCGAGTTTGCATTAATTGATCGCATTCATCAGGCACAGGGTAATACTGATTTTATTTTGATTAACCCAGCGGCGTTCACGCATACCAGCGTAGCGCTGCGTGATGCACTGTTGGCGGTGCAGATCCCGTTTATCGAGATCCATCTGTCCAATGTGCATGCCCGCGAGCCATTCCGTCATCACTCTTACCTGTCCGATATCGCGGTAGGGGTGATTTGCGGTCTCGGTGCCGAGGGCTATACGTTTGCGTTACAGGCAGCGGTTAACCGTTTGTTAAAAACCCATTAATTGTTATACCCAAGTCGATTCAAAGGGTAGGTAGGCAGCAACAGAGCCCATTTTCTGTAACCGGGTCAATCCGGTAAGGGAGAGGCGTGAAGGACGTTGCCAGCTACCGCTTGAAGAAGCACGGGTAGACACCAAAAGAGTACGGAATCACACTCATGGATATTCGTAAAATCAAGAAACTGATCGAGCTGGTTGAAGAATCAGGCATTTCTGAACTGGAAATTTCTGAAGGCGAAGAGTCAGTTCGCATTAGCCGTGCTGCACCTGTGCAGGCTTTCCCGACAATGCAACAGTACGCCATGCCAGCCCCTCAACCTGCCCCGGCCACCATCAGTGCACCTGCTGCCGCAGAAACGCCTGCAGCACCAGCAGCCATGAGTGGTCATATCGTTCGTTCCCCAATGGTCGGCACGTTCTACCGTACGCCTAGCCCTGATGCCAAAGCGTTTGTAGAAGTCGGTCAGACTGTCAACGCCGGGGATACACTGTGCATCGTTGAAGCAATGAAAATGATGAACCAGATCGAAGCGGATAAATCCGGTGTGGTCAAAGCTATCCTGGTAGAAAACGGCCAGCCGGTTGAATATGACGAGCCATTGGTCGTCATCGAATAACGAGGCGCACCATGCTTGATAAAATTGTTATCGCCAACCGTGGCGAGATTGCGCTTCGTATTCTGCGTGCTTGTAAAGAGCTTGGCATCAAAACCGTTGCCATTCACTCAAGTGCAGATCGCGATCTAAAACATGTCCTGCTGGCGGATGAAACCGTCTGTATTGGCCCGGCTCCATCGGTCAAAAGCTATCTGAATATTCCAGCAATCATCTCGGCTGCTGAAATTACCGGTGCGGTGGCTATCCACCCAGGCTATGGTTTTCTGTCTGAAAATGCCGACTTCGCTGAACAAGTTGAGCGCTCGGGCTTTATTTTCATCGGCCCTCGCGCTGAAACCATCCGTTTGATGGGGGATAAAGTTTCCGCCATCAATGCGATGAAAAAATCAGGTGTTCCATGCGTACCCGGCTCTGACGGCCCACTGACGGAGGACATGGATAAAAACCGCGCCTTCGCCAAGCGTATTGGTTACCCGGTGATCATCAAAGCCTCTGGTGGTGGTGGTGGTCGTGGTATGCGCGTTGTGCGCAGTGAAAAAGATCTCGAGCAGTCCATTTCCATGACGAAAGCGGAGGCCAAAGCGGCTTTCAATAACGACATGGTTTATATGGAAAAATACCTGGAAAACCCACGCCATATCGAAATTCAGATATTGGCTGACGGCCAGGGCAATGCTATCTATCTGGCTGAACGTGACTGCTCTATGCAACGCCGCCACCAGAAAGTGGTCGAAGAAGCACCAGCACCCGGGATCACCCCGGAACTACGCCGTTACATCGGTGAGCGCTGTGCAAAAGCCTGTGTGGAGATCGGTTACCGTGGTGCAGGTACCTTTGAGTTCCTGTATGAAAACGGCGAGTTCTATTTTATTGAAATGAACACCCGTATTCAGGTGGAACACCCGGTGACTGAGATGATCACTGGCGTTGACCTGATCAAAGAGCAACTGCGTATCGCTGCCGGTCAGCCGCTTTCGATCAAGCAGAAAGAAGTGAAGGTTCATGGCCATGCGATAGAGTGTCGTATCAATGCCGAAGACCCGAATACCTTCCTGCCAAGCCCAGGTAAAATTACCCGTTTCCACGCCCCTGGTGGTTTTGGCGTTCGTTGGGAATCTCATATTTACGCCGGTTATACTGTACCGCCGTACTATGACTCAATGATCGGCAAACTGATCACCTACGGTGAGAGCCGAGATGTCGCTATTGCCCGGATGAAAAATGCCCTGGCTGAGTTGATCATTGATGGCATCAAGACCAATGTGGAACTGCAGCAAAAGATCATGAGTGACGAAAACTTCCAGCATGGTGGCACCAACATCCACTATCTGGAGAAGAAGCTCGGACTGCAATAAATCGGCTAATCCGTTAGCCAACCATTAAAAACACCGTCTCAAATTTGAGGTGGTGTTTTTTTATTTGTCGCTATGCCCCCGGTTTTCCCTTCAATCAGCCCACCATTAACCGGTTTTTTTATCGCTCTTGATAAGATTACAGCTTGGCAAAAGCGCCCCTTGTCGTAAAATCCCCTCCTTTGCCAACCCATATACTCAAAATAATTCGGGTTGCTTGTAGGCAGCAAGTCTGAGAGTCACCAGGAGCATAGATAACTATGTGACTGGTGCGAGCAGATGTAGCCAACACCCAAGCAACTTGAAGAATGACGAGTAACCGTAAACCCTTGGAGGCAAGGATGGAACCCCGCTTTGTTCAAGCTCACCGTGAAGCACGCTGGGCCCTGGGCTTGACACTACTTTATCTGCTGGCCTGGTCGCTGGCGGCTTACCTGCCAGACAACGCCATTGGCATCACCGGTCTACCGCACTGGTTCGAGATGGCTTGTCTGTTATTGCCACTGCTGTTTATCGGCCTGTGTTGGCTGATGGTACGTGGCATCTTCCGCGATATCTCGCTGGAGGATAACCGTGCAGATTGAAGTCATTGTGCCGCTAATCGCCTATCTGTTACTGGTATTTGGCTTATCGTTTTATGCCTATCATCGCCGCCAGAAAGGTAACTTCCTCAGTGAGTATTTTCTCGGCAGCCGCTCGATGGGGGGCTTTGTTCTGGCAATGACATTGACCGCCACCTATATCAGCGCCAGTTCGTTTATCGGTGGACCCGGTGCTGCCTATAAATACGGTCTGGGCTGGGTGTTGCTGGCGATGATCCAGCTCCCTGCGGTGTGGCTTTCACTCGGCGTACTCGGTAAAAAGTTTGCTATTCTGGCAAGGCGTTACCAGGCCATCACACTGAACGATATGCTGTTTGCCCGCTATCAAAGTCGTCTGTTGGTATGGCTGGCCAGCCTAAGCCTGCTGGTCGCTTTCTTGGGGGCCATGACCGTACAGTTTATTGGTGGTGCGCGCCTGTTGGAAACTGCGGCGGGTATTCCTTACGATACCGGCTTGTTGATTTTTGGCGTCAGTATTGCGCTGTACACCTCGCTGGGCGGTTTCCGTGCCAGTGTGCTCAACGACGCCATGCAAGGGCTAGTGATGCTGTTAGGCACCATCTTGCTACTGGTTGCCGTGATCCATGCCGCTGGGGGTTTGCACAGTGCAGTAGATAAACTGCAACAGATCGATCCGGCGTTGGTCACCCCACAAGGGGCTGAGCAGATCCTCAGTCTGCCGTTTATGGCTTCATTCTGGATCCTAGTGTGCTTCGGGGTTATTGGCTTACCACACACCGCCGTGCGTTGCATTTCTTATCGCGACAGTAAAGCCGTGCACCGTGGCATGATCCTCGGCACTATCGTGGTGGCGGTGCTGATGTTGGGTATGCATCTGGCGGGGGCGCTAGGGCGTGCCGTCCTTCCCGATCTGACCATCCCTGACCAGGTGATCCCCAAACTGATGATCACGGTGCTCCCTCCTTACGCCGCTGGCATCTTCCTGGCGGCACCGATGGCCGCCATCATGTCGACCATCAATGCGCAGTTATTGCAATCATCCGCCACGATTATCAAAGATCTCTATCTAGGGATCCGCCCACAGCAGATGCAAAATGAGACCAGGATCAAGCGCTTCTCCAGTGTTACCACCTTAGTCCTGGGATTACTGGTGCTGCTGGCGGCCTGGCGACCGCCAGAAATGATCATCTGGCTCAACCTGTTGGCCTTTGGTGGGCTAGAAGCGGTATTCCTGTGGCCACTGGTATTGGGATTGTACTGGGAGCGGGCTAATGCACAGGGAGCACTTAGCTCAATGGTCGTTGGTGCGTTATGCTATACGCTATTAGCCAGCTTCAAGCTGCAACTGGCCGGGCTACACCCTATTGTGCCTTCGCTGCTGCTGAGCCTGTTGGCGTTTTATCTCGGTAACGCCTACGGCGAAAAGCGCCAGATGGCGTCATCCTTACCCTCTTAAAGAGAGATTGTTATGCCTTGGATCCAACTAAAACTAAACACCAGCGGCAGCCAGGCAGAAGACCTGAGCGATGCGCTGGTTGAAAGCGGTGCCGTATCCGTAACCTTTCAGGACACCCACGATAACCCGGTATTTGAGCCTTTACCCGGTGAAACCCTGCTGTGGGGAGATACTGATGTCATCGGTCTGTTTGATGCAGCAACCGATATGAGTGAAGTGGTGGCGATGCTCGAACAGCACCCGTTGTTGGGCAGCGGTTTCCTGCACAAAATCGAGCAATTGGAAGACAAAGATTGGGAGCGCGAATGGATGGATAACTTCCACCCGATGCGCTTCGGTGAACGCTTGTGGATTTGCCCCAGTTGGCGCGAAGTCCCTGACCCTAATGCGGTGAATGTGATGCTCGACCCTGGGCTGGCATTCGGTACCGGTACCCACCCCACGACGGCACTGTGCCTGCAGTGGTTAGATGGCCTGGACCTGAACGGGAAAACCGTTATCGACTTCGGTTGCGGTTCTGGCATCCTGGCAATTGCGGCACTAAAACTGGGTGCCGCGCGCGCCATTGGCATTGATATCGACCCCCAAGCGATTCAAGCCAGTCGCGATAATGCCCAGCGTAATGGCGTCTCCGAGCGTTTAGAGCTCTATTTACCCCAACAGCAGCCCAGCAATCTACAGGCTGATGTCGTCGTCGCCAACATTCTGGCAGGCCCACTGCGCGAATTGGCCCCCATTATTAGCGAACTGGTGAAACCGAACGGCTACCTTGGGCTCTCTGGTGTGCTGGCGACTCAAGCGGACAGTGTGGCACAAGCCTACCAACAGCAATTCAAGCTTGATCCGGTGAGTGAGCGTGAAGAGTGGTGCCGGATTACCGGCAAACGCAAATAGTTACACTTATTTCTATCAAAATAAACCATCGTAATTTTAATTAATTACGATGGTTTTGCCCTATTTTAGGACAAACAGCCAATTTATTATTAAGCAAGCTAAGCGTATTCTTCCTCACGACATAATGATAGCGGCCCCACCGAGGCTATCTGACCAGAGTAATCAACATTTTCGTTAGAAAGGATAACGCAATGAAAGGAAAAGTATTGTTAGCGGCCCTATTGGCGGCCAGTTTCTCAATTTGTGCCGCAGAGCAGCATGCACATTGGAGTTATGAAGGGCAGGAAGACCCCGCTCATTGGGGTAAACTCTCGCCAGATTTTTCACTGTGTGAAACTGGTAAGAATCAATCCCCAGTCAATATTCAAGGTGCATTGAAAACTCATCACGGTAAGCTTGAACTGGCTTTTCGGTCAGGTAAACAGCAAATCGTCAATAATGGCCATACCATTCAAATCAATGTCAGTGAAGGGAACACGTTACGTTTAGATAACGACACCTTCACGCTGCAGCAATTCCATTTCCACGCACCAAGCGAAAATGAAATCGATGGCAAGCAGTACCCGCTGGAAGGTCACTTTGTTTACAAAAATAAAGCAGGCGCACTGGCTGTATTAGCAGTGATGTTCCAAGAAGGAAAAGCCAATCCACAGTTGGCACAAGCCTGGCAACAAATGCCAACGGCGGTTGACCAACCTGCAGTGTTAAACAAACCTGTCGATCTCAAGGCTCTATTGCCTAAAACCTTTAAATTCTATCGCTTCAGTGGTTCGCTGACCACGCCACCTTGTTCTGAAGGTGTTAGTTGGTTGGTGCTGGAACAGCCTGTAAGCGCTTCTGCCGAGCAAATCAGTCAGTTCCGTGGCGTGGTCCACCATGCCAACAATCGCCCGGTACAACCACTGAATGGCCGTGTTATCGTCGATTGATAGTAGACTGAGATTATCACTGCCTTTGCTCAGGCAGGGCCCAAGGATGGGCCACATGTACCCACGCTGCTAACATCCCTGCAACTTGTATAAACTTGGGGCCTCGTTACTGGATGCCAAGATAATATCTTGTTGAGTGGAGAATATTTTATTGTGCAAAAAACAAACAAAAATACGTAATTCATTGTTAAATAAAAACAATATTCCCATCGTTCACTGTGTTGCGCATTTTTATTAATAAATTGCAGTAAATTGGTCAAAGTTTGGCCTTTCATCTCGGCGAAAAAATGCGTAATATACGCGCCCTTGCAGACACAGTATGGTTATTCTTTGTCAATGCGCATTGGACACCACCAGTTAACAAATTGCCTGATTGCGGCTCCGATGGCCGGTATCACAGATCGCCCATTCAGAACCTTGTGTCATGCAATGGGGGCTGGGATGACGGTATCTGAAATGCTCTCCTCCAATCCAGAGGTGTGGCGTACAGATAAGTCGCGTTTGCGTATGGTACATAGTGATGAACCCGGGATCCGCTCGGTACAGATAGCTGGATGTGATCCTGATGATATGGCGGCGGCGGCGCGCATTAATGTGGCCAGCGGTGCCCAAATCATCGACATCAATATGGGGTGCCCAGCCAAGAAAGTGAACCGTAAACTTGCCGGCTCTGCATTACTGCAGTACCCGGAACGGGTTAAACAGATCCTCCTCGCGGTGGTTAGCGCGGTGGATGTGCCGGTAACACTGAAGATTCGTACTGGCTGGGAGCCAGAACACCGTAACTGTGTAGAGATTGCCCAACTGGCCGAGGATTGTGGCATACAGGCCCTGACTATTCATGGCCGCACCCGTGCCTGTCTGTTTAACGGCAGCGCGGAGTATGACAGCATTCGAGCAGTTAAGCAGCGTGTCACCATTCCGATTATCGCGAATGGTGACATTACTGACCCGCATAAAGCCAGAGCAGTACTCGACTACACTGGGGCTGATGCCCTGATGATAGGCCGTGCTGCTCAGGGGAGACCTTGGATCTTCCGGGAAATCCAGCATTATCTGGACACAGGGGAGTTGCTGCCACCGATGCCACTTGGCAACGTGAAGCACTTGTTGTTAGAGCATATTCGGGAATTGCACGGCTTTTATGGCCAAGGCAAGGGATTCCGAATTGCTCGAAAGCACGTCTCTTGGTACTTACAGGAGCATGCCCCGAATGACCAGTTTCGGCGCACATTCAACGCCATTGAGGATGCCAGCGAACAGCTGGAGGCGTTGGAGGCATATTTCGAAAATCTTAGCGTAACAAAGAGCTGACAGAACTATGTTCGAACAACGCGTAAATTCTGACGTACTGACCGTTTCAACTGTAAATTCACAGGATCAAGTGACTCAAAAGCCTCTGCGTGACTCGGTTAAGCAAGCACTGAAGAACTATTTTGCTCAATTAAATGGTCAAGATGTTAATGAGTTATATGAGCTGGTACTGGCTGAAGTGGAGCAGCCACTATTGGACATGGTGATGCAATACACCCGTGGCAACCAGACTCGTGCAGCCCTGATGATGGGTATCAACCGCGGTACACTGCGTAAGAAATTGAAAAAATATGGTATGAACTGATACTAGTCAGTTAACCTATTGATAAAAGGCGCTTTTCCTTATCGGGTGAAGCGCCTTTTTGTTTGTTATAACGGTGATTTGCGTGAACTTGGGCAGACATTGCATTCCTCAACACATTTTGTGCTCTGTTGCTAAAAAAGATGCAGACTAACAATTAACAGTGCTGTAACATCCTTTTTTACCTGCGTAGGAAAAAGGAAATGAGCAAATCTCAAGTTCGTCTCGCACTGATTGGTGATTACCAACCCACTATTGTTGCCCATCAGGCGATCCCCATCGCCATCCAACTTACTGCTTCCCACCTTGATATTGATATTCAAGCCCAATGGATCCCCACAGAAATGCTGAACAATACCGCAGTCTTGCAGGATTATGATGCTATCTGGGTGGTACCCGGCAGCCCCTATCACCATGATGACGGGGTTTTTATGAGCATCCGCTATGCCCGCGAGCAAGACATCCCCTTTCTCGGGTCATGTGGCGGATTTCAGTATGCGGTGATTGAGTATGCGCGTAATGCGATGGGTTGGCATGATGCCGGACATGCAGAAACCGATAACGGTGGTCGTTTGGTGATCGCACCGTTGAGTTGTTCACTGGTGGAAAAGAGCGGTACTATTCTGCTCCAGCCTGACACGATAATCGCTAACGCTTATGGTAAGCAGGAAGTCCACGAAGGTTATCACTGCAACTTTGGTGTTAACCCTGAGTTTGTTGCTGACCTGGAAAAGCATCCGTTGATCATCAGTGGTCATGATCCTCAAGGGGATGTTCGTTCCATAGAGCTACCGGGGCACCGTTTTTATGCTGCCACCCTGTTCCAATCGGAGCGAGCGGCGCTACGCGGTGAGTTATCTCCCTTGGTTGTCTCCCTGATCCAGGCTACTCGCTAAATCTTTTGGGGGGATTCTGCCCCCTATCGCCTCACCACATAAGGTGACCAATAGTGGTGCCGCAATAACGGTGATAATCCCCGCCAACATCATCACTAAACTGGATACCACGCCTTCTTGCTGGCCCATTTCATAGGCTCTGGCGGTTCCGGCACCATGAGACGACGCCCCCAGACCGGCCCCTTTAGCCAGGCCACTGCGCACACTCAGGCGCAAAAATAGAATGTCCTTCACAACCATACCAAACACTCCGGTAATCACCACAAACAGCGCCACCAACACCGCTGTGAGCCCCCCCGCGCTAAGAGAAAGCCAATGGCGGCAAATGATAAATTACCGATTTAATCAGGCAATTTCGCCAGACTATCCAACGGGAGATCTGTGAACTAGGGGCCAGTCAGTTGAACAAGCCGTCCTGTCCGGTGAATTGGATCTGGCGCTGACCATCTTGCCCACCAGCGCAGATCCGTCATTAATCTTCCTGTCCCTACTTGTATGGTAGTGCCAAAATCTAGGCACTGGCACAACCGAACCTGTATCAATATCAGCGAATTGGCTAAGTGGCCGATTCTGATTTATAACGAAGATTTCGCGCTGTATAAAATGTTGATGACGGCGTTCCAACCGGCGGATTTCGAACCTGATATTGTTGTACGCAGTGGTCAGTGGGATTTCTTGGCGACGATGGAAGCCCTAGGAGCATAGCCAACTTGGTGACTAGGATGACAGATAAATCCGTCTGGAGCGGTCACCCTCCAGTAATGGCTACATAAGTCTTTCAGTCTATGAATTACTGCTACAAACAGCGGATTGAAAAATGTCATAAGCATTTTCCATATCAATAAGCTGACAGATAATCACAGGCAATGAAAGTACCGATGATCCTGTCATGCATGTCTGAGCCTGTTCATGACGGACAGGCTCAGACCTATCGCAAGATTATATTTTGATATAGATTTGGCGGCGATACAGTACCGAACTTATGGCTCCGTTGATGCCAAGAAATAACAAAGCATAAGCTAATGAACTCAGATAGTCACCTAATACCGGTCTTAACATCCCTTCGTAGACAAACAGATGAATGGTGCTCAACGAGTCATAGTGGCCAAACGGAATGGTGTTTAACAGTAAAGAAAGAAAAGCCGCATTGACGTAAATAAATAACGGATTGATGCCAAACGACTCAAATGGGCGACTCCAAGTGGTCTTACCCTGGATATCAATAATCCACATCAATAATGCGAGTAAAGAGGCCGCCAAACCACAAGTCACCAAGACAAAAGTAGGCGACCAAATTTTTTTATTAATCGGACAACCATAGCTGAGTAAAAAACCGATGAAAGTCAGAGTGGTACCAATAATAAACAGTGTTTGAACCTTCTGCCGAATATCCTGGACTTGTGAAAGAATTTTACCGCAGTAAAAACCCAACAGAACATGAGCGATGGCCGGAAGCGTACTTAGCAGCCCTTCAGGATCAATCGCTAGCCCGGCATCTTTGTACATGTGATTAACGCCAAGCACCGCTTGGTCGAGCCGCGAAACAATATTCTGCTCACTTTGTTCGAACCCATTCCCTGCGAACAAAATAGCAAAATATCCCAGCAACAGGGTGACAATAATATGCGGGATGTACTTGTGATTAACCAGGAGCGCGATCATTGCCGTCACGGCGTAACAGATAGCCAATCGTTGCATCACACCTAAAATGCGGATGTGTTCAAAATTCCACAGTGATGGCCCCATACGTTGCCAGAACCCGATCCCTTCAATAGTTAGCTTGTATGAGGTTCTGAGAAAAAGTGCGAACCAGGCAATCAACAGCCCTATCATAAAAATAACCAAGGTACGGGTCAGAATTTTCACTATATTAGATGAATCGAGGGAAAACTGGCTTTTTTGCAGGGAAATATATGTCGATATCCCCATAATAAACATGAAGAAAGGGAAAACCAGATCGGTTGGTGTCAATCCATTCCAGGGGGCATGGTTGAGAGGAGTATAAACATAGCTCCAAGAACCGGGATTATTGACCAAGATCATACCTGCGATTGTCATGCCTCGTAAAACATCCAGAGAGAGCAGACGCTGATGAGAATGGGAGTTATTTGACATTATATGGAATCGTCCTGATAAAAAAGGGGATATATGCTGCATTGAACCGTAATCAAACTCATCCAAAACAAGTTGAACTTATTGGAATACTTTCACTTTTCGCTTTAATGACACTGAATATACTCGAAATTACACCCCTGTGATTTTCTCTACGGGCTACCGCTAAGCGGCCTTCAAATCGCTTCCTGACCGATGTATCCCAGCAGACTGGTCCATATCACATAGCGGGCTATGCTCCTGTGGACTCTGGTGTTTGCCATCTACAAGCAACTCGAATCATTTTAGGTCTATGTGTACCTGTAAACAGAATTGCTTGATGTTATTCTTATCACAGTTCAGAAAAAAAAAGCCAAAAATGATTAGTTAAATTAATGATTCACCCAGGGATATGTAAGGGCTTTCTTGCTAGATGCCCTAAGGCGAGAAGGAAACGGGTTTGATGCTACCTGTCAAATAGACTGACGATCAAAAAACCTATGTCTGGTAGGATTTACAGTGCTCCGTAGAGCAGATAAGTGTTGTAGCCAAGATAACACAGTAAAAGCAAGACACCTTCGCCACGCTTGATGCTTTGTGATTTACCAGAACGCACTATTAACATCAAGAGCGCAGTGGCAAATAGCATTGATGTCCAATCACGCCAGAAAACTTCAGCACCAATATTGGTAATTGGTTCAATGGTGCCTGCGATCCCAATGACCGCTAATGAATTAAACATATTGGAGCCAACGATATTCCCGACTACGATGTCATGTTCACCTTTCCGAGCAGCCACAATTGATGTTGCCAACTCAGGAAGAGACGTTCCAAAAGCGACAATAGTTAATCCAATCAGCAGATCACTGACACCGAGTTGCTGGGCAATTTCAACCGCACCCCAAACCAGAATTCTGGAACTGACGATTAATAGTGCTAAACCCAAGATCAGCCAAAAAATAGCCGCCTTGAGCGTTGTCACATTTGTTGAGATCTCTTGCTCGATTTCTTGTTCTAAAGGGTCACCTTTTGAACGAAATGCGCACCAGATTGACCAACCTATCAGCAATACAAACCCGCCGATCAGTCCCCACGCTTCCGCAACGCCTATTTGTTGGTTCCATAACATAGCTCCCACCACTGCTGTGACTAGCAAGAGAATGGGCAACTCTTTACGAATTATGTTCGAATGAACCGCGATAGGGGCGATAATCGCTGTAATACCCAATATCAAGGTAATATTGGCAATATTTGAGCCAAGTGCATTACCAAGAGCAAGAGCAGGATTACCTTCCATTGCAGCCATGGCTGATACCACCATCTCGGGAGCCGATGTACCAAATCCCACAACGATCATACCAATCAATAACGGTGGCATGCCCGCATAGCTGGCACTGGCGGCTGCACCTTCGACAAATTTGTCAGCACTCCAAACCAGCACTGCAAAACCAACCATGATGGCAAACGTCGCTAGTAGCATATTTTTATCCACGAGTTTTAGGTACACCTAATTATAGAATGTTAAGCGAGAAATTTGATCGGATTGAAGATAGAGCACCGGTGTTGATCACCCGTCAGCATGGCGAATCTTGTGTGTTGATGTCACTGGAAGAGTACAACTCGCTGGAAGAAAAGGCTTATTTACTGCGTTCACCCAAGAATGCTCGCAGATTGATGGATTCCATCGAGAGTCTCAAAAGTGGTGAGGTGTAGAAAGTGAAATTATTGATATGGTGCCATGGCAACTATCTTCCCCACTGTGCTCAAGCCTGGGTTGCTTGCTACCGCGACTACTGGCCACCACCAAAGTAAAATATGGCCCCAACGCTGCCCTTTGTGCATGGCCCAATGCCGTAATGACACGACGAAACCTCTGCTATACTGGTGATAATTTTGATAAATATTCACCAGGACTTGATTAAAAATCGGCTGATTGCCCCTCAGGTATAGTCCGTCTGTGGAGTCAACAGCCTGAGAAAAACATTATTAACTATGTCAGATAGAGCATCTATGCGGTGGAAATCTCTGCAAAAAGTAGCCCCCGGGCTAGTGAACCTGTTCGCTTATGAGCGCACTTGGCTAAAACCTGATATTCAAGCAGGCCTTTCTGTTGCCGCCGTGGCGTTGCCGGTAGCGATTGCCTACGCCGAATTAGCCGGTGTCGGCGCCATCGTTGGGCTTTACTCCTGTATTCTACCGATGATTGCCTACGCCATATTCGGTTCATCACGGCAATTGATCGTCGGGCCTGATGCGGCAACCTGTGCAGTCATTGCCGCCGTCGTCACCCCCCTGGCGGCAGGCAATAGCGAACTCCATTGGCAATTAACCATCATTATGACCTTGATGATGGGCACCTGGTGCCTTATCGCCAGCCGTTTCAAGCTGGGTGCTATTGCCGACCTTTTGTCACACCCGATATTGCATGGGCTACTAAATGGCGTAGCACTAACAATTATTGTAAATCAAATCAGTAAAATATTTGGGTTCCCCGCGCCATCCAGTGAACTGATTGAGCGCATTTACGCTCTACCAAACAATTTACTCAACAGTCACTGGCCCACCATCGGTGTCTCGCTACTGACACTGTTGATCCTGCTGGGGGTACACCGCGCCCGGCCTAATTGGCCAGCTCCGTTATTCGCCGTCATCCTGACCACCGGGCTGACCTGGCTGGTTAATTTGCCACGCTTTGGGGTGGAAACTGTATCAGCAGGCTTTAGCGGTGGTGGATTGCCCATGGTAACCTGGCCTGACTTTAAACCAGGTTTACTGCGTGAACTGGTGCTACCGGCGTTAAACCTGGCGGTAGTCAGCTTTGTCAGTATGATGCTCACCGCACGCAGTTTCGCCGCCAAAAACGGGTACGAGGTTGATGCCGACAGTGAGTTCCGTGCGTTGGGGTTAGTTAATATCGTCTCCGGGCTATCACAAGGGTTCGCCATCAGCGGGGCAAACTCCCGTACCGCTGTGAATGATGCCAATGGTGGCAAAAGCCAATTGGTCTCCATCATTGCTGCACTGGCAATCGGCTTAGTGGTGATATTCTGTCGCCAACCTTTACAGTTTATCCCCACAGCAGTGCTGGGCGTGATACTGATTTACGCCTCCTGGTCGTTGCTGGATATGCGCAGCATTACTCGGCTACGTAAACGCAACCGTCCGGCGTTTTATCTGGCCCTGTTTACCTTCATCAGCGTACTGCTGATGGGGATTATCCCCGGTATTGGTCTTGCTGTTCTATTGGGGTTATTACAGTTTTTAAAAACCGTTTTCCGCCCTACCGAGCAGTTGCTCGGGGTCAATAATGACGGAATGATCCATTCCATTGGTAACAATAATGGTATTAAACCGGTGGATGGCGTCATCATGTACCGTTTTAACTCGCCACTGACCTATTTTAATGTGGCCTACTTTAAACGGCGAGTCACCAATCTGGTGGACGGCACGCCTTTCCAATCCCGTTGGGTGGTGATTGACGCCGTAGCCAGCTTCACCCATCCAGATATCAGCGTACTCGCCGCTATCGATGAGTTAAAACGGGAACTTAAATTGCGCGGTATAACTCTGGTGCTGGCAGGCCGACGTACCGAGCTGACACGTTGGTTCCGCATAAAACACTCTGACAATAAAGAGCAGGACCTGATTCTAGTTCCCGATCTGTATCTGGCATTGCGCCTGATTCAAAGTAAAGAGTACAAAGCGAAAGGGGGTCATCACCCAACAACCAGCGCACCGATACCAGTGGCTAGCGAGTAATATCACGCCCTGGCAGAGGAAATATCAGTAGAGAAGAAAGAACAACAGGGCCGAACAACGGCCCTGCTGCAAACCAGGTTTAAATCGCCCAACCACCCGCATAAAACGCCACCAATGCGATGGCAATCAATACAGTACCAATATTCAGTTTACGCCACTCACCTGAGAATATACGGCCAATCACCAGCGAGCTGAAGCCCAGCATAATGCCGGTAACGATATTACAGGTCAGCACAATAAATACTGCACACAACAGACCCGACATCGCATCAACAAAGTCGTTGAAATCCAGTTTGGTGACGTTACTCAACATCAACAACCCCACATACATCAATGCGGGTGCTGTGGCATAGACCGGAACCAGGTAAGAGAGTGGCGACAAGAACAGGATCAACAAGAACAACAACCCAACCACGGTTGCCGTCAAACCAGTTTTACCGCCAGCGGCAGTACCTGCAGCAGATTCGATATAAACCGCTGCGGGTGAAGCACCCACCAACCCGGAAAAAATGCTGCTCAGGGAGTCAGTAGTTAATGCTTTACCCCCGTTGATAATCTGGCCATCTTTATCCAACAGATTAGCCTGCCCAGCTACCGCTCGGATAGTCCCAGTGGCATCAAACACCGCCGTCATCACCAACGCCAACACGCTTGGCAATACTATCGGTTGCAAAGCCCCTTTGATATCCAGGCTAAAAATCAGTGAATTGCCATCAGCATCTGCCAAACTTGGCATAGCGAACAGCCCCTGAT
Organism: Serratia sp. HNCC26DJ244; assembly: GCF_057180565.1. Classification (NCBI taxonomy): domain Bacteria; kingdom Pseudomonadati; phylum Pseudomonadota; class Gammaproteobacteria; order Enterobacterales; family Yersiniaceae; genus Serratia; species Serratia sp. HNCC26DJ244. Next base: position 82,393 of record NZ_JBXUGO010000006.1, on the reverse strand, counting down.
ATGTCACTGCCGGGTCGAAAATCAGGCCAACAACCGAGATAACCACGATCACCAGCAGGATCCCGCCTGGCACGCGCAATTTTTCCAAGCCAAAAATAACCGCCAAACCCACTAATGTCATCACCACCGGAAACGAGGTGAAAGCCCCTAATGTCACTGGCAAACCATCCAGTGGGTTCTTCACCACCAGACCGACACCGTTAGCAGCGATCAACAACAAGAACAGCCCGATACCAATCCCTGTACCGTGAGCCACCCCCATGGGTAAATTACGCAAAATCCAGGTGCGGATACCCGTTACCGAGATAAAGGTAAACAATACCCCCATCAAAAATACCGCCCCCAACGCGACAGGAATGGAGATCTGCTGACCCAAGACCAAGCTAAAGGCGGTGAATGCGGTCAATGAAATCGCACAACCAATCGCCATTGGCAAATTAGCCCACAACCCCATCAGCAATGAACCCAGCCCTGCAACCAGACAGGTCGCCACAAACACGGCCGTTGGTGGAAAACCGGCTTTACCGAGCATACTGGGGACCACGATTACTGAATAAACCATTGCCAAGAAGGTGGTCAGGCCTGCGACCACCTCTTGACGCACGTTGGTACCACGTGCTGAAAGCTGAAAATATCCGTCAAGCACGCCCTTTGGTTTCCCGGCGTTATTCGCTTGAGAATTCGACATGTTGTTATCCCCTGTGTTTTATTGTCCACCTCTCTACCCGTCGCCATTAAAACGGCGGCGGTTATCAAGAGGTACTTTTAAGGCAAACGATTATCCAACCTTAGATAGTGTCTAATCAACCCAAGATCGCGACAATTTATGTAGAAGGTATGAGATCAAGCATAGCCGAAGACGGGATGCTTATCGTTGTCACCATGGTAGCGGCAGCACGGTGAATTGCAGTGTCGGTGAATAAAGCAACTGCAATAGGGGGAACTCATTACAGCTGAACTTAAGGCGGTTATCCCTGATCATTGTCGCCGCGCAGTTGAAGCAATCTCAAATCTTGTAGAAGAGTGTATTCGGCGTGATAGGAGATGGTACAAAACCGAAGTACTCATAGAATGCTCTTGCTTGATCATCTATTGCATGCACCATGATGGCTTTAATACCCACTTGGTCTGCCAAATTAGACACTCGCCGCACGGCATCATTAAGCAGCCATTTGCCAAAATGATGCCCCTGAGTACAGACATCCACAGCCAGACGCCCCAGAAGGACGATGGGAATAGGATCGGGCATGTTCTGGCGCAGGTTACGACCTAAATCAACGTGGCAGACTGAGCCGGTTGCCAGGGAATAATAACCCACCACGCGCTTTGTGCCGTCCAGACAGATAACGAAAGTACGAGAGGCATTTTGGCCCTGGTTTTTCATGGCTCGACGACGCAACCAGTCACTCAACACCTCATTTCCGCAATCGAACGGCTGGAGAATATGCTCTTCTGTCAGCAGTTCCGGCGCAGTAATGATTATTTCCATTCAGGCTTCAGATCCATTAAGCGTTTGCGCCCTTCGACGTTTTGCACTGGCGCTTCGAGCTGTTCAATAAATGCCTGATAGCGAGCATCATCAAGAACGAAGACACGCTGATCCAGGATGATGTTCTGAGCCTCATGAACCGCCTTCTCAATAATAAAGTCGGTGCGGTTCTTATTGATCAGACTGGCAGCATAGTCGATGACGGCACGCTCTTCTTCGGTAGCCCGGACGTTAATTTGCTTGTCACGAGTGGGTTTACGAACGAAACGCTGCATAGCACCCTCCTTATGGTAACAAAATGCTATACAAGGATAATAGCTAAAAAGGTAACAGATTGCTATACAGTAATCGCCATGTCATTCAGTTCTGCTTGCGCTATAAAAAAACCCCGTATCACGGGGCTTACAAATTAAAACGTTACAAAAAACGCTATGACATTTTTTACAGCGGTTAGATTTATCTGATATAATATTAAATATAATCAATTATTTAAATATCAATGATATATCTGATTTTTTATTTATTTTTGTAATGTTTTTTGTTAAAAAATATCTAATAAAGCAAATGAAACTTTACATTCTTTAAGGCGATGCTCTCCCGTAAGGTAAGCATCCGGTGCTCACTTTGAGTAGTGGCCTTATTAGTTATTCTGTTGGTACTGGTTAGCTGAAGGTGTTTTAACTAGCTCACGACTGAAGAAAATGATTTGTCTGCTTAATCAGTTAACGACGATTTTGTCTTGTTTAGATCGTTATTACCCACCCACAGTGCGATGACTTCAAAAGAATGAATTCAAGTCAATTGAATTGAACTTTGCTTGCTCTTTCCAAACACAATAAATTGATAATAAAAAGAAAGAACAGGAAGCGATCAGTTTGTTGAAGATGTTTTTCAAACTTCAAGCACTGAGGCCAAAATCGTAAGCACCGATGAAAGCACCATTTTAGGTAGTTTACCTTCAGCTGACTTCGATAGCATTGACGATACCAGTGATGAGCCCATCTCTACACCGATAAATTCAAATCTTTTGATGAGATGGTAAAGCTATTGGTTGCTATGCCTGATTGCCAGCATGTGACCTCAAAATTACGTAAATTACCTGCACTAAAGCGACATTTGTTGGCCAATGGCAACCCGCGATGTCTTTCGTTTCATGTGGTGAGAAAAAACGGTAAAAACTATGCCTTGATTGAGGTCGACACCTCAGACGACAGCCTCAGGCTCTCGATGCTGTTAATTAAACCTTTGCTACCGTTATCTCTCCCTTGGGAGGTCATCTTAAAAGAGCTTGAGCGGCTCTTGGTCGAAAGATCATTATCATGGCCTATCACTGATTTGTGGTGAAGGCTATCGCCGCCTATCTCATCCTAAAACGTCCCTTGATGGCCAATCGGCTTTTGCTGAGGAAGCCATTAATCGCTGGGCAGAACGGGTGTATATGGCATTATCAGAGTAATGGGTACGAAGCGAATGCCAGCCCACTGGCATTCGTTTCATCAGGAAATGATCTGATTAACTGCACGTAGTTTGCCATTTAGCTGATACAATTTTTCAGCAGCATCTTTATGTAACCTGTTGATTTTATGCTTTTCATTGGGTATTTTTTGCAACAACTCATTATAGGCCTGCATTTCGTATTCTGTCATCAGAACCTCTTTTTCTAACGCCTTTTTCTCTGCTAGCAGATCATAATGGCAAGGTGTTGGTAAACAAATACGAGTATCACGTAAGAGGCATTCAGCAAATTTGTAGCCCCTATGATTTCGACCCCCACTGGATGTCACTAACCCTTGTATTTTCAAAAGGTAGATATTTCTATTAATCAGGCCGCAGGCTTGCTGTTCAGAAAGCTGGTTGACTGATATCGCGATGTTGATTAACTCTTTTCTTTTTATGTAATTACACTTTATTTCAGCTAAAACACGGCGAAATTTTTCACTGGTTTTGCATAAGGTTCCCTGGTGCATCTACTGCTCTGTTCCAATTCTAAAACATAGGATTGCTAAGTATACAGAACTAGGAGAAACTTAGACAATCTAAGCATGTGAGAATTTGAATGATGAAAAAACATTGCAGAAAAATCCCATCCCAGAGCGCCTTAAGCAAGCGCGTAAAAAAGCAGGTTTATCCCAGAAGGAGCTGGGTGTGAAAGCCGGCATGGATGAAGGTTCTGCCAGCAGTCGTATGAACCATTATGAAAAAGGCCGTCATGTTCCCGATATTGATATGCTGCGCAATATGGCAAAGGTACTGAATGTGCCTTTAAGCTATTTCTTCTGTGATGATGAGTTAAGCGCGGAGCTGGTGTGTCTTTTTGAAAAGCTTGGGGAAGAGGAAAAGTTGGTGTTATTGGAGAGGTTGCGGGGTGAGTGAACATTTTTTCTGGTGGGACACATTGTAGTAAGTCCACGCCAATGGGACTTACTACTTTGCAGGGTAGAGCACTGACCTGAGCTAGGTAAGGGTTGTAAGCCGAAACCACCGAAATTTCCGTCACGCCACTTTCCTCCCCTGCCACTTGGGCATCCAGGTCAACCACCTTGTCGTTACTCTGAAAAATTTAATTCTTTACCAATCCCAACCCTTGCAACGAAGTCGGGATCGTGAGAGACCACTACACTGAGGAGTGACAGGGAGTCTTGAAGTGATCATTCATAACCCAAGCCGACCACTAGGTACATCTAAATTCAATTTCCACTGGAAAGATGGAAAAAGATGGAATAAGCAAACTGCCAGGATGGGTGATTGTCTCTGGTAGCTTAGGTAATGCCCCTGCTCAGCGTATTGAGTTCAACCAAGAAAATTTCTTCAAGATGATTACGGCATTTGCTTGATGAGCTGAGGGGAGAACGGAAACGCAGTTCCTGGCCAGCCAGAGCACCTTCCGAGAAAAGCACAGAGCGGAAAGCACAATCGTGTCTTTGCAACGATCCCGTGTTCCGTTGCAAAAACACACATCACTATCAAGCGCACGGCCGATCGCATACAATAAAGACTACCCCCTGAGAGAGAATGAATTATGCACCCAACATTAAAATCACTAAAAATAACGCAATTATTCGGGTATAAAAATATAGAACTTGAGTTTAAACCTGTGACCGTGATCGTTGGAAAGAATGGTCTAGGGAAAACAACGGTTCTTAAAATTCTGAATGCGCTGTTGAGTCAGGAGCGCTGTGACGAACTGCGTCTGTGTTCTACCGCTGAATTAACCTTTAGCAATGAGGGATTAATAAAATACGACAAGAGTATAAGTAATTACATATCAAGTGAGTTTGAGTTTAACAAGATGAACTCAGATTTTTTAATAGAAAGTAGTTATCTTGATGATAACAGCAATTCAATTCAACACATTAAAAACAAAGCTCTTCATATTGCTAATGATATCTTAAAAAATAAATATTATATAGAAAGCAAATTAGAAGCACTCAAACCATACCCGCAACCGCCTTACCGTTATACACCAAGCGGAATTATACTTAGTGAGGTAATTAATAACTTCATAAACCAACATGCCAAAGTAAGTTATATTTCAACGATCAACATGAGTGCCAACTCCCAACAAAAAATCATAGGCAGTGACGGTAAAGAGCGTAACTTTCTTGATTTTGAAATTGAAAATGAGATTAAAGAACTCGAAAAAGCCCCTTCAGGTAAATTTACCAAGTTATTCATGAAAGAAATGAATAAAATGTACCTGGATAATCACAAAAGAATTAAAATTGATTCGAAGTTTTATGTAGAAGAAACAAAAGGGGTCAAACGTCAGCTTAAGCTACAAAACTTGTCTTCCGGTGAACGCCAACTGATGTACATCTTGGCAAAAGTCGCCAACACAAGAAATGCCCCAACGTTTCTCTTAATGGATGAACCCGAAATTTCTTTGCATTTACACTGGCAGGAGAATATTCTCGACTGCATCAAATTAATAAACCCCCACTGTCAAATCGTGGTAGTGACTCATAGTCCTGCCATTATCATGAATGGGTATATGGATGCTTATGTCGAAATGAAAGACATCACCACAGATGGGGAGAGCGCGTGATGGAATTTTCTACCTATTTAACCTCGGGAAATTATATTCATGCTAGTACCACTCTCCAAAACGGCATTGCACAAGGCTTGCTTTATGTAGAGAATCCCTCCGATATATCCTTTTGGCGATGCATCGTACAACACCAAGCCAAAGATCGCTATGTTGTTAAACCGGCTTCAAAGGAAAACGCGAACGGAAAACGAACGCTTGAAAAAATGTACCCGGACTTACACAAGTCTTTGCTCGTGGGTGTAGACAGTGATTTTGACTATATATGCCCTGAACGGCATGCCAACGCTGTAGCCCTAAATCAGAATTGTTTTGTTTTGCATACCTTTGCATACTCTAGAGAGAGTTATGAATGCTGTCATGACGCGATAAAGGGATTATGTGAGACGCTTTATTACCATGCTCAATTGCCTTCACAGATCCATGTTGCATTGAGTGTTTACTCCAGCATAACTTATCCTGCGTTATGCCTTTTTGCCTTTTTACATAACCAGGACTGGCAACAACACATCGATGGCCTCTTCATCGAAGCAGTGAAACTTCCCGCAGAAAGCTGCTTACTCAAAGATGATTTAACCATCAACCAGACTGTTATCAGTCAATTTGAGACCAAGGTTAAACAGTATATCGATACATATTCCGAACAAATCGATGACCACGAAGAATATACTCACTTCGTTGAAAGTCTTCGCGATAAGAATATCAATGAAGGAACGGCATATCTTTTTGTTGATGGGCATAGCCTTCAAGATAGAATAATAAAACCCATGCTTAAAAAGATAATAAATTTAACGAAATTTAGAGAAACTGAGCATGTAAAATCGACGTATGCAAACGAAACACAAAAATCAACTCAACAGACAAAAATAAACGAGATAAAGAATTTTTATAAGTACAGAAATTTGGATACTCTGTTTTTTTCTCGCCAAGACTACACTGAGCTTGCTATCTATACTCAAATTCGTGATAAATTTCAGGCCGTGTTGGATAGCTGATAACAACTCCACCATCCAGTGAACACACCATAAAAACATACCGTTAATGGGTCAAGTAATCAACACATTGAATACTTGACCTATACAATAGCAGATTGTTAGAGGGACATGAATCAGTGTTACACTGATTCAACGTATACTACCGGAGCATCAACAATGAGCAATAAAGGATGGGTTTATCAGAGTGAGCAAGGAATTGGTTTATATCAGGAAATGACGCTTGAGAATAACAATGATAATCCTGCGCTCATTGAGATATCAAACCCGATTTATTTCAGAGTCGACTATGCAACCAATGCAGACGGAAAAGCATTCGGGAAACTTATAGCTGAAATCTCGGCTGACGTGTTTGATGAAATTGCAGTTGCCTGGTGTAAACAGAGAAAATTACAAGGCGCTTTAGGTGGTCCCGTAGGAAAGGAATGGGGTAGCCCGGACTGCGACTACGAGTAGGTTTGTAATGTTCAAACTGGGGGAAAAAATATGTACTACCTTGCAGAGGATCCCTTCTAGGTAATGCAAACTTGGAGGGTATATGAAAAAATTAAAACAGCAGTACAAACACGCAGTATTTCAGCGACGTGCTCAATAGCCTGAGAACCACGACCGGCGCTAATGGTAATCCAGTTTTTTGGCATAGCAACGATTTGAAATATATGGCGCATCTCACTATACTGGAGTTGCAAGGAAGGAAGATCACCTGTTACTTTTGCTGCCTAACAAACGGCAAAGTAACACCAAATGCCCCAGTTCAAATTGGGCTTTTTTATATGTACTCCAACAAAAGGGCCTATACAAGGAGCAGCGGGAGTATTTTAAAGACACTTACCAACATTAACGCGGTAGCAACAGCGGCTACAGTGTAATGCTGACCGAGTACTCACTGAGCCACTTCGAGTCAGAAATCGGTGGCTGAATTCTCGTCTGTTACGTCTGATCATCAGTTCCGAACTCTTTCAGAAGTGTGAGAGTTAACAGAAAACTGGCGTACAGAATATAACGAGGAACAACCGCATAGAGTAACTATTATGTTATTTAGTCCTGCATTAAAAAATTATGCATTCGTTATTTCACTTTACTCAGTAAGAAGACGGCCAATCTCAAAAAATGCCGCATGCCGCCATGACCTGACCCGCTCTTTCTTTTGCTCATCCACAAACCAATAAATACCATCTGTACTGACATGTTCAAAAAGATAAGACATATCATATACATGATTGGGTATGATACTTCCCTCACCAGCCAAGATACCTGCCGTGATCGAGTGATTCCCTCCCTTAATAAAACCAATCTTCCATGGCAACCAAACCGTTATGTAGTGATTACTAAAATCTTGCTTCCAGGGGTTGCCCTTACGGCCTCCTATAGTAGATAAGTTATCTAGGTACCGATTCATACTCCAAGGCCAAGGCAGCAACATATCTATTGCCAACGAAAGCGGATACTCATTTTTATCCTTCTCAACTTGACGCATCTGCTCTATGTCCAACAACAAAGAAATATCTTTGAAGAAAAACCATCCCTCATCGAGATCAGGTCTTGCATCCGTACCTTCTTCTGCGACAGCCAACAAGAAATCACACTGTGTGGGCAGCACAATAGCCCGCAATAAGTCAGGAAGCGCCGATTGAGGTAATCTGTTTGCTGTCATAAGTAGATGTTCAAACTTTGCTTTACCATCACTGGTTCCAGCTCTGCTTCTTCTCCAGAACATACCGCTCCAAATCATTTTGATGTGTAGTAATAAATGAACTCTAAGTTAACTCCTGAACTGTAGCAAGATGATCTTACCCAGCGATAGTCATCTACCTTCTAAACATAGGGCCTGAGGGAGATGGAATGACAAGTGAAATATATTTATTCAGAACGTAAAGCCAGCGTTATTGCAAATTTACCGCCCTTTAAAATATAATCGCCGCGACATTAATAATCAAGAAAAAATAACCAATTCAGACTTGGCCATAGAGTTTGCTTCAAAGAAAAAGACACCAAACCCTACAGAAATCAAAACATCTCCCCACATAAGATCTCATATTGTTGGTACGTTAGAAATAAGAGACATTGAATTATTTATTGATGACAGAGAAAAAATCACGGCAATCATCAACGGTATCCTTAATGAGCAATTTCGTGTAAACTATATTCTTCTTTAGAATGATAAAAGATAAATAAATCTCTTATAAAAGACTCCAAAGAAGAAATAAAAATTATTTTCACGAATATAAAAGAGGTTCAGAAAAAACATTCAATGTAAGTTTCTTAAAAAAGAAAGTGGCAGATAGTTTAATCCGTGTTAATTCTACACACGATGCATAAACCACAGTAAAACTAATAGCTCTTCACAGAGAAAAATGATAACGTTAATTAGAGGAACAGATAGGTATTTTATCCAAAAAAATTTTCATAAATGACTAACGCACTTCTCAATGTAAAAAATAAATAGTCTACGGGAGATTTTATCGAACACCTGGGCAAATAATGAAAGAACCGCCGGATGGCGGTCTTCGCTTTAAACTATGATTGTCGAATTAATATTTACATAGATTAATATGAATATTAAATCAAGGTGACGAGCAGTTTCCAAAGTTATAGATTATCGTTTCCCACAAATTACTATTTGGTCAAAAATAGGACAACCATTCATACAGTTAGATCTATGACTACACCCTCCACAACGATTTGAATTAAAGTAATCACGAAAAGATTGCATGTTTTTGGATTTCGTCCATATGTCTATTAGTGATGTATCATCATTCAATAGATCACCAGATGCTAGCCCACTTTGAAATGAGCATGGGTATACTTTCAAGTCTTCAGCCACATACATTGAAAATCTTGCTGCGTCACACGCATCAACCATCACTGGACTAGCATCTGTTCTCGCAAATACTCCACTAACACAGCAAGCATCAAATCCGACCTTTATTTTTCTCTCTGCTGATGTAGCTAACTTATAGAATTCATCGAGTCTTTCACTGTTTCTCAACATCCTACCTTCAAAAATCTTTCTTCCTGAAGGCTTATAATTAAGAAATATAACTGCATTGATACCTCTCAAAAATTCCGGAGGTTCCTTTAGCCAGCTTATTGCCGTATCAATGCTGTGAGCATCTAAGATAAAGTGTAAATTAACTTTAACTCCCATGCTAATCAGCTTATACAAACTCTGTTCAGTTTCATCATACGGTGGGTATGCAGAAACAGCCACTGCTCCACAGTACTTTTTTGTAGCATCAATTATTTTATCACTCAGTCCACGTCCATTCGTTGTATAGTTAGGAACAATTCCTTTTAGTCTCGTATACTCTAGTACTTCTATGAAATCTGGATGCTGATTTGGATTTCCCCCTCCCAAAGCAACCTGAAAAGTGCCCATATCAGCAGCTTGATCTACAACCATCTTATAATCACTTAGGCTCATATGACCGCCGCGATTTGTCGATGACTTGTAGCAAAATGCACATCCCTTGTCACACCAATTCGTTATAGATATATCCATTAACTCCGGTCCATGGGGAGACCAGAATGGCTCTCTCTTTCCCCTATCAGGAATACGAGCGAAGAAACCTGTAAGACTGTTAAAAATAGATGTATAGCCAAGATTTTTAAACCGATTTATCTTAAGCATAAATCACCAGTAATTATTATAAGCATTGATGTAGAAGTGTTCAGAATCAATTTCAAAAACAGCCATACAAAGTAAAGACTCAGCAAACTGGCCTTCACTACTCAAAGATGAGGTAATGACGGTTCTCCCATTTTCGATGCCATCTTTCATCTTATCTATAACTGCTGGAGTAAACTCATAAGAGCCTAATAAAGCGTTTGCTTCTTCTACTGTTTCTATTAATTTACCGCAATTTATAATCGCATCATTGAGTTCAAAATACATCTCACAAAACAGTTCCCCCACGGGGCCATCCTTATCCACTCCGACCGACTCAAGAAATTTATCAAGAGTAAACTCACTGTCCGAGATATATACAAATGAGGTCGATGAACTATTGGATACAAAATCAAGTTTTATTTTCATTATGCACCTTATTTAGTCTTACAAGACTATCCATTACAACTTCCAACTTGTTTTCTTCATATGCATCGTCAACTACTTGTGGTAGCCAAGTCACAGCAAATATTCTCTCGGCCTCCAAGTCATCATTGCTCAGATTTTTTCCATATCGAATCTCTACGTAATCCGATAAACATCCATACTCAACAGAGTAAAATCGCTCATACTCTTCTTTCACGTTAATTGAAGATTCGAAAAATGCGTCATAGACCGAGGAAAAAAGCTGTCCTCCGAGACCACCCTCCGATATTCCCAAAGACGACAGGAATTCTTCTATGTTTGGCTCCCATGAGGTAGCAATAATAATCTTAACTTCATCTTTCACAGATCTTCCACTCCCTATTCGAGTTCACTTAAACATGTTCGAACGTTATCAGAGTTGGCCTTTCGACAAAAATCAATGGCCACAACAAAATTAGGCTTTTTCTTATATTTATTAAATAAATTAAAAGTATACTCTCTTTGATTCCAATATACATAAGGTAATAAATATAAAATAAATGTCAATATCAACGGTTCAAGTGATAGTTTTTCCTCATCACTAAGATCTTTCAATCCTCCAACTTGCTTACTAAGATTATCTCTCCAGCCCCTGCCTCTATATCCTTGGCTATCACAATACATAAAGTTTAAAAAACGCTCTGACTCAGAGTCACTCAAGTTACCTAAGTGCTCATTTAGAACTCCTAAATTAAGAAGCTCAGTATCATTTCTTTTTTTGAAAAGAAACCAAGCAACAGCTTGTATTTCTCTTCTACTGGAACTATTTTGCAATATACTTTTCACACGTTGAACATCTTTATCCGACTGTATCGCTGATGACAAAAGTGGCAGGTTATTTACGTAGTGATAATTAAATTCATCAAAACTCTCACATATTGACAAAACACTTTGGTTATCGTGTTTACGAGCCAAAATATAGGTATAACGGAATAGGCCTTCATAGATTGGCCATTCACTCATTCGATAAATTATGCTCATATCTGGACCATCTTGATCTGTATCGACCACTATGAAGTAGGCTAGGAGAAAATCTCTCATTTCATCATAGGTAAATGAAATATTCTCAATACCTAGCGTCGCCAATCCAGATGGTGGAACCTCTCTTCTTAAGATAATATCTTCGCCCACTAGTTTATCTATCACTTGTCGCTCAGCAACATTAAATCCTGAACTAGATACCAAAGAAAAGTCTACGCATTCAAACATGGTGCGACAAATTTTTCTTAAAGTACATATAGCTGTTGACTTTTGATCAGTTGGAAAATGATCAATCTTCATCATTAAGTATTTCTCGAACAATTCACCTTTATATATTCCTGAGACATAGCCTATGTCTTGTTTTTCATGTATCTCACAGAATAATCTCAACAAGATTAAGTCATTTTTCAGAAACTCCTTTGACTCTTTTGACAATCTAGCCTTTATATTGAAATGTTTAAAGTAATCATCCAAAAGTTTTGACTTATTATAATCTGACATTTCATTTCTAAGATTTTTTATTCGATAAAGGTAATCAGAAAACTGAATATCAAATACCTCTGAAAATTTATGCTCGAAGAACTCATTCCTGCACGTAATAATAATCTTTACAAAATCATATTGACATAATGCCTCAAGGAATACTTTCAATTCATCAACAAATCCCTGAAGATCACTGACCTCATTTATTCCATCTAAAGTAATAACAAATGGCTTTCCTGATTCGGTTGAAACATTATTTAGGAGCTCGAAAAGTTCATGCACACTTTTCAAGTTTGGACAGTATCTGTTGTTCGTTATATAAGAAATAATCCTATTAGGACCTGCGTAATTATTCAGCAGTCTTGCCGGTATAAATATTGTTGGAACCTCAAATAACCGAAATTGATTTTCGACTAAATCACAAACAAAATTAGTTTTTCCTTGCCCAGCCATACCTGTAATCAAAAATATCTTAGCTATGGAAATTTTTATTTTTTCAAGCGCATTTTCTAAATAGCTATAAACACCGCTACCATTTGATTCAACATTAAATTTAAAGACTTTCCAGTAGTTTTCCAAATCAGATTTTGGCGTATATCTATTTTTCTCATCCCTTTTCCAAGAGAAAGGAACTACAATTTCCTTAAATTTCTCAATAATCTCTTTCTGCTTTAAAAATCTATCAGTTAGATCTATAATATTCTTTGGCTCTGGTAAGCATGCCGCATCACTCATGTTAATTTTTAACGGTTCTACTTTAGCCATACCAAGGATAGTGTTAAAGTGTTTAAGACTGATACGCTGCAAATCATCATCAATTTTTCTATAAAAAAACATTGGATTCGCAAAGTATCTAACGCAATCCTTGACCTCAGAAGTCTCCATAAATATAGATGGAATATATTTTCTGGATTTCTTTTCATCTTCAATTTTCTTCTGACTTACGTTTATGAATTCGGTTAAACTCTTTCTAAATCTAAGATTTGAATCAACTTTGTCAAATGCAGACTCAAGATGTTCCCTAATAAAACCCAGTTTTTCATTACTTAATAAACTTATTATTTTAGCCAAATCATTATAATCTATAATATGTTCCACTGCATTGAAATTAATAGATAAAGCTTTAGTTTCAGCATCAAGAGCTTGTGATTTATATGTCTTCTGCCTCTCCGTGATTACATAGATATAAAGGTTATCAAATTGTGTGTGTAAATTATGTTCCTGAAATTTTTTAAGTGTCATACATATTTTTTGACTAGATGGATCGGCAGTTATTTGAATAGATGTCCTACTTTTATCACAGCCCAAGTCTACAGCTGGAAAGTTCATTTTCACACGGTTTTGGTTTTTTAGCCCAGGACACTTCAAAGCTACTGATAATATAGGAATGAGAAAATTTTCCGCTATTATGTTAATGTCGAACATTCCGGTTGCATTTGAAATCTTAACCTCGGATGCAAACCGCCCTAACAGTGAGTTAATTCTTGTTAACAGCTCTTGCTGATTCATATTTATCTCAACTAAATTAAGGTGTAACATTTAATCGTCATAAACAGCCGTGATCATTCTATATTAAAGGAAGGTAATTCACCCATTAGTCGTTTAGCTTTAGGTCACGAACTTAAATTTTAACGATCTTAGCTGTCAATTATATATTTGATTTTTAACGAATTTCTCCATCTGTTCTCTCTCGATCTATTTTGGGTAGTGGCACATTAAGTTGATGCTCTTTCATTCCATGTTTGTATGCATTGTATTGCCAGATCACAAACTGCTGTTTGTACCTCCGATTCTCTTCTTTAAGCTCTTCGATTTCACTTTCAAGATTCACAATCCTAGCGGCTGCAATGTTCAAACTAGCTGGACGAGGATTTTTGGAACCTCGGCCTTTAAGCGCCTCTTTCTTCGTTTGATAGGCAGTCACAATTGCCTCATGTGCATAAAGTGACTGTCTTGACGGCAACTTTCCTACCAATGGCTCTGCCGCCTCACAGATTGCTGACCAAGACAGTTTTGGTTCCTGCCATCCTCGAATTAGGTTCACGATGGCATTAATATCTCTATTATCCAGATGCTTAGCCAAAACCACCCCCTAATAATATTGTCAAATTGTCTAACATTACGGCTTCTTCACTTTCTTTGCCTCTTTGCTCAATAGCTTCAATGGACTTCTTTTCGGCAACACGGCGAAGCTGACTAAAATCATTGCCCCAAAGCTTAATCTGGGCGCCATTTTCAATATCTGGGTTTTCTAAAACAGCTACTAGCTCCCGAAGCCGGGTGATCGTTTTCTTGTGGTACTGATACCAGCGATCAGCCCCCATCTCACCGCTTTCCACAGACACGTCAGCAAGCAAAAACAGCTGTTCCGACTTCACCAAACGTTTCTTAATTCGATCCAATATTTCTGTATCCTCGCCTTTGATACAAACCTGTTCAGTACAATTAATGCAATCTCTGAACTTCTCACAGGGGCTCATGGTGTAGTCATGCACACAATAGCCATACTCCGTCACATGGACTGAGGCATGCTCTAATGTATTGAATTCCTGCATAGTCACGGGAAGATGCTTTGCCACCTCGCCAACAGGCCCAAATAGCGCTTTGGTGGGGTCTAGGCGTTCAGCCATAGCAACCAGCTCGTATTCGGTCATGTGGTTGTAAGTTCGATTCTGTTTCACATCGGCCCGCCCTGACCACTTGGCAATTTCCAAGTTTGAGAGTCCACCACGCTGGGCTATGGTGTTGAGCAGGTGCCGTGCCTGATGCGAGGTTAGTTTAACCCGTTTTCCGTTTTCAGCACGGTAACCATGGCGATCAAAGATGCTGGCATGTTTTCCATCCAAAGCCTCTCGAGGCGTCAGATCATTATTGAAGAAGTTATTGGTTGGTTTATGCAATTCAATCGGTATACATCCGCGGTTCTCGTGGAACTGATTTACATTCAGTGCAAACAAGGCATTGCTGTACTTAATCCCCTTGTCTTTATCAAACCACGGAAAGTCATCAGGCAAACGCGCCATAGCGTGCTGCCACAGGCTTTTTAGTGTGTGCACACCATCTTTTTGGGCCAACCGTCGATTATAAAGAGAAGAACGGCATTGTTTTTTGGATTCACAGACAAGACCGAGAGCCATACATGACTGCTCCATCGTCAAAGGCTCATCATCAGCGACATCAGGACAGTTAGCATGGCGGTAAAATCTATCCGGATGTATCTCAATCCACTTGGCCAGTTGTCGAGCATTCTCAGATAACATTTTAGTTCTGGCGACGGCTGTTTTAGCGACGCCGACCATTACTGTGGGTATCCATTTAATGTCTCCCTCATAGCCTTTACCTGCAAAGAAACGCCAGCCATAGCGTTCTATATCTTCGCGATCCGTTTCGAACACCTCACAATCCGCAGGAAGTGCCAACACCTCAGAAATACGCGAGGGAGCTGACATCAGCATGGCAAACACTGATGTTGTGAATATGTCTCTTCCGTCAATTGGATCGTTGGCAAAAATTTCCGCAAGCGCATTGAGGGCGATATCACTTGGTAGTTTCTCTTCCCTATTTTTTTTCGCCTCTCTACCTGTTTTGTTCTTGTCCTCTGCACGCCTAATGGGATTGACCCAATTTTGCACAGCACTTGATACAAGCTGGTTTTCAACAACAAACTTAGCCAGCCGCTCAATCTCTCGGCCACAATGATATGCTGAGCCATCGGAGTAGTGCTGCCTTGCCAATTCAGCTGCTTCATCCAGTACTGAAATCGACAGGCCATCAATATTCGCGTTCCCATTGACTTGAAGCAAAGCCATCTCAACCGCTCGGAGGGCTTTACTTTCATTCTTTGTCCCCGTGGAACGATGCCCCTGCTGATAACGGAAATAGGCTTTGGCGAAATCAATGAACGCGGGGTCTTGTACCTCTTCCTGCATGGGTTTTCGCGTAGTAATGCCTAACTTGGCAAACACAGTTATGTTTGGCCAAACAGGATCTTCCCAATTTAGATCGGAGCCGAATACAGTCAATTGATCTCGGCACTTTGCTATGAATGCTTCAAGGTTTTCTGCTGCTGTCAGCGTAGCCTTTGGCTTAAACTGGAAAATCTCAGCCATTGGTTATTGCTCCCTGCTGACTAAACTCTTCACGACGTTTGGCACAACACATGATCACATCTGCCACCGCGATAATGCTGCGATCAAGTACAGCAGCAATCTGTATGTCGCCAGTTATCTCTTTCACCCGTTCACGCTCGTTGAGCAGTCCCTTATAGACATCCTCATGTGGGCCATCCAGCCAAGGCTGGAAATGCATGCAGGTGTAGCAAGGAATAGGAACATTGGCACCACAAAAGCCATGTTCTCCACAAGTACCAATGCCCTGCCCCATCTCGGTCCGAATACGACTGGTAGGGTCGTTACCTCGATGCGCGTCCCTCTCTGAATCGACAAGTACCCCGACAAAGGCCTGCGCGTATGGTGCCAATTGGAAGCCAACCGCCTCATCAAGCTTTTTCACATGTTCGGGGATATTCTTGATGTAAACGCCTGCGTTTCGGGTGTCCGTATGGTCAAGCAGCTCCGCAATCACCAACTCGCCAAAGCCTTCCCGGGCAGCTCGTGTGCCCGTGGTATAACGAAAACGACGAGCATTGATATGCAATAGCTCACCGGTTCGTTCCGACCGGATATCGGACTTTTCGACGATGTACTGGAGTGTCCCGGTTATCTCTGCTGCGGGTATGTGGAGTTTGTCGGTAGCAAGCAGCTGGCGGAATTCATAAGGAGATTGGACGGCATCTAACACATCAAGATCAGGAAAAAGAGGGATTTGCTGCCGGTCATCTTCCTGCAATTCAAACCCCAAACGATTTTCAACCTGCGCAATCGCATTTCTTGCCTGAGCACTCAGGATTGCCCATAGTTCCAGTGATATTGCAAATGGCTTGAAGTTTATTCGGAAAGAGCTGCTGCGCTGCTTGGCTCGCGGCACATTCAACACATAGAAGGGCTCTCCCTTTTCATTTTTACCACAAAGGACATCGACCACACGAAGCAGCGAGATCTGAATGGGACGACGTCCTGTATGACTGGTGCCAAGTGCCATAGCCAACTCAGCTATAGTAATTAAGCTCTTTTCATAAGCCCGAACAGCCGCCTCGTTAAACGCTGTCAGCTCATTATCCATCAGTGGCCCCTCTTGAGGATCCATGCGCTTAACCGCATCCCCCCTACGATTACCCTTTAGCGTCCAGCCATCTAGCAAGCGGTTCACTTCCTTACTGATGCCGGGATAGCCCAGTTCGTGCCAGGATCGAAGAAAGCCACGGATGGTTGCTAGATACCATTCTGTTGCAGGCGACAGCATCGACCGATAATTAATCAATACCGTATCAGTAATTTCTCTCGCGTCAGTCTCACGCAGCATGTGCTGAAACCGTTCAAGAATATTTTTTGTATGAGAAGAAGAACGATTGGATGCATAAAACGCCAGTGTGCGCAGGCAGCCATCTAGCGTCCCATCTGACAAGTAATGGTGAATATCAGCAAGATTAATAGTGATATTTCTATCCAATGTCCACGATGTGTCATACAACAGAAAAGAGTAGCCATTGGCCCTGGCACGGATTCGTTCTGGTACTAACCCAAGTAAGAGGTTATTCATGGTCATCCTTGAAGTCCTCTGGCAAGCTAGTGCCGTTACCTGCTTGTAATGCCAAAGCAGCCTCAAAACCTTTTTGCCGAATGAAACGCTTGTTGTAAGTCGCTGCGGTTCCCGAGCCATCTCTCCAGCCCATTAAGTACGAACGAAGTTGCTCTTGGCGCTCCTCGCTGACTTGCTCATTCATGGCATCCATTTTTTCTGAAAACTTGCGATTCCAAGTGTGACGGAGCGAATGTCCTGTCGCTGCATACAATTGCGGTGATATAGACCTGACTACGGAAAAAATTTTATGATATCCCCCTTTGGAGATAGGATTTCCCAGAGTTGGTCCACTCTTGTAAGTTACAAACAGATAGTCATTTTTCTTCGCATTTCTGACTTTCCGGCGATCTTGAAGGATATAACTATGCAGTTCTTGAGCTAAGGATTCAGCCAACGGTAAGAGCCGTTCTCTAGTTTTAGCATTAGGCTCATTGGTTCTAGAGTCAGCTTGTTCATCTGCTCTCCTAACGATACGGATCCTGTTAGCGCTAAAATCTATGTCCTGTATTCTTATATTTAATAATTCACCACCTCGGATGCCAAGATAAAACAGAAGCAAGATCATCAGCCGATTGCGGCGCTGCACATCTATTGAGAAAGGGTTTAACTCTGATCTAGGCTGGATGACTTCAAATAGCGCGTCCAATTGAACATCACTCAATGACCTGTCTTGTAAGTCGTGGTTTCTGCGCTTTTTAGATGGTCGGCGCATCTTTATCTGCGCCGCCATAGCATTGATCTTTTCGACAACTTCCAGTTCTGTCGTCTTTAAGATATGCATTGCATACCAGTGTAAATAGTTGGCAAACGTTGTTAGCCGGGAATGCTGTGTCCCGTTATCAACGATATCGGTCATCGCATCTGCCAACCAAGAGGTAGAGGACACAGTTAATGGCCCCTTTCTTTGTTTGCACTGAGCAAAATCTCGCAGATCATCCAGCTCATGTGGCTTCAAGAAGTCTTTGGTCAAAAACCGCTGCTCAAGGTCAATGTCGCGACTCTCTACAAAGCGTAACAACATAACTAGGTTGCTAGCCGCCGCCAACATCGTTGAAAAAGCATCCTCTCTATTGCGGATTTGAGTTGTTAGAAACAGAGTGGGGTAATACATGGGAAGCCCAGAAGCACGATCCACTACCATGCAATAGCGCTCGCCACTATCCATGACAAATATTGTAACTCTGTAGTTCTTTTCCATGCACTCACACCCCATAAACATTACACAATTACAAGGTACACTTTATGTGAAAAATCACCAATTTATACAAGACACTTTTTCCGACGATAGAAACAAAAACCCCTGAATTAACAGGGGGTTGTGTATGAATTCTCTACAAATAACTCACAAGTTAACTCTAGAACGGAATATCGTCGTCAAAGTCCATCGGCGGTTCATTGCTGGTGGCTGGCGGGCTGCTTGGTGCAGGGCGCGCCGGAGCCGGAGCGGACTGACCACCGCTGAACTGGTTGCTGCCTTGTGGTTGCTGAGGCTGCCCCCAACTCCCCTGCTGCTGCCCACCCGCAGGTGCGGCACCACCACCTTGGCGGCCACCGAGCATTTGCATGGTGCCACCCACATTGACCACAATTTCAGTAGTGTACTTTTCTACACCTGCCTGATCGGTCCATTTACGGGTTTGCAGGGCACCTTCGATATAAACCTGAGAACCTTTACGCAGATATTCACCCGCTACTTCAGCCAGCTTGCCAAACAACACCACACGGTGCCATTCGGTTTTCTCTTTCTGCTCGCCAGTGGTTTTGTCACGCCAGCTTTCAGAGGTCGCCAAAGTGATGTTGGCCACTGCGCCACCATTAGGCATGTAACGAACCTCAGGGTCTTGGCCCAGATGCCCGACCAGAATTACTTTGTTTACGCCTCTGCTGGCCATGTTGAATCTCCTGATGAGTCATTAAGTGGCTCTAAACCACGTTTTGCTAAGTCTAAGCTACAAATTGTAGCATGCCATATGCTTAGATTATACCTGCGAAGTATGTTCCATTATTGTCTCTGTAACCAACTTTATTGCATTCACATACTGGATATTCATTCAGGCTTTTTTATGCCATAATTATGCGTTTCGTACTGGCCGTGCCGTTTTTTTGGCTCCCTGAACCACAAAATAGCGGGCAAAAAAACCTGATCGGGTGCGGTGTATTATCAAGCCGGGAAGTGTAAATGGACAATATCGAAGTTCGTGGTGCTCGTACTCATAATCTCAAAAATATCAATCTGATTATCCCGCGTGACAAGCTGATCGTCATTACCGGCCTGTCTGGTTCGGGCAAGTCATCACTGGCCTTTGATACCCTGTATGCCGAAGGGCAACGGCGTTATGTTGAATCACTCTCTGCGTATGCACGCCAATTCCTGTCGCTGATGGAAAAGCCGGATGTCGATCATATTGAAGGGCTTTCGCCCGCGATTTCCATCGAACAGAAGTCCACTTCACATAATCCGCGTTCTACCGTCGGCACCATCACCGAAATTCACGACTATCTGCGCCTGCTATTTGCCCGCGTTGGTGAGCCGCGCTGCCCACAGCATCAGGTTCCGCTGGCGGCACAAACCGTTAGCCAAATGGTGGATAACGTGCTCAGCCAGCCAGAAGGCAAACGCCTGATGTTGCTGGCACCGATAGTGAAAGATCGTAAAGGTGAGCATACCAAAACATTGGAAAACCTGGCGGCCCAAGGTTATATCCGGGCGCGTATTGACGGTGAGGTGTGCGACCTTTCTGATCCACCCAAGCTGGAATTGCAAAAAAAGCACACCATTGAAGTGGTGGTGGACCGTTTCAAGGTCCGTGACGATTTAGCACAACGTCTGGCTGAATCCTTTGAGACGACCTTGGAGCTCTCTGGCGGTACGGCAGTAGTTGCCGATATGGATGATGAACAAGCCGAAGAGTTGCTGTTTTCCGCTAATTTTGCTTGCCCAATTTGCGGCTACAGCATGAGTGAACTGGAACCCCGTCTGTTTTCATTTAACAACCCGGCAGGGGCTTGCCCCACTTGTGATGGGCTTGGGGTGCAACAGTTCTTCGACCCTGAACGTGTGGTGCATAATCCGGAACTTTCACTGGCGGGTGGGGCGATTCGCGGATGGGATCGCCGCAATTTCTACTATTTCCAGATGCTACGCTCACTGGCGGATCATTATGATTTTGATGTGGAAGCCCCATTCAACAGCCTGAGTCGCCAGGTTCAGCAAGCGGTACTGAATGGTTCTGGCAAAGAAACCATTGAATTCAAATATATCAATGATCGCGGTGATACCACTGTGCGCCGCCATCCGTTTGAAGGTGTGCTGCACAATATGGAACGGCGCTACAAAGAAACCGAATCCAGTGCGGTGCGCGAAGAGCTGGCCAAATTTATCAGCAATCGCCCTTGTGTTACCTGCCACGGTACACGCCTACGTGAAGAAGCACGTAATGTGTTTGTGGAAGATACTACCTTGCCAGAGATTTCCGATCTCAGCATCGGCCATGCCATGACCTTCTTCCAGAATATGAAGCTGAGTGGCCAACGCGCCCAGATCGCCGAAAAAGTATTGAAGGAAATTGGCGATCGCCTGAAGTTCCTGGTTAACGTTGGCTTGAATTATCTGTCGCTGTCACGTTCTGCAGAAACCTTGTCCGGTGGCGAGGCGCAACGTATCCGTCTGGCCAGCCAAATTGGTGCGGGTCTGGTGGGCGTAATGTATGTGTTAGATGAGCCCTCCATTGGCCTGCACCAACGTGATAATGAACGCCTATTGGAAACCTTGATTCATCTGCGTAATTTGGGTAACACGGTGATCGTGGTAGAACACGATGAAGATGCCATCCGTGCGGCAGACCATGTGATCGATATCGGCCCCGGTGCCGGTGTGCACGGCGGGCAGGTGGTCGCTCAGGGCAGCGTTGACGATATCATGGCACAAGCGGATTCATTAACTGGCCAGTTCCTGAGTGGCAAACGTGAAATCGCCATCCCAGCACAACGGGTACCTGCCGACCCTAGCAAAGTGTTAAAGCTGACCGGTGCTCGCGGCAATAACCTGAAAGATGTGACGCTAACCCTGCCGGTTGGGCTGTTTACCTGCATTACCGGGGTTTCCGGCTCAGGGAAATCCACGCTGATTAACGATACGCTGTTCCCTATTGCCCAACGCCAGCTCAATGGCGCGGTGATTGCCGAACCCGCCCCTTATCGTGAAGTCAGCGGGTTGGAACATTTCGATAAAGTGATTGATATCGACCAGAGCCCCATTGGCCGGACACCGCGTTCTAACCCAGCCACTTACACCGGTATCTTTACGCCAGTACGTGAACTGTTTGCCGGTGTGCCGGAATCACGCACCCGTGGCTATACGCCGGGCCGCTTCAGTTTTAACGTTAAAGGTGGTCGCTGTGAAGCTTGCCAGGGGGATGGGGTGATCAAGGTAGAAATGCATTTTCTGCCGGACATCTATGTTCCTTGTGACCAATGTAAAGGTAAGCGCTATAACCGCGAAACCTTGGAAGTGAAATACAAAGGCAAGAATATCCACGAAGTGCTGGAAATGACCATTGAAGAAGCACGCGATTTCTTCGATGCGGTGCCAGCACTGGCACGTAAGCTGCAAACACTGATGGAAGTGGGCCTGTCCTATATCCGCTTGGGTCAGTCGGCCACTACTCTGTCTGGTGGTGAAGCCCAACGGGTGAAACTGGCGCGTGAATTGTCAAAACGCGGTACCGGGCAGACACTATACATCCTTGATGAACCGACCACTGGCCTGCATTTTGCTGATATCCAGCAGTTACTGGCGGTGCTGCATCAGTTACGCGATCAAGGCAATACCATCGCGGTGATTGAGCATAATCTGGATGTGATTAAAACCGCAGACTGGATTGTCGATCTGGGCCCGGAAGGTGGCAGCGGCGGCGGTGAAATTCTGGTTGCTGGCACGCCAGAAACCGTGGCGAACTGCAAAGCATCCCATACGGCGCGCTTCCTGAAGCCGATACTGAATAAAAAGTGATGGTCACCGCTCCTGTATCAAGCAGGAGCGGTTTTCGTTATACCCGTAATACTTAAATACAAAGCGAATTATTCAGGATATACAGATTCCCAGTTCCTGGCGCTTCTTCTTCGATAACCCCGCCACCACCAGTTGATATGACATATCAATCAGTTGGTAAAACTGTGAGTCTGGCAAAGCGCTATCCAGGTAGATACTGTTCCAATGCGCTTTATTTAAGTAGTAACCAGGAATAATTTCAGCATGTTGCTCACGCAGCTGTTCCGCCAGCTCTATGTCGCACTTTAATGAGATCACGGGCCGCCCATAGGCTTCACCAATAAGAGCAAACATTTTCTCCGCGACTCTGACCCGATCGGCCTGCCAGTCGCTCTGATAATCCTGTTCACTGCCCGGTTTAGTCAGGCAGTAATCCAGCAATTGCTGTTTGTTCAAGGTGATCTCCTTTGATAACAGCCCGGGCCGCCTTTACTGCACCGCAGCAAAGGCCTCCGCCACCTGACGAACGTTATTATGATTCAGCCCTGCCACACACATGCGGCCACTGTGGATCAAGTAGACACCAAACTCTTCACGCAAGCGTTCAACCTGTGCCGCGCTAAAGCCGGTGTAACTGAACATGCCACGCTGCTCCAGCAGGTAATCAAAATTACGTTGTGGCAACGCGCTCTTGAGCGTAGTGACCAACACTTTACGCATTTCTAAAATACGCTGGCGCATAGACTCCACTTCTGCCAGCCACTCGCTGTTCAATTGCGGATCATTGAGCACTTTTGCCACCACTTGTGCACCAAAATTCGGCGGGCTGGAGTAGTTACGGCGCACCGCCGCTTTCAGTTGCCCCAGCACACGTTCAGCGGCCTCACTGCTTTCACACACCACAGAAAGCCCCCCTACCCGCTCACCGTAAAGGGAGAAGATTTTCGAGAACGAGTTACTCACCAGGCATGGCAAACCTGCGGCGGCAATCGCGCGGATAGCATAAGCATCCTGATCCATACCACCACCGAACCCTTGATAGGCGATATCGAGGAACGGAATTAATTCGCGTTCTTTAATCACATCAACCACTTGGTCCCACTGCTGTGCCGTGAGGTCTGATCCCGTCGGGTTGTGGCAACAAGGGTGTAGCAGTGCAATGCTCTTGGCAGGCAGTTGCTTCAGGGCATTCAGCATCGCCGTAAACTTCACAGTCAGGTTTTCGCTGTCGAAATAGGGGTAAGTATTCACCTCAAAACCCGCACCAGCAAAAATGGCTACGTGGTTTTCCCAAGTCGGGTCGCTTACCCAAACCTGCGAGTCCGGGAAATACTTTTTCAGGAAGTCGGCCCCCACCTTTAATGCACCTGAGCCGCCTACGGTTTGGATGGTGGCGATACGCCCTTGTTGCAGCATGGGATGCTCAGCACCGAATAGTAACTGCTGGATTGCGCTGCGGTAAGGTTGCAGACCTTCCATGGGTAAATAAACAGATGCCCCCTGCTCAACGCTGTTTAACTGGGCTTCCGCCTCAGCAACCGCCTTCATCTGCGGGATGATGCCCTGCTCGTTATAATAAAGACCGATACTCAGGTTCACCTTGTGCGCACGGGGATCTTTTTTAAATTTTTCCATCAGCGACAAGATCGGGTCACCGGCATAAGCATCAACATTCTGGAACACGGGTTGGTTCTCCTGATTTGGGTTAGTTGGCCGTTCAATAAAGTTCAGCCTGATTACATTGGGGGGTAAATTTTCCGAGCTGTTTATCTCACGACTGGAAGTAAACCGCCTTCCTTGATCCGCTCAAGTACCACCGCTGTTTTTATATGGGCCACACTCTTGTGGCGGGAAAGCGTCTGGCTGATAAAGCCGCTCAATGCAGGCAAGTCAGCCACAGCTACTTTTAGCAAATAATCGGCATCACCGGCAATCTTGTAAGCATCAACAATCGCCTCAACTTCCCCCAACATTTGATGAAAACTGTCTATCTGTTCCTGGCTATGGGTGATCAGGCTGACCTCTATCATGCCGACTAATCCCAGGCCGACAGCTTCTGGTGCCAGCCGGGCATGGTAGCCCTTGATCAGTTCGGCCTGCTCCAGGCTGATACGCCGCCGCGAACACTGGGAGGCGGAAAGCCCGACTAAATCACTCAACTCCTGGTTTGTCAGACGGCCATTAGCCTGTAACAAAGTCAGGATTTTCATATCGAAATCATCAATGTTGTACATAGCCACCTGTAAAGTGTGTTAATAAATATTGACGTTACAGCCTATCAGTTTTTTTGGCCTTGAAACCAGCTCCATTGCCATGTTGCGAGTTACTTAGCAGTAAAGTCAGTATCTCAACTCCGCTATGGCATAAAAAATGGGTAAATCACGCAAACCAACAACAATTGACGGCTAAGTAGCGCATAAAACCACGAATGTATTCGCCCTATGATTTTAAGCTGTCGGCTGCGTTTGCAGCGCCCCACCGCCATCAAGTGCCGGAGTACCTAGGCAGATGGCAGTTTGAAAGAGGATGGGCTCCACAAGGATATGATATGAAGAAAAGACTCTGTTTACTCTTACTGCTTGCTGCTGGCGGAGCCAGTGCGCAATCCAATCTTGACAAGGTATTGCAGCAAAAAGTTCTGACGGTCTGCACCACTGGTGACTACAAACCTTATACCTTCCTGAAAGAGGATGGCAGCTATGAAGGTATTGATATCGCGATGGCGGAGTCGTTAGCCAACAGCTTGGGTGCCAAGGTGCAATGGGTAAAAACCACCTGGAAAACTCTGATGCCAGACTTTGTATCGGGGAAATGTGATATCGCCATGGGGGGCATTTCGGTAACGCTGAAACGCCAACAACAGGCGTTCTTCGCTGAACAGCTCGGGACAGATGGCAAGATCCCGCTGGTACGCTGTAGCGATGTAAAAAAATACCGCACTATCGCCCAAATTAATCAGCCAACCGTGCGATTGATCGAACCCGCTGGGGGCACCAACGAAGCCTTTGTCCACGCCTATCTGCCTGATGCCAAGCTGACACTTTCCCACGACAATATGGGCATCTTCCAACAGTTGGTGGACCATAAAGCCGATGTGATGATCACCGACGCTTCCGAAGCGTTGTATCAGCAGAAACGCTATCCGCAACTCTGCGCTGTCGATCCAGACAAACCAATGCAATATGGAGAGAAGGCATACATGCTGCCACGTGATGATATGAGCTGGAAGTTGTATGTTGACCAGTGGCTACACCTGAGCAAAGCCACCGGGGAGTATCAGAAAATTATCGATAACTGGCTGGCCGTTAATAAATAACCTGCGGTTATCCCCGCCGCTTTATTAGCGGCGGGCAATGACTCACTCGCCAAGATATTCTATTGCCACACGCTGAGTCAGTTTGGTGATCAACTCATAGGCACTGACACCGCTGCAAGCCGCAACCCGCTCAACCGGCAGTTCATTGCCCCAAAATACCGCTTCATCGCCTACTTTATCGCTGGCATCTGGCCCCAGATCGACCGAGATCATATCCATGGAGACCCGGCCAACGATCGGCACCTCGCGCCCATTAACCCATACTGGCGTACCTGAAGGCGCGCTACGCGGATAACCATCGCCATAGCCCATGGCCACCACCGCCAGGCGCGTATCGCGCGGACTTACCCAGGTGCCACCATAGCCTACCGGTTCACCGGCTTTATGTTCACGCACCGCAATCAAACTCGACTTCAGCGTCATCGCCGGTTGCAAGCCAAAGCAACTGGCATCCTGTGTCTCCAGTGGAGAAACGCCATACAGAATAATACCCGGACGCACCCAATCATGGTGAGCCTGCGGCCACAGTAAGATCCCGCCGGAAGCAGAGATGGATTTTTGCCCCGGTTTAGCGTCAACAAACGCGTTAAAACTGGCGATTTGCTGTTCAGTCACCCCCGCCTGCGGTTCATCGGCGCGGCTGAAGTGACTCATGATATTCACCGGATGCACCACATTGTGGCAAGCACTCAACCGCTGATAAAACGCCTCGGCTTGCTCCGGACGCACCCCTAAGCGGTGCATGCCCGTATCCAGCTTCATCCATACCCGTACCGGCTGAGCCAGTTCACACTGCTCCAGTGCTTCCAGTTGTTCAATGCTGTGCACCGCCGTTTCGATATTGTTCACCACCAGCATCGGCAGGTCGCTGGCACAAAAAAAGCCTTCCAGCAGCAGGATCGGCTTCACTATCCCCCCCGCTCGCAGCATCAGGGCTTCATCAATGCGCGCCACACCATAACAATCAGCATCCTGCAACGTGTGGGCCGTTTCCAGCAGACCGTGCCCATAAGCGTTTGCTTTGACAACAGCAACCAAGCGACTTTGTGGTGCCAGACGACGCACCTGCTGCATATTATGTCGCAGAGCACGGCGGTCGATTACAGCGGTTGCCGCTTTCATTTCAGTTCCTTAGCTGATTACTCATCATCATATTGCGGCCCCGCATAATTATCGAAGCGCGACCACTGTCCGTTAAAGGTAAGACGCACCGAACCGATAGGCCCATTACGCTGCTTACCCAAAATAATTTCTGCCACCCCTTTCAGGTCGCTGTTTTCGTGATAAACCTCATCACGGTAGATGAACATAATCAGGTCGGCATCCTGCTCGATAGAACCCGACTCACGCAGATCAGAGTTAACTGGGCGCTTATCCGCACGTTGTTCCAGACTACGGTTCAACTGCGACAGCGCCACCACAGGTACCTGCAACTCTTTCGCCAACGCTTTCAGTGAGCGGGAGATTTCTGCAATTTCCAGCGTACGGTTGTCAGACAGTGAAGGTACACGCATCAACTGCAAATAGTCGATCATGATCAGGCTAAGCCCGTCATGTTCACGGAAAATACGCCGTGCACGAGAGCGCACTTCGGTGGGGGTCAGGCCAGAGGAGTCGTCAATATACATATTGCGCTTCTCCAGTAAGATCCCCATGGTGCTGGAGATACGTGCCCAATCCTCATCATCCAACTGACCGGTACGAATACGCGTCTGATCCACCCGCGACAAAGAAGCCAGCATACGCATCATAATCTGGTTACCAGGCATCTCCAGGCTGAAGATCAGCACCGGTTTATCCTGCATCATGGCCGCATTTTCACACAGGTTCATGGCAAAAGTGGTTTTCCCCATCGAAGGACGGGCAGCCACAATAATCAGATCCGACTTCTGCAGGCCGGCGGTTTTCTTATCCAGGTCACCATAACCGGTGGACACCCCGGTAACGCCATCATGAGGGCGTTGGTAGAGCTGTTCGATGCGGGCAACCGTATCTTCCAAAATACGCTCGATACCTTTTGGCCCTTCATCTTTGCTGGCACGATTTTCAGCAATCTGGAAGACGCGGGATTCCGCCAGGTCGAGTAGATCTTCACTGCTACGCCCCTGGGGATCGTAACCAGCATCGGCAATTTCATTGGCGACGGAGATCATTTCACGCACTACCGCACGCTCACGCACAATATCCGCGTAAGCACCGATGTTCGCCGCACTAGGGGTGTTTTTCGACAATTCAGCCAGGTAGGCAAAGCCCCCTACTGAATCCAGATCGCCTTTCTGTTCTAATGATTCGGACAGCGTAATCAGATCGATGGGCCGCCCCATCTCCAGCAGACGCTGCATCTCGGTAAAGATCAACCTGTGTGGGCGGCTAAAGAAATCATTGGCAACGACCCGCTCGGCGACGTTATCCCAGCGCTCATTATCCAGCATCAACCCACCCAATACGGACTGCTCAGCCTCCAACGAATGTGGCGGCATCTTCAGCCCTTCCATCTGGCGATCTCTGGGTTCGTTGGTGTTGGTCTTAAAAGGGGGTTTTTTACCTGCCATGAAAGCTATTTTTTATCCCGTTGCCAATAATGGATCCTGATGCGAGAGTATACGTGATTTTTATCCACGATTCTTGCGCCATCACCTATGGCTATATCCTTAATGACATACTCACGGCACCACGGTGAATTAAACAATTAAGGCGCATCACCTGCAAGACGTGCATAGAACAAAATCAGAGGATTAATCGAGGTAACAACATGGCAAAGCGCATTGAGTTTTCCACCATCGGTGGCCCGGAAGTGTTGCAGTTAGTTGATTTTACACCTGTCGATCCCGTTGCTGGCGAAGTTCAGATTGAGAACAAAGCCATTGGTATCAACTATATTGATACTTATATCCGTAGCGGTCTCTATCCTCCGGCACACTTACCCAGTGGGCTAGGTACCGAAGCTGCAGGTGTGGTGCTAAAAGTGGGACCGGGGGTGAGTGCCGTCAAACCCGGCGATCGGGTGGTTTATGCCCAATCATCGCTGGGTGCCTACAGCGAAATTCACAACGTTCCACTGGAAAAAGTAGTGATCCTGCCCGATAACCTGAGTTTTGAGCAAGGTGCCGCCTGTTTTCTCAAAGGGTTAACGGTGCATTATCTGTTACGTCAAACCTATGAAATTAAACCTGGGGAAATCTTTCTATTCCATGCCGCGGCGGGTGGCGTTGGGTTAATCGCCTGCCAATGGGCCAAGGCATTAGGCGCCAAACTGATCGGCAGTGTCGGTTCCGACGAAAAAGCCGAACTGGCAAAACATGCGGGAGCCTGGGCAACCATCAATTATCATCAGGAAGATATCGCTGAACGCGTTGCAGAGTTGACCCATGGCGAGAAGGTCAATGTCGTCTATGACTCTGTAGGCAAGAATACTTGGGAAGCTTCCCTCAACAGCCTGAAACGCCGTGGGTTGATGGTGAGTTTCGGCAATGCATCCGGGCCAGTGACTGGCGTCAATCTCGGTTTGCTTAATCAGAAAGGTTCACTGTATGTCACTCGGCCATCGCTCAATGGCTACATTACCAACCGCCAGGAATTACAGTTTGCCAGTAACGAGTTGTTCTCGTTGATTGGTAGCGGGGTGATCAAAGTTGACGTGAAACCAGAGCAGAAATTCGCGCTAGCTGATACCCAGCGGGCACACCAAGTGTTGGAAAGCCGCAAAACCAGTGGGTCCAGTCTGTTAATTCCCGGGCTTTAATGCGGCAAGGTTAGTCTGGTCAATTACCGGCAAATCGTCAGCAACCCATCATCACCAAGGGCAGATATCGAACTCTGCCCCGTGATGCACTGACGCATGACGAACCTTTACAGCAAAAGTGGTCAGGCGCTTGGCGCAATAGACGGTTTTGATGATATGGAAAGTATTAATAACCGCGCGGCTGAGGTTTCTTTATTGCACGATATATCCATACCACAATCACCGCCAGGATCAGCCACGGCAACAGTTTAATCACCATGGCAACCATCCCCCCCAGCAGCATAAAAGCCATCGCCACAAACAGGGCAAGAATCACGCCTAACAATGAAACACCTGTCACCACCAGCATGACCACAAAGCCAATTAGAAAAAATAGTTCCAGCATAGGTTGCTCCTCAGGAAATCAGGTTGTGCTGTTTGTATGGTTATTAACAAATATATTGCTATTAGCATTGTTATTAATATTGTTATTAACTAAGCAAGAAACAGGCCAACTTGCCGAAAGTCACATGCTATGGCGGTAATACCCGCCATCTACAGGTTGCCAGATAAAAACAGCGGGTCAAATTAAATGAATTAGGATTGGCTTATGGTCAAAAAAACCAACTTTTGGTTAAAAATATTGGCGAATTAGACGTTATTTGATACCGACTCCCCACCCGCTAGCGACGCACCAAGGCTAATGCCTGTTCAACAGTGTTGACATCTGCACCCGGTTTATGGGCATTTTCACTCAGGTGACGACGCCACTGCCTGGCTCCGGGCACCCCTTGGAACAGGCCGAGAATATGGCGGGTAATATGGCCCAGATAAGTCCCGTTCGCCAGTTCACGCTCAATATAGGGGTAGAGTGCTTCAACAATCGCAATACTATCCTTCACTTCACTCTGGGAACCGAATATTTCACGGTCGACAGCGGCCAAAATCGAAGGGTTTTGATACGCCTCGCGCCCCATCATCACGCCATCCAGATGTTGCAGATGCTGTTTGGCTTCTTCCAGGGTTTTTACCCCACCATTAATCGCAATGCTCAGTGCCGGGAAATCACGCTTCAACTGATAGACGCGGGGATAATCCAGTGGGGGAACTTCACGGTTTTCTTTCGGGCTCAGGCCGGAAAGCCAGGCTTTACGGGCGTGAATAGTGAACGTCTCGCACTCGCCGCGCCCCGCCACCGTAGAAATAAAGTGGCACAAGAACTCATAACTATCCTGTTCATCAATACCAATACGGGTCTTTACCGTCACCGGGATCGAAACTGCATCGCGCATTGCCTTAACACAGTCAGCCACCAAGTCAGCCTGCCCCATCAAACAGGCACCAAACATCCCATTCTGCACCCGATCTGATGGGCAACCCACGTTAAGATTGATCTCATCATAGCCACGCTGTTGTGCCAGTTTGGCACAATGCGCCAAAGCGCTGGGATCACTGCCGCCTAGTTGCAACGCAACAGGATGCTCCTCCTGGTTGTAAGCCAGATAATCCCCTTTACCGTGGATAATCGCACCGGTGGTCACCATTTCGGTGTACAGCAAAGTTTGCTGAGTCAACAGACGGTGGAAGTAACGGCAATGGCGGTCAGTCCAATCGAGCATTGGCGCGATGGAGAAACGGTGAGAGGGAAATTGAGCTGATTTTTCAGCTATCACGCTAGATTGAAACGCGTTTGGTGCTTGTTTATCTTGATGCATGTTTAAGCTTTTTGCTGTGTTTTGGCATTCTCGCCCCCTGACAGGCCACTTACCAATCAGGACCGGCGGAAGAGAATGAAATAGGGCCTACTATAGCATAGTGAAATGCCAGCGCGCAGAGGGCGCATGCGGTATGGCAATAGTGTGGATAACAAGGAAACAGAGAAACTGGTGATTCCATCAATACCCACGTTAAACGACAAACAACCCCAGGTTGTGTTGTTTACTCTGAAAAGAGAGTGCCTATATCCGTTTTTTCTGGCATCCCATCATCACCAAATACTACACCGCGCTCTTCCAACTTTTTACGCGAAGCATGATGCACGACCCCACGCTTACGTAAATTAGGCTCCAATAGCCGAAACAATGTTGACTGGCTGACGTTAGCATTATGTATCACTTCGATACGCACCCCCCAAAATTTATCGTCCGCAAAACGATCCAAAATCTCTGCATCCGCGTCCGGATTACTAGCAGCCACAGCTCGTATAGATTGATTGGGGTCAGTTAGAAAGGGTTCAAGCTCCGTTGCATTGGCCGCACCAATAGCAGCGATGTAACGACGTTCTTCTTCCGCTTTCTGTTCAGGAGTTTTTTTAGCCATTGTCGTCTCAGATTAACAATCCATCAAACAAAATCAATGATTGCATCATGAGGGAGTTGTTTGCAGGCGGCAAGTACTTCAGACAAGTACGTAGTTCTCACCGCGGTGACAATAATTAGCCCGAATGACGAACATCGTCAGTTCGGGCATGGTAACAGGTTAGCGGGCAATATCGGCGTTAGCCCGGGAATGGGTGTTCGGCCAGTAGCGCATCATCCATTGCCTTGGCGCGTAGATAAGCTGGG
This sequence comes from Serratia sp. HNCC26DJ244, assembly GCF_057180565.1. Lineage (NCBI taxonomy): Bacteria > Pseudomonadati > Pseudomonadota > Gammaproteobacteria > Enterobacterales > Yersiniaceae > Serratia > Serratia sp. HNCC26DJ244. The sequence goes on along the minus strand of NZ_JBXUGO010000006.1, from coordinate 50,040 downwards.
CGTTGCAGGATAGGTTCTATGTAACGCTCAAAGACTGGGCGTTTTTCAATGCCACCGGAATACATGCCCCAATCAAGACAGGCCGCCAGATAGGCGTCTACCGCGCTGAACTGCTCACCGCACAAGTAAGGCCGCCCCTGTTTGATAGCAGACTCCAAGGTGTTCATGGTTAATTCATAGCTGCCATACCCCACCATAACTGCTTTGTCTGCTGGCGCTAACTGATCAAGCAACTTGCCCATAAATGCCGCTTCCAGCGGACCAGCAACAAAAAATAGCCAGCGATAGTATGCCGCTCTCTCCGGACTACCGGGCGCAGGGGCCAATTGTTTTTCCGGGAACAGATCCGCCAAATAGGTGCAGATGGCCGCGGCTTCAGTCACCACCGCATCACCGTGGGTCAGCGCAGGCACCTTGCCCATGGGGTTAATCGCCAGATACTCGGCGCTTTTCATGCTGGTGCCATAATCAAGTATTACGGTATCGTAACTGGCACCGCACTCTTCCAGTAACCAGCGCACTGTGCGGCCGCGAGACATAGGGTGGGTATAGAGGGTAATTTTGCCATCATTCATTTTAAAGCGTCCTTAGGTTGCGGTGATTAACATGGGCAGTATCTGTTGCCCGAGTGTCAGAAACTGGCAGTAGTGTTCGGTGCGTACCAACAGGAATGTAACTTGACGGATAATGTAAACAACACGAATTCATAAGTAAAAATAATAAATACCACTAAAGCCATACTGAAAGAGATGCTAATTAATTGAATTTTTCCCTATCTGCGTTATCAGAAAAATAAAAATATCTGATGAGTACATATTGCAAAATAATAATCCTGGCATCTGCTTGTTTTATGAACAACTTTTTTAGATAATTATTTCACCATCATTGGGATGGTTAGGATGAAATATTAATAATTGGATTGTTACTGATGAAAAAATTAATTCTTGCGTGCAGCCTGTTAGCTATGTCCTCTTCCGTTTTTGCTGGTGAAATGACCGATACATGTAAAAAATATGTTGAGGAAGTTGATGCGTTAATTGCCAAAGCGTCTGAAACCAATGACGCGGCAAAACAGCAAATGGAAGCATTAAAAACCCAGATGGAACAGGCCAAGCAACAGATCTCTGCCATGCCTACAGAACAACAAGATCCAGCTTGCAAGCAAGGTCTTGATATGATGGCTCAAATGAAAACTTCAATGGGCATCAAATAATCCCGCATCAATATTGTTTCCGTGCCTATCTTCGGTGCGGAAATCAATCCCTCCCCGTTACCACTGAAGTTACCGCTCTGTTAATCATCATTTCATCATGATGGGTTCTAATAATCTTAGCTATTAATCATTGCCAGTTAACCAACCAAGTGCGCTAACCGCTATGTTAGTCCGGCAAACGCGTCATGATACTTGTTATTCCCCTAGGCACCTCTCGGCGATTGCCGATGAATATGATAAAATCAGCGCCTATTCACCTACCGGGATATTGGCGATGAACTCAACCAATCAGGAAAAGCTACTCGCGCAGGCTGAACAACTCTGTCAGCAGCGCAATGTAAGGCTGACCCCACAACGGCTGGAAGTGTTACGTCTGATGACTGAACAACCCGGAGCCATCAGTGCTTACGATCTACTGGATCTGTTACGTATCGCAGAACCTCAGGCCAAACCGCCCACCGTCTATCGAGCACTGGATTTCTTACTGGAGCAAGGGTTTATTCACCGCATAGAATCTGCTAACAGCTACGTACTGTGCCATCACTTCGAACAGCCGATGCACACCTCAGCGCTATTTATCTGCGATCGCTGCAGGCAAGTCACTGAACGGACGACAGAGGGTGTGGAAGAAACACTACAGAAACTCGCCCTGGAATCAGGTTTTGTCTTACGCCACAGTGTGGTTGAAGCACATGGGTTATGCTCCGCCTGTGTTGAAATAGAAGCCTGTAACCACAAACACAGTTGCCAGCATGATCACAGCATAGTGATAAAGAAAAAATAGAGAGTTCACACTCCTTTCAAACCGCAGTAAAACAGGTGACCTTATTCACCCTTGGCAGGGAGTGAAAACCAGGTACCACGCACCTGATGACGGTGCCATATCCACCCCAGCGCAACACCACGTAATGCCAGGAATACAGCCAAAGCCAGCCATAGCGCATGATTACCTAATAGTGGCAGTGTAAATAAAGTCAGCCCATAACCCGCTGCTGCCACCACCATGCTGTTGCGCATTTCAGTGCCACGGGTGGCACCAATAAACATACCATCCAGTAAATAACACCAGACTCCCACCACAGGCAGCACGACTTGCCAGAGAAGATAGTGACCGGCCAAGGTACGCAACAGCGGTAATGAGGTTAAAGCCGCGACAATATAAGGCCCGGTAAACAGATAAACCGTGGCAAAGCCCAGTGCCAGCATACCTGCCTGGCGACAAGCGGCATACCATATCGCATGCAATTGACGGTCGTCCCTTGCGCCATAGGCGTAACCGGAATGGACCTCAACGGCATAAGCAAAGCCATCCAAAGCATAGGCGGTAAATGTTAACAAACTCATCAATATCGCATTGACGGCCACCACATCACTCCCCATGCGCGCCGCAAAAATCGTTAACGAAGAGAAACACAATTGCAGCAGGAGTGAGCGCAGCATGATATCGCGGTTAAGTGCCAACAAGCGACGTAAGTTACCGCGCCAGGCATGCCGCAACATCGCTAATGAGATGCCACGTGAACATAATACCCGCCAAGCAAGCCATAACCCCAACAGCAGTGTGGCATACTCCGCCAGCACCGTTGCCGTGGCAGCCCCCGAGACACCCCAACCCAAGCCGATCACCAGCACGATATCCAACACGATATTCAGCAGATTACCCGCTATCAGCATCACCACCGGCGCACGCACATATTGAACACCGAGCAACCAGCCGAGCAATACCATATTCGCCAGTGCTGCCGGGGCACTCAGCCAGCGGATCTCCAGAAACCGTCTAGCCTGTACTAATACCGCTTGATCACCACCGACAATATGTAATGCCAGCGAGATCAGTGGGCCACGGAGTAACACTATGGTTAAGCCAATCAACAGCGCTAACAGCAACGGCTGCATAAAAGTACGCGCCAAGCGCTGTGGGTCCCCTGCCCCTAACGCCTGCGCCGTTAACCCGGTGGTACTCATGCGCAAAAATAGTAACAACATAAACAGGAAATTGGTCGCCATTGCACCAACCGCTACCCCACCAAGATAAATTGCGCTATCAAGATGGCCGATAACCGCTGTATCCACCAAACCAAGCAGAGGAACCGTGATATTGGAAAAGATCATTGGCAATGCCAGACGCCACAGTATTTTGTCAGCAGGGCTGGTGAAGGTAGCGAGTAAACGCATTGCGATCTATTCCGACGGCAGAAGTAGAGTTGTTGACATGGACAGAATATCGCCCCGCTATTGAGGCGATATACCTATTTGATTAGATAACATGACAAAAAAGAGGTGTCAGAGCCAGTCACCGTTGCGGATCACGCCCACCGCCAAGCCTTCAATCGTGAAATTCTGATGCTTCAAATCCACCACTATTGGCTGAAACTCACTGTTTTCTGGCAATAACTCAACAATATTACCCTGTTTCTTCAGGCGCTTTACTGTCACTTCATCTTCAATACGAGCCACCACCACCTGGCCGTTACGCACATCCTGAGTTTTATGCACCGCCAGCAGATCGCCATCCAAAATACCGATATCGCGCATAGACATCCCACTGACGCGCAACAGGAAATCCGCACTAGGGTGAAATAAGCCCGGGTCAACTTTATAGTGCCCTTCAATATGTTGCTGAGCTAACAAGGGTTCGCCCGCCGCCACCCGGCCAACCAAGGGTAACCCTTCTTCCTCTTCCATCAGCAAGCGGATACCGCGAGAAGCCCCGGAAACCACTTCAATAACACCTTTGCGGGCCAGAGCTTTCAGGTGCTCTTCTGCCGCATTTGGTGAGCGAAACCCCAGGCGCATTGCGATCTCGGCACGTGTTGGTGGCATGCCCGTTTGTGAAATATGATCGCGAATCAGATCATAGACCTCTTGCTGTCTGGTAGTTAGTGCTTTCATTCCGCCCCCTGTTTGTTTATACAGTCATGCTGTGAGTATATACAGGTAAACCAGGATTGGGAATCAATTCATAAATAAAAATCAGGGATTAGCGAGATTGATCGCACCCCATGACATCGGTTTACTCGTCAGGCAAAGTGATCCCAGAGCACCGAGATCCAGACAAACAGCGCCAACATAATCGTCAGAAAGACCGCGGCTGAAGCCATGTCTTTCGATCGCCCGGAAAGCTCATGATATTCAGTTCCCACCCGATCAACGATCGCTTCAATCGCACTGTTGATAATTTCAATAATCACCACCAGCACCAGGGAGCCGATCAATAAAATGCGCGCTATCGCCCCCACATCAAGCCATATCGCCAGTACGATAGCCACCACGGCCACCACCAGTTCCTGGCGGAAAGCAGCCTCATTGCGCCAGGCTGCAATTAATCCTTTATATGAATAGCCAACAGCTTTAATAATACGTGTCATGCCAGTAATTTGATTTGCCATGTTTCATCTCACAAGGTAGGTCATCGTTTCAATACCACAGACCTGTTACACGGTTTCTGGTATGCTTTCAGCGCAATTGCTAACAAGAGGCTTCAGGTCGTTATGTCAGGTTGGCGTAAAATTTATTATAACCTATTGAATTTACCACTTAAATTTTTGGTAAAAAGTAAAATCATCCCTTCAGACCCCATTTCGGAGTTAGGGTTGGATCCGTCTAGGCCGATTTTGTATGTTTTGCCTTATAATTCCAAGGCAGATTTACTCACTCTGCGTACCCAATGTCTGGCGCAGGATCTGCCCGACCCCCTTGAGCCACTTGAAATCGATGGCTCCGTGTTGCCCAGCCATGTGTTTATCCATGAAGGGCCACGCGTCTTTCGCTACTACACACCGAAAGAAGAGTCGGTAAAACTGTTCCATGATTATCTGGATCTTCACCGCAGTAATCCAGATCTTGATATCCAAATGTTACCGGTGTCAGTGATGTTTGGTCGTTCCCCTGGGCGTGAAGGGCAGGGAGCCCCCCACCTGCGCCTGCTAAACGGTGTGCAAAAATTCTTCGCCATACTCTGGTTGGGCCGCGATAGCTTTGTCCGCTTCTCCAACACCGTTTCTTTACGCCGTATGGCAACCGAACATGGTACAGATAAAACCATTGCACAAAAACTGGCGCGCGTAGCGCGGATGCATTTCTCTCGCCAACTCCTGGCCGCCGTTGGGCCTAGTCTGCCTGTTCGTCAGGATCTGTTCAATAAGCTGCTGGCCTCCAAGGCCATTGAGAAAGCAGTAGAAGATGAAGCTCGCAGCAAGAAGATCTCTTACGAAAAAGCCCAACAGAACGCTATTTCCTTAATGGAAGAGATCGCGGCTAATTTCTCTTATGAAGCGGTACGTCTCTCTGATCGCGTCCTGAGTTGGACCTGGAACCGCCTCTATCAGGGTATTAATGTCACTAAGGCCGAACGAGTTAGGCAATTGGCACAAGATGGTCATGAGATAGTCTATGTACCCTGCCACCGCAGCCATATGGATTACCTCTTGCTTTCCTATGTGCTCTACCACCAAGGGCTGGTTCCCCCGCATATCGCCGCAGGGATTAACCTCAATTTCTGGCCTGCCGGGCCGATTTTCCGCCGTTTGGGGGCATTCTTTATCCGTCGTACCTTTAAAGGTAACAAACTTTATTCTACGGTTTTCCGTGAATACCTTGGTGAACTATTCACCCGTGGCTATTCGGTAGAATATTTTGTTGAGGGTGGGCGTTCTCGTACTGGCCGGTTACTGGAGCCGAAAACCGGCACTTTATCCATGACAATTCAAGCCATGTTACGGGGGGGTACCCGCCCAATTACCCTGGTCCCGGTTTATATCGGTTATGAGCATGTGATGGAGGTGGGTACCTACGCCAAAGAACTGCGTGGTGCCACCAAAGAAAAAGAGGGCCTGCTGCAGATGCTTCGTGGGCTGCGTAAGTTACGCAATCTAGGCCAAGGGTATGTAAACTTTGGCGAACCCATTCCATTGACCTCCTATCTCAATCAACAGGCGCCTCAATGGCGTGAATCCATCGATCCGATAGAATCGCAGCGCCCAGTCTGGCTGACGCCGGTGGTAAACGGTCTGGCTAGCGAAATTATGGTAAGGATCAACAATGCCGCTGCGGCCAACGCCATGAACCTGTGCTGCACAGCGTTACTGGCTTCTCGCCAACGTTCGTTAGCCCGTGAACAGTTGCTTGAACAGTTGGAGTGCTATCTGCAATTGATGCGTAATGCGCCTTATGCACCCGATGCCACCGCCCCTGCTCAAACTCCTGAGCAACTGCTGGACCACGCTTTAAGCATGAGCAAGTTTGAAGTAGAGCAGGACAATATTGGCGACATTATTATTCTGCCGCGTGAGCAGGCGGTACTGATGACCTACTACCGCAATAACATTCATCATATGTTAGTGCTGCCTTCCCTGATTGCGACTATTGTGATGCATCACCGTCGAGTATCGCGTGTTGAACTGTTACGCCAGGTGAGTCTGATCTACCCGATGTTAAAGGCGGAACTGTTCCTGCGTTACGACAAAGATCAACTGTCAGAGGTACTGCAACCACTGATTGATGAGTTGACGCGTCAGCAATTGATTTGTGATAAAGGCGAGGAACTGGTACTCAACCCTGCTCGAATCCGTCCATTGCAACTGTTAGCTGCCGGTGTCCGTGAAACCCTGCAACGTTATGCCATCACCATGTCACTCCTTAGCGCCAACCCGAGTATCAACCGGGGCGCGTTGGAAAAAGAGAGCCGCATTATGGCCCAGCGTCTATCGGTTCTGCATGGTATCAATGCGCCGGAGTTCTTCGATAAAGCCGTATTCTCCACGTTAGTGGCCACATTACGTGAAGAGGGCTATATCAATGATAGTGGCGATGCTATTCGTGAGCATACACTGGAGGTCTACACCATACTGAGCGATTTGATTACTCCAGAAATCAAGTTGACCATCGAAAGCGTCAGTATGCTAGAAGAGACCAACACGCTAATGGCACCAGAAGAGCAAGAAGCAGCGCTAAAAGAAGAGTAATCAGCGCAGAAAGGCATCCCATGGATGCCTTTCTGCCTGCATCAGGTGGGCAAATTTATTAAACCACGACACCGATATAATTGAACACAATACCGATAAACAACACCAAACCAACATAATTGTTATTCAGAAACGCCCGGAAGCACGCCTCGCGGTTACGGTTAGCTATCTGTTGTTGTTGATAAATAAATAGCACCCCGGCCAATAACAGCGACCAGTAAAAAACCCCGTTCAACTGCATCAAATAACCGACCCACAGCATCAGTAGCAGCGTGGCGAACTGCAGCAGACCAATAATCAACTTGTCATGGCGACCAAACAGTATTGCCGTGGATTTGATACCTATTTTTAAATCATCATCCCGATCAACCATGGCATACAAGGTATCGTAAGCCACCGTCCAGCAAATATTGGCCAAAAACAGCAACCAGCAGACCAATGGCAACGCTTCGCTCACTGCCGCATAGGCCATCGGAATTGACCAGCCAAACGCCGCACCGAGCACCACTTGCGGTAAACTGGTCACCCGCTTCATAAATGGGTAAACCCAAGCCAAAGCCAACGCGGCCAGCGATAACCAGATGGTCATGGCATTGAGTGTCAGTACCAGCAAAAAAGAGACCAACACCAGGGAGACAAACAGAATTTTGGCCTCCTTTTCACTGACTCGCCCACTGGGCAGCGGACGCCCTGCAGTACGTTTCACATGGCCATCAAACGCACGATCCGCATAATCATTCACCACACAACCAGCAGCACGCATCAAAAAGACACCAGAGACAAAAACCAGCAATATCGGCCATTGAGGAACACCCTCCCCAGCCAGCCACAGCGCCCAAAGCGTAGGCCACAACAGTAATAACGCGCCGATAGGTTTATCGATGCGCATCAGATGGCAATAAGCTTGCCATTTGTTTTGAATCACACTCACTTCCAACACTCATCTCCCCTTATTATGCTGGTGCACCCTGTTCCACTGCATACAATGGTGATGCGGGTAAAAAAAGCTCCGTCAGCAGCAACGGTTTTCCCGCCAAACACAGACGGGAACGCCGAGCCCACAGCTCCTGATACTGCCCAATATGGATATAATCACGGGTCAGGTTAGGGCTGTTGAACAGATAACGCCCCAGTGGCAACGTCCCCAAATCAACCAAAGCCTGGTCCGGCCCAGTCAGAGTCTCTTGCGGGATCAGCGTTCGGCCCAGAAGCCAGGGCTGGTTGTCACCCAACAATAGGATTTCACGTAACCAGTAACGCTCACTACAGGGTAAATGTGTTTTCTCTTCCGCCAATTGGTCAGCAGTAACAAAACATTCACGCTGTGGTTCAACCTGCACGCGCGTGCAGTGACGTTCAAAACGGCGTGTCATGGATCCTAGTTCCATCAACCAGTCATTAACCGCGGCAGGTATTGAAGAGGACTCAGGCAGCCACTCAATCGCGGGCAAGATAGAGTCCCTTGTGCCAAACATGATTATACTCCATGCCAGAAACTGCATTAGGTGGCAGCGCTTTAGATGATAAGTATCGCTAATATTCCCGTTGTCATTCAAGTGACAGGAATTCAGGCATAAGTTGCCATTGTAACGCAGAAATTTGAAATCAACAGGCCGATTCGCTGGAAGAGCGCTATCACTTGCCTACTCGCAATGTGAGATATCTCCAAGAGAGTGCCTCGTCGCAATGGCCTGTTGTCGGGGAGGCGAAAATCGGTAGGGGAAAAGCACCGCAACAGGATGATAAGAAATCCGGGGCGTAATAACGAAAAAAGGTGTGCCAGGGCACACCAATCATCAAGCCAACATCGGCAGTGTCGGGTATTACCCCTTGCCTTTCACACTACTGATAAACGTTTTACGTGCTGTGGTTGAGCCTAATTTTTCGGCTTCATTCATCAGTTTCAGTGCCTTATCGATATCCCCTGCCTTAACCGCCTGCTTGATACCATTATTGAAATAGGCTTCGGTATCGTTAAGAATAGGCTCCGCGGGTGCTTTGGTTACCGGGGCCAATGTGGTGGCAGCCGTTGGGGTATTAGAACCCACAACCACGGGTGCAGGGGCGTTAGAACTGGTCACCGGCAGCCCTATCATGACGCTCCCCATATTTTGCTCAGAGCGGACCTTCAGATGCAGTTCTCCAGTGGTGCCATGTTGAGCAATTGGGTCTGGAATATCAGGCACCGCATTACCTACCCCCATGGCATAAGCCTTGGCCGGGTCAAGAAGTTTCGTCGTGGCGGCTAAATCCTGACGAGTGGTGTATACCAACAGGTAAATTTGCTTCTGCCCCAAAGAAGGGGTCAACTTTATGGTGCCCTCCAAGCGGTCGCCCGACATCACACCAGCACGTTCATACGGAAAATAACTGCTGGGATAAAAAGCCGCAGGGCGCATTTGCTCATCCAAGACCAAAACGCTAGGTGCAAAAACGCTGCGATCATTAACCAAACTACTCAGCGTAATCTCAAGAGAACCACGGTCAGCAGGCAATGTAAATGCAGCAACCGAACCTTGTATATCCCCTTGGTTAATCTGTGGGTTTGCTGCAGTAATCTTAAAAGTTTCACTCGCGGGCGGCACAATCGGATGCCAAGGTAACTTTTGCAGAGCATCTTGGGAAATAGCCGGAGCAACAGACACATCAGCCGATGCATTAAACACGGCAGCTTGTGTCACGACTGGAAAAGTAGAACTGAAAAACAGTGACAGATAAAAAGCGAGTATCTTCTTTTTCATTATTATGGCCCTTTCAAAAAAGAGACAAAGAAGCTGACAGGCAACTGGCAAGAATAGCCATATCAGCTAAACAGACTTAATGACACTGGAGACAGCCGCCCTTCAGAGCGGCTGTTTAACCGATTACCACCAGGCTTCGAATTGCGCACCAAAGGTGACTTCATTATCTGTGCCACGGCCGCCATCATAAGTGGCTACGCCATTGTCATAGCCCCACTTCTCATTCCAGTTGGCATAGGTCGCAAATACGCGCAATGCGGGACGCGACCAAATGCTGTCCCCGGCCTGCCACTGTTGGGCTAAGGTCAACTTATACTGACCATTGCGATCATCTGTTCTCTGCGACTTAACGTTGTCATAGCCCGCTTCAAACAAGGTACTCATGATTGGGGTCCATTTGTACATCGGACGTACACCGACGCTATACCATGTCGTGCCATTGTTGTTGTCCAGATTAATGTTCTGGTACATGGCCACATACATCATTTCCCAATCTTCACCCATCTTAACGGCACCATGGTCCAACACACGCAGCATATGGCCGTCGTTATTGACATTGCCACCTTGGCTGTGGCCGGTATTCCATGAAGTCATCGAGTCTGTCGCGTATTGCACCACAAACTTGTTAAAGCCACCGAACATACTCTGTGTATGCTGAGCCGTTGTCATCACACCGTTCTTCGACGCGCCTGGTTGCAAGTCAACACCGTCTCTGGTGCTGGCATTACCATAGTCAAAACCAAGCTCCAAGGTACCGCCTGGGTTGGTCTCCAGCCCAGCCAAGCGCACATCGTAGACATCGTTATATACATCAGCCCGATTATCCACTTGGCGCGAAGCGATGTTACCGCTGTCATTGATATACCATTGTGTGGTGCTGTTACCAAAAGCGGCTGACCCACCCGCTTCAGTATTACGCGTCACCGCAAACGACAACTTACCAAAACCGAGATCAACATTTTCCAGACCTGCACCCGGGCCCGAAATATCCCAGTAGTAGAAGTCGATCATATGGACATCGTGGCGCTGATAAAAACGCTTACCGGCCCAAATGTTGGCGCCAGGCAGTGCGGCAATCAGGTTTTTGCCTTGGACATTGATCTCACGGAAAGCAGGGTTAGTGGATTCCCAATCATTGGCTTGATCAACGCTATAAGCGACGTTTGAATCCAGATAAAAACTCTTATCGCCGTCTTTCCACAATTCCTGACCCAGCTTTAATTCCGCATAGGTCTCACATTCGTTACCAAGACGGTACTTACTTTGTGCACCAGTTGCCTGGAAACACTGTTGCGTACCACCACTACCGGTCCAACCGATACCAGAACGTGCGTAACCGTGGAAATCCACCGCCATCGCCTGAGTGGATAAAATTCCGGTGGCGACAGCCAGTGCCAGAGGAAGTTTGCGCAGAGTAGTCATTATTGTTCTCCTGTTATTATTGCCTGTCGGCATCTGTGTCCCATCCCCGTCGCCATTCAAACTGCTGCGGTATTAGCGGTTGTCGTTCACCCCAGTCACATCGTTAGCTATGCTGCCAGGGCTTCACTTCATTGCCGCCTACCTGCAATTTGAATGACCTTGATTACATCCCCGAGGCTAAACGCCCAGCTCTTGATACAGGCGTCGACACGCAGTGCCGTCTTCACGGAACAGATGGCAGCGATAAAGTGGCAACCCAATTACAAATGTTGCCCCCTCCTCCACCAATACGACGTCATTCTGGCGGTACACCAGGTTCTGACGGATTTCTGGAATTTGAATATGAATCTGGGTTTCGTTACCCAACTGCTCGACAACCTGCACCTCGCCCATCAGGGTACAGGCAGATTCTGAGCTTGGTAACAGATGTTCAGGACGGATGCCTAATGACAGGTTGGCCCCTACTTCAACGCCTTCGGATTCAACGGGTATCCACACCTGTTGACGATTGGGCATCGGCAGTTCAACCTGCACGTTATTGTGTTCAACTGCAGTGACTTTCACGGGCAGGAAATTCATTTTCGGTGAGCCAATAAAGCCTGCAACAAAACGGTTAGCCGGGTAGTGATACAGTTCTAGTGGTTTGCCAATCTGGGCCACACGCCCGGCATCCAGCACCACAATTTTGTCCGCCAGCGTCATGGCCTCTACCTGATCATGGGTGACATAAATCATGGTGCGCTCTAGGCGTTTATGCAGGCGGGAAATCTCAATGCGCATCTGTACGCGCAATGCGGCATCCAGGTTGGACAACGGTTCATCCAGCAGGAACACATCGGGCTCTGCCACCAAGGTTCGGCCAATCGCCACCCGCTGACGTTGTCCGCCAGAAAGAGCCTTTGGACGACGCTCCAGTAAATGGGCTAATTGCAACACTTCGGAAACCTGATTAACCCGCTGCGTGATTTCCGCTTTCTTGGTCCCGGCCAACTTCAGGCCAAATGACATGTTATCCGCCACCGACAGATGGGGGTACAGCGCATAAGACTGAAACACCATGCCGATACCACGTTCGGCAGGGGGCACATCGTTCATGCGCTTTTCGCCGATAAACAAGTCTCCTGAGCTAATATCTTCAAGCCCGGCGATCATACGTAGCAAGGTCGATTTGCCACAGCCAGATGGCCCAACAAACACGACAAACTCACCGTCATTAATCGTCAAATTGACATCTTTGGAAATTACAGCCTCGCCAAAGGCTTTATAAACGCTGCTCAGTGTGACGCTAGCCATGCGTTACTCCCCTGCTTTCGCAGTACATTGATCCTGATGGGTAATAGATAAAGGCAGTACCGCCATCATGTCTTGTACATCACCAACAGCATCATCCCTTCCGGCACGGAAACTAGCCGCTGGGTGCCGGTACAACATGAGGTGGGTAACGATATGCATTAACGACATAAATCCAGCTTCCTGCTGCACTAGACGGAAAAAATTAATGTTGCTGATAGTGAGCTAACAACAAGAAAGGGTAATCATCCGTAACAGAATTTTTCATGGGGGAGGAGATAGGAGGATGAGAAAAACACATTGTATAACTTAAGTGGACGACACCCGAACACTATGTGATCTGCGTAGCAAAAATCATCGCTACTTTTTGTGCTGGTCACCACAGAACCCGCGACTTTGCTAGCGGGATCACACTACGTAAGCCAAGGGCGTAGAAGGGGGGAGGATGAGGAGTTGTCGCATTGTGTCTCACTATAAGCACCAAACCGCTCTCCTTAATTGCACATTGCAATCGTATTGCTCACAAAAGGATTGGACTATGAACTCAACCATGACAACAACGTTACGTACACTGACCCTTTCGGCCTTAACCACTCTGGTGCTCTCCGCCTCTGCGTTTGCCAAGATCGAAGAAGGCAAACTGGTTATCTGGATCAACGGCGATAAAGGTTATAACGGCTTGGCCGAGGTGGGTAAAAAGTTTGAGAAAGATACCGGCATCAAAGTCACCATTGAGCACCCGGACAAACTGGAAGAGAAATTCCCGCAGGTTGCCGCAACCGGTGACGGTCCAGACATTATCTTCTGGGCTCATGACCGTTTTGGTGGCTATGCGCAGTCAGGTTTATTGGCAGAGGTACACCCGTCCAAAGATTTCCAAGACAAGATCTATCCGTTCACTTGGGATGCAGTTCGTTTTAACGGCAAGCTGATTGGTTATCCCATTGCAGTTGAAGCGCTGTCGTTAATCTATAACAAAGACCTGATCAAAGAAGCCCCGAAAACCTGGGAAGAGATCCCGGCCTTGGACAAAGATCTACGCACCAAAGGCAAGAGCGCCATCATGTGGAATCTGCAAGAACCCTACTTCACTTGGCCAATTATCTCTGCCAATGGCGGCTATGCCTTCAAATTTGCCGATGGCAAATTCGATATTAAAGATGTGGGCGTCGCTAATGCCGGCTCACAGGCCGGTTTACAGTTTATCGTCGATCTGGTGAAGAATAAGCACATCAACGCCGACACTGATTACTCCATCGCCGAAGCCGCCTTCAACAAAGGCCAGACCGCCATGACCATTAATGGACCTTGGGCCTGGAACAACATTGAGCAGAGTAAAATCAATTATGGCGTCACTCTGTTACCAAGCTTCCAAGGTAAGCCATCTAAGCCATTCACCGGTGTGCTGACCGCAGGCATTAACAGCGCTAGTCCAAACAAAGAGTTGGCTACCGAGTTTTTGGAAAACTATCTGTTGACCGATGAAGGTCTGGCTAATGTTAACAAAGACAAACCGCTGGGTGCTGTAGCACTGAAATCCTTCCAGGAGCAATTAGCAAAAGACCCAAGGATCGCAGCAACCATGCAGAACGCGCAAAACGGCGAAATCATGCCAAACATCCCACAGATGAGCACCTTCTGGTATGCGATGCGTAGCGCCGTTATCAACGCCATTACTGGGCGCCAGACAGTGAAAGCCGCACTGGAAGACGCTCGCACCCGTATCATCAAGTAAGACTCTGGCAGCCGCGGGCCATGGTGCCCGCCGTTGCCTTGCTGTGTGGGGTGCCAGCGGTACCCCGTCGTTATCTAGTTATCTAGTCATCTCCCTGACAAGGAACGCCCTATGCAATTCGCTCACGCTGGCTCGCCCGCGCGAAAAAAATCGAAGTGGTGGCAGAGTGAAAGTCTGAAATGGCTATTTGTTGGCCTTTTCAGTCTACTGACCTGTTATCTGATTGTGTTGATGTATGCGCAGGGGGAATACCTATTCGCTATTCTGACGCTGGTATTGATCAGTTCTGGGCTCTATGTCTTTGCCAATCGCCGAGCCTATGCCTGGCGTTACGTCTATCCGGGTGTCGCTGGTATGGGGTTGTTCGTCCTATTCCCGCTCATCTGTACCATCGCCATCGCGTTTACCAACTACAGCAGTAGCAACCAGTTAACCTTTGAGCGTGCACAATCGGTATTGCTACAGCGCCAATTCCAAACCGGTAAAACCTTTGGTTTTGAGCTCTACCCTGCGGCTGATCAACAGTGGCGACTGCGCCTCACGGCACCTGATAGTGAACAGCGGCTGATTTCCGACCCCTTCACTCTCGGTGGCAATCAACCGCAAACGCTCAAGCTGACCGTAGAAAACGAGCAACCTGCAGGTGAGCGCGCGACATTACGCATTATTACCCAAAACCGCGAAACACTCAGCCAGATTGTCGCCTCTCTACCGGATGGTGGCGAATTACGCATGAGTTCGCTACGCCAGTTCTCGGCGACCAGCCCGCTGTATACCTTGGGCAAAGATGGCGAGACACTGACGGATAATCAAACCCAGATTCAATATCGACCTAACTCGGAAATTGGCTTCTATCAGGCCATCGACGCCGATGGGCAGTGGGCCAGTGCCACCCTCAGCCCTGGTTATACCGTCACCATCGGTTGGAAAAATTTCCTACGCGTTCTCAACGATGAAGGGATCCAGAAACCGTTTGTCTCGATCTTTGTCTGGACCATTATTTTCTCGGTAATGACGGTCATCTTTACCGTTGCTGTTGGCATGGTGTTAGCCTGCGTGGTGCAGTGGGAAGCGCTGAAAGGCAAAGCTGCCTATCGAGTATTACTGATCCTGCCCTATGCGGTACCCTCATTTATTTCTATTTTGATTTTTAAGGGGTTGTTTAACCAGAGCTTCGGTGAAATCAACTTGATGCTCAATGCACTGTTTGGCATCAAACCTTCCTGGTTTACCGATCCCTTTACCGCTAAAAGCATGATTCTGATCGTCAATACCTGGCTGGGTTACCCCTATATGATGATCTTATGTATGGGGTTATTAAAAGCGATCCCCGATGACCTCTACGAGGCCTCGGCGATGGATGGTGCCACTCCCATGCAGAACTTTTTCCGCATCACACTGCCATTGTTGATCAAGCCATTGACACCACTGATGATTGCTAGTTTTGCCTTCAACTTTAATAACTTTGTACTGATACAACTGTTGACCCGTGGCGGGCCAGATATGATCGGCACCACAACACCTGCTGGTTATACCGACCTGCTGGTAAGTTACACCTACCGTATCGCATTTGAAGGAGGAGGAGGACAGGACTTCGGTCTGGCGGCAGCCATCGCCACACTGATCTTCCTGTTAGTGGGTGCTCTGGCGCTGCTGAACTTGAAAGCCAGCAAAATGAACTTTGACTAAGGGAGAATAATCATGGCCATGGTACAACCCAAATCCCAGCGTGTACGCCTGTGGATCACCCATCTTCTGATGTTAAGTTTTATTGCTTTGATCATGTTCCCGTTGCTGATGGTGATAGCGATATCACTACGCTCTGGTAACTATGCAACGGGCAGCCTGATCCCGGATCAAATCTCTTGGGATCACTGGCGGCTGGCATTGGGCATGAGTGTCACCCAGGCCGATGGCAGCGTCACCCCACCGCCGTTCCCGGTGCTGCTGTGGCTATGGAACTCGGTGAAAATCGCCGTCATTACCGCCATAGGTATTGTGTCGCTCTCGACAACCTGCGCCTATGCCTTTGCTCGTATGCGTTTTCGCGGTAAGAGTACGCTGCTAAAAAGTATGCTGATTTTTCAGATGTTCCCGGCTGTTCTGTCGCTGGTGGCGTTATATGCTCTGTTTGATCGCTTGGGGCAATATCTGCCCTTTATCGGCCTCAATACCCATGGCGGGGTGATTTTTGCTTATATGGGGGGTATTGCACTCCACGTTTGGACCATTAAAGGCTACTTCGAAACCATTGATGGTTCATTGGAAGAGGCAGCCTCATTGGATGGCGCCACACCATGGCAAGCGTTTCGCTTAGTGTTGCTACCGCTTTCGGTGCCGATTCTGGCGGTGGTGTTTATTCTGTCGTTTATCGCGGCGATAACCGAAGTGCCGGTTGCCTCGTTACTGTTGCGCGATGTGGATAGTTACACCTTAGCGGTAGGTATGCAGCAATATCTGAACCCACAAAACTACCTGTGGGGCGACTTCGCGGCGGCGGCGGTGTTATCAGCCATTCCTATTACTGCGGTATTCCTGTTAGCTCAGCGCTGGTTGGTGGGTGGCCTGACAGCTGGGGGGGTGAAAGGGTAATAACTGACGGGCTTGGCTAAGCCAAGCCTGATAGTTATTGTGTTTTGTGTCTACTGTAATTCGTTTGTTGTACTTTGCGGTTATACCAAAAGTAATTCGATTTGCTTGTAGCTTGTGGGTAGCAAAGACGAAAGTCCTCAGTCACATCATCTTTTATGTGACTGGTACGAGCGGATGTAGCCAGCAGCTAAGCAATTTGAAGTATGGCGGGTATATCTGATCCATACCTGTGTCTTGGGCGGCCAGCGCTGGGCCGCCATTTTTATGTTAGCCATTTCAAACTGAACTCCCCCAAATAATTCAAGTTGCCTAAAACACTTGTTGAGGCTGAAATACCCGAGTATGCCCATTCATCCTCATCGCATTGTACCCAAGCCCAATGAGTTGCAGGACCACGCCTATTATTAGGGAAAGAGTATTGCACTGTTCCCCCACCTCTCTGCCTCCTTACCAAGGGAGGAGCTAAAGTGTGTGCTGAGCATAGACAGGGGTTATCTGATGCCTTTAAAGGGTCACGGGTAAATGCTCAAGTTCATTAGTGACAAGCATAGAGATTGGGGGATTAAACAATCCCCCAGTTTGGCAAGTAAACCGTAGTTAGCGGAAGCGAACATCCCGATCGGATGTCAGACCATACAATGAATATTTCCGATTCAACATCTGCCCACCATCGCGAGTAAGCGGAGTCCACCCAACCTTTGCACGGTTGCGGGAAGGTGACGTCGTCATCAACTCCAACGGGACAGAAATGTAGAAGCCCTTGGTAAATGAACCTTCACCATATTCTTCCCGTGTAGCGTCAGTGAACGTTGCATAAACGCCAGCCACAATACCGCTATCAAAACGTTTAGCCAGATCGAGGGTGACACCTTTATCTTTCGCCAGATACTGGCCCACGCTCACCGACACCAATACATCATCTGCAAAAGGAGGTTTCCAGTAACCGGTGACATGCCCAGTAACAACATCATAATCAGTGAAACGCATCATATCGTCCCAATCACGCTGTTTCACCCAGTTGGCATTAACCGCTACTGCCCAATCCGTATCAAGTGGGCGATATAATATTTCCGCACCGACACCACCGAACATACTTTCCAAATAGCCGCCATAAACCTGACCATAGACCCCCTCCCCAAAGAACTGGAAATAATTGGCTTGGAGATCGTTAAGGTACACATCGTTTTGAACGTACTCGCGAATATGAGTACGAACTCGCGGTAGTAGGGAATCAGAAGGCGGTTCCGTGTAGTTGAATCTGCCGTAGTTATTCGCCAAGTTAGCAAACACGCTGCCACTGGTTAATAGATGGTCTGTCGCCCACCAACTGGCACTACCCGTCACCCCAATCTGGTACAGATAGAATGATTCTGCACCGCCTATCGATTGAGTTAACGTCGGAGAAAGACCAAAACTTAGCCTTTCGTCATCAATACGATAGCCTTGCTCAGTATTTTCCGGTACTAACGGCTCAATACGTTTTTGTTGCAAGGTTTGTTCGTACCCCAGTGGATAACCTTCCAACTGTGCACGTAAACTGTTCACATCTGTCTTAGTTGTTACTTGGGGTAAATTATACCGGGTCTCAGTCACCGCCAGCGTATCAACACCTTCTGGCAGGTGATTCATCAGAATAATATTGGCACGCTCAACCCCATCTTCGCTGTAACGATATTTGGACTGCGTCCCTGTCATATACAGCGTATGGTCTTTTAACTGAATATTCGGTGATGAAAAACCGGCATTATCTTCAAGTTCAGTTAGCTGGTTCGACACCACATCCAGTTGCAACTCCCTGCCTTGAGGTTGAGGTTGATAGTCTGGTTTTGGCTGATCAAGGTGCGTAGGTTTTAATTCATTAAAGTTAGTACGTAAGGTAAACCCAGCCATAAAGGTATTACCACGTTCGTAACTGATATTCACATCAGCCCAGTCTGTAATGCGATAAACTGCGCCAAAATTGAATTTACTGTCCTGTCTGAGCCTACCGGCAAAATCGCCCTGATAATCGTTGCCTTCATATTCCAACTTTAGGCGTAGTGGTTGCCAAGGGGTTTGATATTCCACACCGCCAAAAATCGCAGCAGGCCCGCGGAAAGACTCACCGAGGTCGACTGTTCCCCCATTCGTCGTATGCACATCGTTACGCGTACAAAAACGGTCGCTAGCATCACAGAAGGGATTACGGATATTACCACTGTTACCCAAATAGCCCCATCCCACACCCAAAGTAAAATCCAGCGGTCCCCAGCCTTTACTGCCTACTAGGTATTCACCATCAAACAACCCAGTGCCCCCAATATCACGTACGCCAACAGCCACCTCGGGTAACCAATATCCCTCTTCCCATAAACGTAATTTCACATCAAAAGACTTGTCTTTATAGGTTTGGTCGCCACTGAACGAAGGATCATTACTGTATTTGCGTGTACGTACATCGGTGTAACGAAGGGTGGTTTCTAACCAAGGCATCGGTTGAATGGAAATCGAATAAAAGCGGTATTGGTCATTATCACGGTAGTTAAAACTGAATTCCCCCTCTTTTGCCATGCGCGCAGTTGGGGTTTGCAACAAACCAGCACCACCGAAATCCGTCTGAGAGGGCCCCAAAGGGGCTGGATATGAAGCCGCCTGACACACGTTCGTGACAGAGAGCGCAACCAAGCTAAGTAAGTAACGTTTTTTCATCAGTCTGGGATCCGGTGCGTCAATAACGAAATGACTTGTTCGTTGATGTCTGTAAAATCGTCAGGCAATGCGGAAACAGCAATCCCTAAAAATAACAGACTGCCTGGCGTCAATTCATGATGTCGCTGGTTCCAGTACGCAATGGGGACAGACTGCACCTCACCCTGAGGAGTGATAATCCAGGCGATATTACGTTCAGCGCCGTCAAGAAGCTGAAAACCTGCCAAATACTCACTGACCTCTTTTCCTGGTAAAAAATCACGTTTACCATGCGGAGCCAATGCGCCGAATAACCTTACGTTGTGCGGCTCTGCGACAATGTAAAGCTGATAGTCTCCCGACAAGCGGCGATCAAACTCTGGATTAAGCCGAATCACATCAGGATCGAGTGGAACCAACTGGCGGCCAACAACGCTAAGCTCAGCAAGTTGTGAACGCACACTGTCCACTGTTGCCGCTAAGGAAGTATCATTCCTCTGCCGCAGAACTGAGCTCAGAGCCGCCAAACGAGCCAACAGTTGTTGTTGTTTTTGTTGTTGCCGTTGAGTCGCATTTTGTTCTGCGATCACTGCTCCTGGCCACCAAATGTTACCTTTCAGTGCTGGGTTATCGACCACCAAGCCATCTAGCGTGAGCACATTTTTGAGAACCACAGACTCCTTGTCAGGATAAAAAATGGTTATCCGACTTTCTGCATAAGCAGAGTTCAACAAGAGGACCATAATCCCCAAAAGCAGATTAAATTTTTTCATCATGCCTCTGCTTCAGTATTGTAATTTCAATCGGGAAATAATCCGCACCCATAAACTGCTCTGATTTCACAACCATGCCCGTTTGCGGATCCAGCCAAAAACGGTTCACCCAACTTTTCCCCAAATCATCAATACGTACCGTTTCTTCAATGAAATGGTAATGCTGGCGCTTACCGCCAATGACAAGAGGTTTATCTTCTAATCGATGAAATATGGACTCAGCATGACCAGAACGAACCTGATTTTCTTCAGTCCAAGTGAGCAGATATGACCAGCGAGCACCATCCACCAATCGCTGTGGGTCAGCCAAAGGGTCCAGATCCAAATTTGACACGCTGAGTAAATTATCCTTCCACCCTAGCGTTTTCACCACCCGCCCGTGTCTTAACACCATCAGTGTACGATCCTGACTCACCCATTTCTCTTCACCGTTTTCGAACGCTCCTAGTACCATCACAATCTGGAGTTCATTATCAATACGGACATAAGCACTGGGGGTGGTGAGGTTTTGAATTTCTTGGTCAGTTAATTCAACATCTGACGACTCAAACAATAAATGATAAATAGTATCATTAACGTCTTTTTGAGCTGACGAACAGCCCTGAAGGGATAGGAATAGGGGTATGATTAAAAAAGATAAATAGCGCAATTGAGCAATCTCAGCACGTAGATAAAAAAAGAATAACCGCACTATTCCACTGGTACCCGAAGCACCGGCAGATATATTGACTGATTTTAGGGGCTGCTCTTTAAAAAAGTACCATCAGAAAAATTGAAATCACTCTCTGAAGATTACTCCAAGCAAACCATGATATTAACCAACCCCTAGGACTCAACTGACTATCTGCCACAACAGGTACTGTGGCGATAGGCGGTTATTCTTTTACGATTTATTGAGTTCTGGTAGTAGTAGAAGTAGACGAACCCTCATTTTCATCATCGTCATGCAATGCAACTAGCTCAGCTGCTACCACGACGGCAACCACACCGGTCCCAACAGCAACCGCCTTACCCTTCGCCCCGAGGACAATAAAAGGAGCCCCCCAAGAATTAGAAGCCCCGAGCAAAGTAAGTGCGACTAATGCCGAACAGAAAATCTTTTTCATAAATAACCTCTTATAGTAAGTAATAAATCAAGTGATTGAACAACACTTTCTTAAACTTACAGTATCCCTTAGAACTTGTAACAATCATGACGAAGTAAAACTCATCAATGAATCGCACAATTAATATCCTACAGCTTAAAAGGAAAAGGGTATAGCTGATAGACGCAAGTTTTCTATAGAAAAATAGACAATAAAATCAAATATCGCCAGGAAATCAAGAAAAAAGTAGAGTAATTGAGAATATTTTTTCTACCAAGATAGGCTAATAAGCATAGGCATCCACACGGATTGGTCAAAAAATAGGCTAACAATCCAGGTTAGCTCTTTGAGCTCATCCGCCGTGTAGGTGCTCATCACCTCCTGCATTTGCATAAACAGGTATAACCCAACCAGCCGCGCCTTTGGCAGCTCGGCCGTCGTGTGCGCTTCCGATTTTCGTTGCTGAGCAACCTGCGCTTCACCGACAAACAGAAACCCCTGCTTCCCCCTGATTGACACTAGGCCAATCAACCTCGTGGCCAGGCCGCGCGCGACTTGCACTCCCCTTTTATGCTGTCCGTCGTACAGCAAAATACGTACAACTTGTGTAAATACCTATGCATATCGGTTACTTTTTCGCACGGAGTCATAGACTCGTCACCAATTAAGTTGTAGCACCATTGGCTACAAGTAGTGGCCTCTTCCCTGAGGCTCACCCTGCAGACCTGTAAAAGCGCTGTTCCTGCAACTTCATTGAACCTGGGGCTACATCATGATCAACGCCACGCTTTAAAACGGTTGATCAGGCCATTGGTGGAACTATCGTGGCTGACAACCGCTTCGTTCCCTGCCAGTTCAGGCAGAATACGATTAGCCAGTTGTTTACCCAACTCCACACCCCATTGGTCAAAGGTAAAGATGTTGAGGATGATGCCTTGGGTGAAGATCTTGTGCTCATATAAAGCAATCAGACTACCCAGGCTGAATGGCGTGATCTCACGCAGCAGCAGGGAGTTGGTGGGGCGATTACCTTCAAAGACCTTGAATGGTGCAACATGCTTGACCTCTTCCGGCGTTTTACCCTGAGCGGCAAATTCTGCCTCAACCACTTCCAGAGACTTACCAAACGCCAGTGCTTCGGTTTGAGCAAAGAAGTTAGACAACAATTTAGCGTGGTGATCACTTAATGGATTATGGCTGATGGCCGGAGCGATAAAGTCACAAGGAACCAGTTTGGTACCCTGATGGATCAACTGGTAGAAAGCATGCTGACCATTGGTGCCAGGCTCCCCCCAAATAATCGGGCCAGTCTGGTAGCTGACCGGGTTACCGTTACGGTCAACATATTTACCGTTCGACTCCATATTGCCCTGTTGGAAATAGGCCGCAAAACGGTGCATATACTGGTCATAAGGCAGGATCGCTTCGGTTTCCGCACCAAAGAAGTTGTTGTACCAGATACCAATCAGTGCCAACAACACCGGCAGATTTTTCTCTGCGGGGGTTTGGGCAAAGTGTTGGTCCATTTCATGGGCACCCGTCAACAACTGTTCAAAATGGTCAAAACCCAGAGATAACGCGATAGGTAAACCGATCGCTGACCATAGAGAATAACGTCCGCCGACCCAGTCCCAAAATTCGAACATGTTATTGGTATCAATGCCAAACTCTGCGACCGCTTTACCGTTGGTGGACAGCGCCGCAAAGTGTTTAGCCACATGCTGCTGATCACCGGCACTATTCAGGAACCAGTCACGCGCACTATGGGCGTTGGTCATGGTTTCCTGGGTGGTGAAGGTTTTTGACGCCACCAGGAACAGCGTGGTTGCCGGGTCAAGGTGTTTGAGTGTTTCGGCAATATGGGTGCCATCCACATTGGAAACAAAATGCATATTCAGATGGTTTTTATACGGACGCAGCGCCTCCGTGACCATATAAGGGCCAAGGTCCGACCCACCAATACCGATGTTAACCACATCAGTAATCGGCTTACCGGTATAACCTTTCCAGTCACCGCCAATCACCCGCGCACAAAACTGCTTCATTTTGGCCAGCACTGTATTCACTTCTGGCATCACATCTTTGCCATCCACCAGAATTGGGGTATTGCTACGGTTGCGCAAGGCAATGTGCAACACGGCACGATTCTCGGTACGGTTGATTTTCTCACCCGCAAACATCGACTTGATCGCCCCTTGCAGGTCCGTTTCTTGCGCCAGTGCCTGCAGTTTTTCCATGGTTTCGGCGGTGATGCGGTTCTTGGAATAATCCACCAGCATCTGATCCTTGAAGGTGGCAGAGAACTTGGCGAAACGCTCACTATCCTGAGCAAACAGGTCGCAGATCTGAACATCTTTCATTTGTTCAAAATGTTGCTGCAGGGTCTGCCAAGCAGCGGTTTGACTAGGATTGATATTTTTCATGGCAACGCTCTTATGCTTGAGAATAAATAGGAAATTATTGACCGATTGTAGCCTGTTCCCAAGGGATTATGATCTCTTTTCTTGCGATCAATGCCACTCTCCATTCCCCATGACTAACGTTCTTACCTTTCTGCAACATTCCTTGATATATGAACTAACCGGAACCAAAGCATTACTGGTTCAACTGTAGAGTGTGGGTCCTTTGGCGTTGCCACATCAAGCATTGAAGGACCAAGCTATCTGAAGGGACATTTGGCTGATCCGAGTATTATTCCCGGTGAAGGCTTTGGCCTCGAGGCATCGATTGTCGCGGCAACAATCTATCTGACAGTTGGCATTTATACCCTAGATAATTTGAGTTGCTTGTAGGCAGCAATAGAGAGAATCCCAATGAGCTTACAGTAGTAAGTGATTCGGGTGAACGACAAATCCACATGGAGCGGATTTGAACGCTGCTGGCGGCGGCCCCGTGAGGGGCGAGTCTCATGGATGAGACGAGTAACAGCAGCTAACACCCGAGCAACTTGAAGGACAACGGGTATATTTGCTTTTTATGACAGAGAAATAATATATTGCTGACCTCTTGGCAGCTCACCCTGAGGAGACAAATTTTGGACTCAGATCTTCTAAAAATAATTCTGCCTGCAACAACGACGATCCTTACGCCGTTGATTATTTACATAATCTCAAGGTTTTCGAATCGCGAGAAAGACAAGATGAGCGCCTTCATCAGCCGTGCCGATTTTTTGAAAAAAATAATCGAGCTACAACAAAATTGTGAGGCTCTCGAAGAGACCATGGTGAAATCCATCATCCAGGCTGAGATCAATTTATTGTTCAGAGAAATTGATCCGGAGCTCCAAAGAATGGATGCAGAGTCGAATCTGATGGACGACGCCATCAATGCTTTTAAGCGAACGCCTCTTTGGCGACGATTGATGTTTTTTTATAAACAAAATTCAGCCCTTGGCTGGGTCATAACGATAGCCCATAATTGCTTATTGCTGGTATTCCTTATGATTTTGACAGGGGGAACAGTCACCATGGATCCAGGCGAGCAGTTTAGTTTGATCGATTTGGTTGGCGTGGTGATGTTGATATTGAGCACCTTTCTTTTCCTGTTTTATATATTGCATTTTTTCTCCAGAAAGGTCTGGATTGCGACCTATATGAAAAAAAATGAGTCCAGCGATAATCAGGACTCATAACATAAGTGCCGATAACTACAGCAGAAGAGATAACTATCAACGCTGCTGTGGTTGTTTTTTTATCTATTTCATAATTATTTTTATCAGGCTGCCTATCGTTACCGCCATTACTTTATGGGCAGTAATTTATATGTTTTTTATTGGTTCTCTATGTTGCCAGACAAAGGGCTTTTAATGGTCATGTTAATTTAATACTGTGATTTTTTTAATAAACAGTTTAATGAGAAATACACTTCAGGTTAAAACTGCGCTCACTATAAAAAATGGCCGTGATGCAGATTGATTAATAATGGTAAATAGTGAGATACCAGCCGATGATTTTATCGTGATTAAGTCATCTTCGGTATGCTTCATTCGGTTGAACAGGGCCGTTACCGGCCCGGCTCGATTTTAAACACAAAATAGCAGTCAACCAGGTTGCCTCTACCCGTTGACAACAGCGCATAAACCCGTTATTCCTAATAGCCTACTTGCGCACCCGGTGTGCAAGCCAGAAGAGGCGCGTCGCCCAGGTAAAGTGTCTGAGGAGCCATCATCCGATGACGGCACTGGAGGGGGAGCGACGCCGAGGCGTGATGATATCCAGGTTTATCGGATCATTACCCAAGTTCAATGAAGATGCAGGTAGGCGGCAAGAGAGTGAATCCCTAGGAGCATAGATAACTATGTAACTAGGGTAAACAAGCGCAGCCAACACCCCTGTAGCGTCATTGGCGATGGGTATAACGGCAACCATCACGTCGGCTACAGGGGCTGAATCCCCTGAGTTGTCACCGTGGGCCACCTTAATCAAGTGGTCAGCAAGGTGGAGCGCTTCTGGGTGTATCGTAGTTTTTACCTCTACGCCTGCTCCCTGTTTACCGCTCTTACCTTGTGCCAAGGCTATGGAAATAAGTTGCCAGCAATACCCATTCAGGAACCTGGGTATGAAATGGCATCCCTGACACGAGGTTTTAAATGAATCAACCTGTTTCGCAAAATGCAACTGTCGTAGCAAAATTCGGCGGTACCAGTGTGGCTGATTTCGACGCCATGAATCGCAGTGCCGACCTGGTATTGGCCAATCCTGATGTGCGTTTGGTCGTGCTTTCCGCCTCAGCTGGAATTACCAATCTGCTGGTGGCACTGGCGGAAGGCTGTGACACCGAAAAGCGTATCAGCAAACTCGATGAAATCCGCCGTATTCAGTACGCCATTCTTGAGCGTCTCGAAAACCCAGCGGTGATCCGCAGTGAAATTGATAACATGCTGGAAAACATTACCATGCTGTCAGAAGCCGCTGCGCTGGCAACCTCCCCGGCACTGACCGATGAATTGGTCAGTCACGGCGAATTGATGTCCACCCTGTTATTTGTTGAAATTCTGCGCAACCGCAAGGCCCAGGCTGAATGGTTTGATGTGCGTAAAGTGATGCGTACCGATGACAATTTTGGTCGCGCGGCCCCCGATAGCACTGCACTGACCGAATTGGTACAAACCCAGTTAAGACCGCGTCTGCAACAAGCGCTGGTGGTCACCCAAGGTTTTATCGGCAGCGAAGCCAAAGGCAGAACCACTACCTTAGGCCGTGGCGGCAGTGACTACACGGCAGCCTTGTTGGGTGAAGCATTAAATGTTGCTCGGGTGGATATCTGGACCGATGTCCCCGGCATCTACACCACGGATCCTCGTGTGGTCCCCGCAGCCAAACGCATCGATAAAATCACCTTTGAAGAAGCAGCGGAAATGGCCACCTTCGGGGCAAAAATATTACATCCAGCCACTTTGCTCCCTGCGGTACGCAGCGATATTCCGGTATTTGTCGGCTCGAGCAAAGATCCCGCAGCCGGTGGTACTCTGGTCTGTAATACCACGGAAAACCCGCCGCTGTTTCGTGCGTTGGCATTACGCCGTAAGCAGACGCTACTGACACTTCACAGTCTGAATATGCTGCACGCCCGTGGGTTCCTGGCGGAAGTGTTCAATATTCTGGCCCGTCACAAAATCTCGGTCGACCTGATCACCACCTCAGAAGTGAGTGTGGCTTTAACCATGGATACCACCGGTTCCACCACCACCGGCGGCAGCCTGTTGACCACCTCTTTGCTCACTGAGCTTTCCTCGCTGTGCCGGGTGGAAGTCGAAGAGGATCTGGCACTGGTTGCCTTGATCGGCAACAAGCTTTCCCAAGCCTGTGGCGTGGGTAAAGAGGTATTCGGTGTACTGGAGCCGTTCAATATCCGTATGATCTGCTATGGCGCCAGCAGCTTTAACCTCTGTTTCCTGGTACCGGGTAACGATGCTGAACAGGTGGTCCGCACGCTGCATCATAATTTATTCGAGTAACAAACTGCGGGTTGATACCCGGTCTTATAGTCTCACTCATTCGAGTGGCAAGAAAACGCAGGGTATTTAGCCAGCGCTTCCTGCCACTTGAATAGCGCGATACGCTGCCCCTTGCAGCTAGAAAGGCGATAGGTATAGGCTGTTAATCCCTCGCTAAATATTAAGGACAATCCCAACCATGCTAACCAAGATCACTCGCCTATTCCCACTCTGGGCGGTACTGCTTTCGATTGCCGCCTACTACTCCCCGACAACCTTTACCGGTATCAGCCCCTATATCAGCCCGTTGCTGATGTTGATCATGTTTGCCATGGGGGTCACTTTGCGTCTGGATGATTTCAAACGTGTACTCTCTCGCCCTGGCCCGGTGGCGGCGGGGATCTTCCTGCACTATCTGATTATGCCGCTAGCCGCCTGGCTGCTGGCCATGCTGTTCCAGATGCCGCCAGACCTCTCTGCGGGCATGGTGCTGGTGGGTAGCGTCGCCAGTGGTACCGCCTCCAATGTGATGATCTATCTGTCCAAAGGTGATGTTGCCCTTTCTGTCACCATTTCGGCGGTGTCCACCCTGGTGGGTGTCTTTGCCACCCCATTGCTGACACGCTTGTATGTGGATGCCGCCATCACTGTCGATATTATGGGAATGCTGTTGAGTATCCTGCAAATTGTGGTGATCCCAATCGGATTGGGGCTGATTATTCACCATACTTGCGGCAAGATCGTCAAACGTGTTGAACCCTACCTCCCGGCTTTATCGATGGTCTGCATTGTAGCTATCATCAGCGCCGTTGTAGCGGGTAGCCAAAGCCATATCGCTTCTGTAGGGATGGTGGTGATTATCGCGGTGATCCTGCATAACGGCATCGGGCTATTGAGTGGTTATTGGGGTGGGAAATTGTTCGGATTCGACGAATCTACCTGCCGTACACTGGCCATTGAAGTGGGAATGCAAAACTCCGGCTTGGCGGCAACCTTGGGCAAGATATATTTCTCTCCACTGGCAGCACTGCCTGGTGCTCTCTTCTCGGTATGGCACAATCTTTCCGGTTCACTACTGGCAGGCTACTGGTCAGGTCGCCCCATCAAGAAGAAAGATTAGTCATTCGGTAACCTCAGGCTGCCGCGGTCAGCAGCAGCCTTAACCCATCTGGCCGTCAGGCAACCGCGTAAAAACTGTGCAGAATCAATGAACGTCAGAGGGTTAATGTTATCCTCAATGGTGCCCCTGTTCTGGAGAAAGCACATCCATGGAACATCCTGATTTTGATGTCATTATCGTTGGTGGTGGCATTGCTGGTTGCACCACCGCCCTGTGGCTGGCACGCGCAGGCATTAATACCCTGTTGCTGGAACGTGGCACTCAAGCTGGCAGTAAAAACGTCAGCGGTGGCCGGTTGTATACCTATGCGTTAGCGCAGATGCTACCTGACTTTATTGCCACTGCACCATTAGAACGCTGCATCACCCAAGAAAAACTGTCCCTGCTGAATGGGGATAGCGCAGTAACGCTGGATTATCACCATAATTTACCTTGTTCTTACAGTGTATTACGCGCCCGCTTTGACCCTTGGTTGATGGAGCAAGCACAAGCGGCAGGCGCACAATGCCTGACCGGTACCCTGGTTGATCAACTGATTGTGCAACAAGGCCAGGTGGTGGGCGTGATGGCCGCAGGTGAGGCACTTTATGCCAATACGGTGATCCTGGCGGAAGGGGCCAATACCCTACTCAGTGAACAGGCAGGGCTACAAGCCAAACCCGCCACCAGCACCCTAGCTATTGGGGTGAAAGAGGTACGGGCATTACCCCGTGCCCAGTTGGAAGAACGGTTTACGCTGGAAGATGACCAAGGTTGTGCCTGGTTATTCGCCGGTCAGCCGACGCAGGGCAAAGTGGGTGGCGGCTTTCTGTATACCAACCGCGACACGCTCTCTCTGGGGGTGGTATGTAATCTGTCCAGCCTGAGTAACAGCCGTATCGCTTTGCCGCACATGCTGCAGCAGTTCAAACAACACCCAGTCATGCGCCCCTTGTTGAAAAATAGCGAACTGTGCGAATACAGTGCTCACTTGATCCCCGAAGGGGGCCTGGACAGCATCCCGCCCCTGTGTGGCCCGGGCTACCTGGTGGTGGGTGATGCCGCTCGCTTATGTATCAACACCGGTCATACTGTGCGTGGTATGGATCTGGCTATGCTATCAGCACAAGCCGCCGCAGAGACATTGATTGCCCGGCAAGCCCTCCAGCATTACCCGCAGCGGTTACAGCAAAGTGCGCTTTGGGCATTAATTCGGCAATATCGCCGCCTGCCGGAACTGATGCTACGCTCCCCCCACTGGTTCAACCGCTATCCTCAATTGGCTGCCGATGTGCTGCAAGAGATGTTTCAAGTCAATGGCCATGCCCCAACACCGTTGCACAAGTTATTGTGGCGTCATGCACGCCGTATCGGCCTGAGGCAATTACTGAAAGATACCGTTAATGGGATACGCAGTTTATGAATAAGCCTGACTTAAGCCATAACTACTATCACCATAACTACTATCAGGTAGATAATGCAAATCCGCATATTGTTCTGGCGGATGCGCAACAGGGTGACATCTTGCGGCAGTTAGTGATCGCCTGCCCGGCTGGGTTGTACCAGCTCCAAGCGGACGGTAGCTTGTATTTCGACGTGCAGGGTTGTCTGGAGTGTGGAACCTGCCGCCTGCTGGGGGGTGCAGAGACCTTCGCCCATTGGCGCTATCCAACTGACGGTAAAGGCATCGAGTTCCGCTTCGGTTAAAGCTGCTTGGCCAATTCCTCCAACACCGCATTCATGTCGGCAACAATCCCCACATCAGCTTGGGCGAAAATCGCCGCCTGCGGATCCTGATTAATCGCCACGATCAACTTGCTGTGGCGAATACCCATGGCAAATGCCGGTGCACCGGATACCCCTGCGGCAATGCAGACTTCTGGGGCGATAATGGCACCCGACATACCCAGCAAGCGATCCATTTCGCACCAGGCATTCATCACCACCGGTCGGCTAGCCGCCAATTCAGCCCCCAAACGCGTCGCCAACTGCTGTAAATAAAGCACATTCTGAGCATTACCCACCCCCTCGCCGATCGCCAGGACATAACGAGCCTGGTTAAGCGGTGAAACTTCCGGAGCTGGGGAATCACTGGATGCCAATAGCCATGATGCATCACAGATGCCCGTAGGATGAAACTGTTCAGCCAATATTGGGGCTGGCACGCTCCCGATACTGACGTTAGCACCACGAGCCACGCTCAGGCACCAGGGTTGCTGCATCATCGCCAATTCAGCAGCAAGATGGTTGTTATAAACCGCTTTCATTACCCGACATTCAGTGTCAGTAATTTGTGCTTGCTCGATATTGCCACATGCCGCCCCCGTAGTTCGGTAAGCCAAACGGGTTGCCAGTTCCTCCCCCTCATCACCGGCAAACAGCAATAATTGGGCGGTGAACGCCTGTTGCATCTGTTCCAGCACCATTAACCGTGCTTCCACCTGTCGCGGTGCCATGACCCAACGCACCTCTGTCACCTCCCCTGTCAGGCACGGTAAACTCTGTGGTGCCGTATGGCTAAATAACCACAATGCTACGGGTGAGGAGGACAGTTCGCTCAATTGCAGAAACTGATTGATTTGCGCCGCTTGCTGATAAAAATCAGGCGCGTCTGCATCTAACAGAATGGCGATTTTAATCATAATGACCACCGGGCAGTGAGATACTCCTGGCACAAGCGTTGTACCTTCTGCGCAACACTATCCCCCTCAATCACCACCCCGGCACGCCGATGTTCTATCGGTGTTAAACGGCATAGCTGCACATGACTTGTTGGTAATGCGGTTATCCCCAGTTCGCCTGGTGTTAAGCGAGAAACCTGCCGTTTAGCCGCCGCCAGCTTCTGCTTCAGTGTCGGCACACGTAATGCGCTGGCCTGCTGCGCATTACCGACCACCAACACCATCGGTGGCATCACCGTCATCACTTCCATGCCATAGGCGGTTTGCCGGGTAACCTGTAACGCGCCAGCCTCAGTTGCCGGAGCCAAATGACAAACACCAGTGATACAAGGCCAGTTGAGGTGCTCAGCCAATAACAGCGGTGTTTGGCCATTTTGGCCTTCTATGCTTTGCTTCCCCATGACAATCACCGACTGCGTAGCAATCTGTTGCTGATAAGCGGCAATCAGTGCCGCCACCGCCATGGAATTGAAGCGTAGATCCCACTCTGCCGGGGGAGTAATACGTACAGCTTGCTGATATTCCAGCGCCAACAGTTGTTTCAGCACCGGGTCGACGGTGGCGTCGGCTATCGTCAAGACGCTCAAATTGAGCGCCATTGCGTCACGCAGCATCAACACCATTTCGGCAGCACATTCGTCATAGCCACTCAACAGCCGCCGGATAAAACGCGTGTCGATCTGTAACTGTTCATCAGGCAGCCAGTCATGAGGGGGCAACATGCCAAGGTCAGGGGCAATATTAATTGCCAACAGCAGGTTCATCCGCTTCTCCTGTTGTTCAGTGAGCATTTAACGTTTTGACCGAAGAGGCTCCCACCAAGGTCATATCTTTGGTTTCCGGTGCCCACAATATTGATACCACCGCCCCGAGTACCAATATCCCAGTCAGGATCAACATGGTGCCCTGTAACCCTAATGAGAGCATCGACATCGGCAATAACGCGGTGCCAATCGCTGAGCCAAGGCGACTCATTGAGGTAGCAAAACCGACGCCCAGTGAACGGATATCCGTCGGGAAGCTTTCCGCCGGGAACACGCCAACCAGGTTACTGACGGCCGAAATGGTCAAGGTAAACAAAGCAAACAGCAGTAACATGGCACTCTGCCCCTGCGGCATAAACGCCAATACCCCGAGGCTCAATGCCAGGAGCCAAAACGAACCAATCAGGAAGCCGCGACGTGGTAGCCATTGGGTGAGAGCGATCCCCAGCAATGCCCCCACCATTAGCAGACCATTCAGTAGCAGGTCGGTAGCGAAATTATGGCTCTGCCCTAACAGGGTGAGGATCGACGGTAAGAAGGTATAAATGGCAAAGTAAGGGATAACCAGGCAGACGAAGAACAGGCTGTTAAACGCCGTACGCCGCCAGTAGCGTGGCGAAAATAGCGTGTGGATATGGCGTGCCGTCTCTACTGGAATTTCATCATTTAGTATCACATGTGGGCCAAAACAGCGGAGCACCACTTGGTGAGCTTGCGTTATCCGCCCCTTGCGCATCAACCAGCGGGGGGATTCTGGTGTGCCAATGCGTAACAGCATGATTAATAAAGCGGGAATCGCACTTGAGGCCAATAACCAACGCCAGGCATCTGGCCCCGGCTCAATCAAAAAATGGCTGACAAAGCCAGCAGCGACATAACCTAGCGTCCAGATCACACTAAATGACCCCAGCAAGATGCCGCGCTGTTTACGCGGAGCAAATTCCGCCAGCATAGTATGCCCCACGGCGTAATCCCCTCCCAGCCCCACCCCGACCAAGACTCGTAACCAGAACAGCTGTTCCGGCGTGGAGGCAAAAAACTGCATCACTGAAGCCAAGGTGATAATGACAAAGCTAAAGGTGAAAATCTTCTGGCGGCCAATATGATCAGAGATCCAGCCTAATATCAGGCTTCCCAGAAACAGACCTATCAGTGCCGAACTGCCAATCATACCTTCCCAAAACGGCGTTAAACCCATCTGCGGTTTAAGTTGGGCCAGCGCGAAGCCAATCACGCCCAGCACATAACCATCCGTAAGGTGAGCACCAAAAGTCAGCCCCGCTATTTTGCAATGAAAAGCGTTAAGCGGAATATCATCCATACGCACTTGTTGAGGTGGCCGTGGTGTCATCGTTCCCCCTATTCGAGCGCGAGAGGCCCGGCGAACCGGGCCCTAAAAGGATTTTTATTTTTCAATGGGATAGATAGTACCGGTATTCATAATACCATTAGGGTCGTACACCTCTTTCAGTGCCTTGAGGATGTAGTAAGCACTACCGTGTTCATCCTTGGTCCAGTGCACACGGTGTTTACCGATGCCATGGTGATGCACCATCGAACCGCCCAACTTGATAGTCTCCTCCACTATGATTTTATTCAATGGATTATGGTACTTGTCGATCTCTTCTTCCGGCTTGCAGTCCACCACGTTGTAGTCATACACAAAGTACATATTGGTACCGTTGATATAACTGTGTGATGAGTGGCCCCCCAACATAGTGATATCGTCCGCATGCGGAAACTCTTCACGAATACGGCGGAGCACATTTTCATAAATAGTGTTAATGCTGCCCCAATCACCAGAGACCTCGGTGGTGAAGCCCATGTTATTGGTCTTCATGATCTGCACGCGTTCTGCAGCCACTTTATCCGGCCCCCAATTCAGGTTGTTAAACCAGGTTTCGATTAGCTTGCTGTCGACTTTTTTGCACTCAGGATAGCGTTTGACGATCTCTTCAATGCCCGCCCCGGTGGCCTGCGCAATACCTTTTGCCCCTTCTGCCATAAAGATCAGAACACATTTACCATCAGCAAAATGGGTAAAGTGCTGGGTACCATCTTCAGCGTCATACAGGCGAGCAATGGAAGGGCGATAACCTTCTACCATCACTTCACGTAATATATTGAAACCGGTCTGCATATTGTCGAGGACGTAACCGTAGAACAGGTTATTTTCTGGCATATATTTGAAGATTTTCACCGTGACTTCGGTGATAAAGCACAGCGCACCTTCGTTACCGATAATCACATGGCGAATATCGGGCCCCGCCGCACGCCGTGGCACATTTTTAATCCGGGTAATGGTGCCATTCGGGAACACTGCTTCCAGCCCAACCACCATATCTTCAATTGCCCCATACAGCGTGGAGAACTGACCAATACTGCGGGTCGCAACCAGCCCACCCATCTGAGCTAATGGCTTGGACTGCGGGGAGTGACCGGTGGTGTAACCCTGAGCACGTAATTGATTTTCCAGCACTTCTAATGGAACACCACACTGCGCGGTGGCCTGCATATTACGGATATCAAGATTGATAACCTTATTCATCGCTGAGCCATCCAGCACTACCGTGTCTTTCACCACGGTTTCCAGCCCACCTTCGGTAGCCGAAGAACCGGTACGAGGTATGCCGTTGATACCGTGTTTATTCATAAACGCCAGTACATCGGATACTTGCTGGGTATTGGCCAATTTAACCACGGCAGCAGGCAGTGGCTGGGTAAATACACCGTGAATATCGGCATATTTCCGGAAACGGTCCACGCTATTTTTCTGCAGTACCTTTTCATCCGTAATAACGCGATCCGGACCAACAATTTCTTTCAACTGGACAACAATTTCTTCGCGAGATAGAGACATAATTAACCCTTCCTAAATTAAGAATATAAACACCCAATTAAATAAGAACCACCCTTAAATTAACGTACCAAGTAACCACCATCGACAACCAACAAATGACCATTAACATAATCTGAAGCACGACTGGCTAAAAATACCATTGCCCCCATCAGGTCCTGCGTTTCCCCCCAACGATTGGCTGGAATATGATCAAGTACACGTTTATTGGTTTCAGGGTTTTTACGGGTTTCCGCTGTAATATCGGTCGCATAATACCCAGGTGCAATGCCATTCACTTGAATATTATATTGACCTAATTCATCACAATAGGCCTTGGTGAAACCGGCCAGCGCATGTTTGGTCGCCGAATAGGCGGGTGACCACTGCCCCCCCAAGTAAGAGAACAGTGAGCAGATATTAATTATTTTCCCTTGTTTTCTTGGGATCATCACTTTTGCTGCTTCATAACTTAATTCAAATGCGGCAGTCAGGTTAATATCAATCATTGGATCCCAATCTTCTCGGCCAAAATCCAATACTTTATTCAACTTACAGATACCTGCGTTATTCACTAGAATATCCACAGTACCGAAGGTTTCCAGGCATTTGGCGATCACTCGGGCAGGGGCGCCTTTTTCCGTGATATCCACCTGCATAAACTCAACCTTAACACCTTGCTGTTCAATGAGTTCACGGGTTTCGCCTTTATCCATGATAAAGCTGGGTATAAACAAATTGGCCCCCGCCTTGGCTAATGCCATGGCAAATGCCTGCCCCAAACCACTGTTGCCGCCAGTGACAATGGCGGTTTTACCTTTCAATGAAAAGAAATCTAATGAGAACTGATTTAAGGCGTTTAATGACATGATGTTGCCCCTTGGTCCGAAAAAAACGCAAAAAAAAGAGAAAAGCAAGCTCCCCTGCACTGGGCAGAGAAGTTACTTTTCTCATCGTCTCTAGTAACTGAGAAAAAAGTAACACACCCCATCACTATTATTCCGTGACACTAATCACAATTTCATTTTATTGCTAACATTACTCATATTAAGCAACAAGATACCCTAAATTTTTTGAGTGATACGTCGATAAAAAAAACAAAAATCATTAGATAAATAGATAATAGCCATGATGACATCCACTTTATCATAAACCTTGGTGGATAATGGGTATAACCACTGATTCTCATCAGATTAATCGGGTGGATTACTGCGCAGTCAGATTTAAATAAATTGGTCTCCTGTTGTTTTGTGATAATTCTCACAGATGAATGGAATGCCAATGTGTTATTTATGTCGGCAGTTACTGAAAGAGACGAAGAGAAAAGTAACTTCCTGCTTGGCGGGGAGCTTGCTTTTCTCTTTTTTTGTTTAATTAGATTTACCCAGTGAATGTCAACATGCAGTATGAAGCGTATCAATGACAAAAATCAGGGTATATTGACGCGGAACTTTACGATGGAAAAATCTAATTCACACCGTTGGTTAACGCTGGCAATAATAAGTATCAGCGGTGGCGTAAGTTTCGGTCTGGCCTACTTGCGTTATATTTATCAAATCCCCATGGCTAAATTTATGGGGTTCTCCAGTAACGAAATGGGTCTCATCATGAGTACCTTTGGTATCACCGCGATTATTCTCT
The DNA here is from genome assembly GCF_057180565.1 of Serratia sp. HNCC26DJ244. NCBI lineage: Bacteria > Pseudomonadati > Pseudomonadota > Gammaproteobacteria > Enterobacterales > Yersiniaceae > Serratia > Serratia sp. HNCC26DJ244. Next base: position 13,603 of record NZ_JBXUGO010000006.1, on the reverse strand, counting down.
ATGCCCCTAGCGGGGTGATTGCCGATAAATTCTCCCATCGAAAAATGATGACCTTTACCTGTTATGCCTCACGCGGGTTGTACTTCGCCTGTATCGGCGAAGCCAGAACACCGAAATACATTGTTGGTACCACCGTGGGTATCTGCTCGGTTATCGGCTTCCTGCCCGATGTGTTTGTTTACCCGGTCATCGGCCATTGGCAAGACACGCTGCCTGCCGCAGAGGCCTATCACAATATGTGGTTGATGGGATTGAGTGCCACCTGTCTGGTGGTGGTGTTTACCTTCCTGCTGTTTAACAACATTAAGAGCGTCGATAACAAAAATACCGTGGAACAACCCGTGACCGAGTCGTTTTATCTATACCGGTCACCTCAAGTTGCAGGCAGTCAGCCACCCCGTGATCCCCACAATGGGTGATTCACGCAGCTAACTCCTAACTTCATGCATCAAAGAATATCAAGGAGTTGTAACATGAAAAGCCAGTACCTAATGGGTGTAGACGTAGGCACCCAGAGTGCGAAAGTGGTTATTTTTGATCTGGATGGCAATGTCATCTGTGAAGGAAAGCAGCAACTACGCAAGATGGATATCCCCGCTCCCCTGTTAGCGGAGCACCCAGATGACGACTTGTGGGACTCGCTCAAGGTGGCATTCCGCCGTGCCATGCAGCGTTTTGGGGAACGGGGCGGCAAGCTGCAAGATATTCTGGCGATGGGGATCTGTATCGTCCGCTGTTGCCGCGTATTGCTGAAAGAAAACGGTGAACTGGCCTATCCGGTGATTAACTGGATGGATAAGCGCCTGAACAAACCTTATGAATATATTGATGCTTATCAGGGCGTGCGCTATGTGACCACCACTTCGGGTTATATTACCCATCGCCTGACCGGGGAGTTCAAAGATACCTGTGCCAACTACATTGGTTGGTGGCCGATGGATAATGATACGCTGGACTGGAGCACCGACCCTGCCGTCTGGCAAAGCTGTAATCTGGCCCGTGACCAGGTGCTGGATGTCGTGAAGCCCGGTGAAGTACTCGGTTATGTTACGGAACAAGTAGCACAACAGCTGGGTATCCCTGCGGGTATTCCGGTGGTTGCTACCGCCCATGATAAAGCGGTCGAAGCGCTTGGTGCCGGATCATTAGAGGAAGGGGTCGCGCTGATCTCCCTGGGTACCTATGTTGGTGCCATGGTACACGGCCACGCCAACGTGAAAGACGCACAGAACTTCTGGCCGTTCCAGGCATCAATCCCTGGCCGTTATCTGTATGAGTGTATGGGTGTACGGCGTGGCATGTGGACCATCAGTTGGTTCCGCGATCAGTTTGGCGCCGCCGCTCTGTCGGATGCTCATGATGCCGGGACCAGTATTGAGGAGTTGTTAAACCACGAAGCAGAACGGGTTCCCGCAGGTTGTGAAGGCTTAATCACCGTACATGACTGGGCTCCACCATCAGAAGCGGAATTCCGCAAGGGTGCCATGATTGGTTTTGATGGCCGTCATACCCGCGCCCATATGTACCGTTCCATGCTGGAAGGTATTGCCTTTACCATGAAAAATCACATGGATAAGATGGCACAAGAACTGAAAATACCATTCAAACGCCTGATTATTTCTGGCGGTGGTGCCAACAGTGATCTGTTTATGCAGATTTTTGCCGATGTGTTTGGCGTTCACACCTGCCGGAATATCATGAAAGGGTCAGCCGCTGTGGGTTGCGCTATCAACGCCGGGATGGCGGTAAATGTTTTCGATGACTATCAACAAGCGGCCGAGAAATTGGTACGCATGGGGGACAGCTTTGAACCGAACAGGGATAACCACCAATTCTACAATCAGTTGAATCAGCAGGTGTATCAGCAAGTGAACAAACATCTGGATCCCTTGCTGCAGGCACTGAGTCCATTAGTGGATTAACAGATAATTGAACGTTAGGGCGCACTATCGGGCTGCGCCCTAACCCAATGTTCAAATAAGAAGGTTTTAAATAAGCAGATTTCAAATAAACAATCAGCAACCTGAAGGCTTACGGGATGACAGGGGTAGCTTCAGTTTCCACACATCATGATTGGTCGTCGCGACCGCAATCGCCCCGGCAGTTAATGCCGTTCGTGCATCATCTTCATCACAGACCAGACCACCGGCAATAATCGGCAAATCAACTTTCTCGGCCACCCATCCCAACACCTTGGGCATACAGCCCGGCAGGATCTCAATGCAATCCGGCGTCGATTGCGCCACCTGTTTATCGATATTGTGGAAAGAGATGGAGTCCATGATAAAGAGCCGATGAATGGTATAAAAACCGTGCTGACGCGCCGCTTTCACCATCGACGCTTTGGTACTGATAATGCCATCCGCGGCAGTGACAATTTTCAGGAAATTGATCACTATCTCCTTATTGGAACTCCCTTCCAGCAAATCGACATGCACAAAAGCATATTTACCAGCCTCTTTAATCTGCTGCACGATACGGCCAATATTACAGATATTGCCGTACAGTACCGAGATAATCTGGCAGTCCGACTTCACCGCAATCTGCAGACTTTCATTATCTTTTACCGCTGCAATCACTGGGTGCAGCGTTAACAGCTCAACAATAGACACAGTAGGCGTTCCCTTGGATAAAATCTGCTTTAGCATCTGCGTTACAGGCTTCCCTATCTTGCGGGAAAAGCAATAATCATACGCTCAACAAGCCTGCAGCTTGAATGATGCCGGGTAAAACCCCAAACTGATTCAAGTTGCAGGACAAGGTAAATCAGTTATCCGTATCATAACCCAAATTCGGGGCTAACCAGCGTTCAACCTCACTGAGCGACATTCCTTTACGCTGCGCATAGTCTTCCACTTGGTCACGCTGAATTTGTGCCACCGCAAAATATTTGCTCTGCGGATGGCTGAAATACCAGCCGGAAACCGCTGCCCCTGGCCACATGGCAAAGGATTCAGTTAACTTCATACCCGCATGATGATCCACATCCAGCAGTTGCCAGATCGCTGCCTTTTCGGTGTGTTCCGGGCAAGCAGGATAACCCGGCGCTGGGCGGATACCTTGATAGTTCTCACGAATTAACTCTTCGTTTGTTAAATTTTCATCCGCCGCAAAGCCCCAATGCAGTTTACGCACTTGCTGATGCAAATACTCAGCAAAGGCTTCTGCCAAACGATCAGCCAAGGCTTTTACCATAATTTTGTTATAGTCATCATGTTGAGCCTCATAGGCCGCGGCCAGATCATCTTCCTCTAGCCCCCCCGTCACGGCAAAGGCACCGATATAGTCAGCCTTACCGCTACTTTTCGGCGCAACAAAATCCGCCAGACAGTAGTTCGGGAAATCGGTTTTCTCCGTTTGCTGACGTAGATGACGGCTGACCACCAGCACCTCTTCACGACTTTCATCACGGTAGACTTCCACATCATCACCCACGCGGTTAGCAGGGAACAGGCCAAAAACACCTCGCGGATTGAGGCTGCCTTGAGCCGCCAGGCTATCCAGTAGTTGGTTGGCATCCTGATATAAGCGCTTGGCCTCCTCCCCGACAACATCATCTTGCAAAATACGCGGATATTTACCGGCCAGTGACCAGGTCATAAAGAATGGCGTCCAATCAATATAATCACGTAACGTATGAATATCCGCTTCTACAGGGAATACACCCAATTGATTGGGTACCGGTGGCTGGTAACTTTGCCAATCGAGCACCATGGCGTTATCGCGCGCGTGTTGTAGGCTGACCGGTGGCGTATGCGATTTTTTACGCCCATGCTGGATACGAACCGTTTCATACTCTTTACGCGTACGGGCAACAAACTCCTCACGCTGATTATCCGACAGCAACGCCGCTACCACCCCAACGGTACGTGAAGCATTCTGCACATAAGTTGTCGGCCCACTGTAGTTTTTTTCGATCTTCACCGCGGTGTGGGCTTTAGAGGTGGTAGCCCCGCCAATCAGCAATGGCAAGGTAAAACCCTGGCGTTCCATCTCTTTCGCCACATTGACCATCTCATCCAACGAGGGAGTAATCAGGCCGGACAGGCCAATAATATCCACCTGTTGTTCTCGGGCAGTTTTCAGGATTTTGTCCGTTGGCACCATCACACCCAGGTCGATAATTTCGTAGTTGTTGCATTGCAGCACCACACCAACGATGTTCTTGCCAATGTCGTGGACATCCCCCTTCACGGTTGCCAGCAGGATTTTCCCCGCTGTGGTCCCCTTCTGTTTGCTGGCCTCAATATAAGGCTCAAGGTATGCCACCGCTTGTTTCATCACACGGGCAGATTTAACCACCTGCGGCAGGAACATTTTCCCCTCACCAAACAGATCGCCCACCACGTTCATCCCAGCCATCAGTGGCCCTTCGATCACCTCAATCGGACGATCTGCTTGCTGACGTGCCTCTTCCGTGTCTGATTCAATAAATTCAGTGATTCCCTTGACCAAGGAGTACTCCAGCCTTTTACCCACCGGCCAGCCACGCCATTCCGCCTGCTGTATGGCGACTTCCTGGTCTTTTCCACCACGGTATTTTTCTGCCAGATTCAGTAAACGTTCAGTGCCATCTTGCCGACGGTTAAGCACCACATCTTCTACTGCGTCGCGCAGTTCTGCACTCAGATCGTCGTAAATCGCCAACTGACCTGCGTTAACAATCCCCATATCCATGCCATTACGGATGGCGTGGTACAAGAACACCGCGTGGATCGCCTCACGCACCGGATCATTGCCACGGAAAGAGAATGAGACGTTGGAGACACCACCAGAGATCATCGCGTGGGGCAGATGGGTTTTAATGTCGGCACAGGCTTCAATAAAATCGACGGCATAATTGTTATGCTCTTCAATCCCGGTGGCGACAGCAAAAATATTGGGGTCAAAAATAATATCTTCCGGCGGGAAGCCCACACGCTCGGTCAGGATCTGGTAAGCGCGGCGGCAAATCTCGAACTTGCGTTCACGGGTATCCGCTTGACCGACTTCGTCAAACGCCATCACCACCACCGCTGCCCCATAGCGACGCACCAACTTGGCGTGCTGGATAAAGGCATCCTCACCTTCTTTCATTGAGATCGAGTTAACAATCCCTTTGCCCTGAATACATTTCAGGCCTTTTTCGATCACACTCCATTTGGAAGAGTCGATCATAATCGGCACCCGAGCGATATCAGGTTCGCCGGCAATCAGGTTAAGGAAGCGCTGCATCGCCATTTCAGCATCGAGCATCCCTTCATCCATGTTGATATCGATGATCTGAGCGCCGCTTTCCACCTGCTGGCGCGCCACATCCAGTGCCTCGTTGTATTTCTCTTCTTTAATCAAGCGTTTGAAACGTGCTGAACCGGTCACATTGGTCCGTTCCCCCACATTAACAAACAGCGAGTTAGCATCAATATTCAGCGGTTCCAGCCCAGACAAACGGCAAGCCACCGGTAATACAGGCAGTTGCCGTGGTGGCACATTTTCCACCGCTTTTACCATCGCCGCGATATGCGCAGGCGTGGTGCCGCAACAACCACCGATCATATTCAAAAAACCGGACTGAGCCCATTCACCAACCTGCTGAGCCATGGCGTCAGGATCAAGGTCGTATTCGCCAAAAGCATTGGGTAAACCCGCGTTTGGATGGGCTGTCACATAGCTTTCGCAGATACGCGCCAACTCCGCCACATACTGGCGCAGTTCATCGGGGCCGAGTGCACAGTTAAGACCAAAGCTCAATGGGCGGACATGACGTAGCGAATTATAGAACGCCTCCGTCGTCTGGCCGGAAAGGGTGCGGCCAGAAGCATCGGTGATAGTGCCGGAAATCATGATGGGTAAAGTCACCCCCAATGCTTCAAGCTCGGTTTCTACCGCAAAGGCCGCCGCTTTCGCATTCAGGGTATCGAAGATGGTTTCGATCATGATCAGATCGACGCCCCCTTCCACCAGTGCGCGGGTTGACTCACGATAAGCCGCTACCAGTTGATCAAAAGAAACATTGCGATATGCCGGGTCATTCACATCGGGTGAAATAGAGGCAGTGCGATTGGTCGGCCCCAATACACCGGCAACATAGCGCGGCTTCTCCGGGGTACGTGCACTCCATTCATCGGCACAAGCACGGGCCAACAACGCCGCTTGATAGTTAATCTCGGCAGACAGTGACGCCATGTGGTAGTCCGCCATGGCAATACTGGTGGCATTGAAGGTATTGGTTTCCAGGATGTCAGCCCCGGCGGCCAGATAATCATGGTGAATCGCCGCAATCAATTGCGGTTTGGTTAACACCAGCAGATCGTTATTGCCTTTCAAATCCGATTGCCAGTCAATAAAACGCTCGCCACGATAATCCTGCTCTTCCAGCCGATAACTCTGGATCATGGTCCCCATACCGCCATCCAACACTAAAATGCGCTGTGCTAACTGCTCACGCAGTTGTTCCACTCGATTTATCACTGTAGCCCCTTGATACCCGGTGATTCACCCAACTATTTATTCCCTTCATCAATCAAACTGCAAAGGCAGGGTTTGCCCCATTACAGCTTAAAAATGAAGGGTCTGACATCCTAGCACAGGTTTTGTTGGCAAAGATGCCAACAGATATTGAGAGTTTTTCAGGTTGGTTAGTCAACTGGACAAATAAGGGAATAAGAAGATTGCAGCTGAGGCATAAAATTTCATACTTCAAGAGGCGGTGGTGTTAGCTCCGCCCTGATACTCTGCTCTTCCTGAGCCCCCTTTGCGAACAACGGTCAAAACGCATAGGGTTTTGTCTAGTCACCCGAATTATTTTAACTATGCCCCTCACATCCCTCTAAGTAATCCCACCTGTTAGCGGTTTTCCTACTTTATCGGCAGGTAACCGCTGGCTGAATCGCCGCTTTTTACGATAGGCAAACACATCTTCAACATGGCCTTCCCTGATACGTTGCTGCAGCCTACGCCAGTAATCCGCAGTGAACAGATCACTATGCAGCTCCTCAAACACTTGGCGAATACCTGGGTCACCACAGAGGAAATAGCGGAACTCTTCAGGGAAAACATCGTTTGGGGCGATGCTATACCAGGGTTCACTCGCCAGCTCATCTTCCGGGTAGCGTGGTGGGGGGATATCACGGAAATTCACCTCGGTCATGTAACAAATTTCGTCATAGTCATAAAACACCACCCGTCCATGACGCGTCACACCAAAGTTCTTGAACAGCATATCCCCGGGGAAGATATTGGCCGCTGCCAGTTGTTTGATGGCATTGCCGTACTCTTCGATGGCATCATGCATCTGCTGCTCGTTGGCCTGCTCTAGATAGAGGTTCAGGGGCATCATCTTGCGTTCCATATATAAATGGTTAATCACAAAACGATCACCCAGATCTTGCAGTTTTTCTGGCACCTCACGCTGTAACTCCGCCAACAATTCTGGGCTGATACGGCACTTATCGACCACAAAATTTTCATATTCCTGTGTATCGGCCATACGACCGACACGATCATGCTCCTTAACCAATTGGTAGCAGTCGCGGACACGCGCTTGTGTCACCTCTTTCTGTGGTGCAAATTGGTCTTTGATCACCTTGAATACCCGATCAAAGGTGGGCAATGTAAACACCAGCATCACCATGCCTTTCACCCCAGGAGCAATAATAAACGGCTCCTGAGACTGTGCCATAAACGTCAGATATTCACGGTAGCATTCCGTTTTGCCATGCTTCTGGCAGCCAATCGCCATATACAGTTCAGCGGTGGTTTTGCCCGGCAGAATTTCCCGTAACCACTCAACCATCGCCGCTGGCAACGGGGCATAAACCATAAAGTAGGAGCGAGCAAAGCCAAATACGATACTGGCTTCCGTTTTGCTGGTCAGGCAGGTGTCAATAAACAGCGCACCAGAATCACTATGATGAATAGGTAACAGAAATGGATAGACCTCATCAGCCAATCGCAACTTACCCACCAGCCAGGCCGCTTTATTGCGATAAAAGAGTTCATTCGCTACCTGAAACGTCGCCCCAGCCAATTGCGGTGAATCGAAGGTTTGTAATAACGATTGCGTAATAGCGTGAATATCCCGAGGCAAGTCCTCCCAGGGTAAGCGCAGCGGCAAGTCAGTCAGCAGACTGTGCAGCATGGTGGGCAGATCGCCGTTGGGAATAAAATCGCGGGCAAGTGGCCTGGGGATATCGCGAAAACGCCTTTCAGGCTGTGAGCTGAAAATAAACAGTTTATCCGGTGTTAAATCCCGGTGTTTGAACAAGCGGCAGTAAACCGAGTTAAAAAAGCTCTCTGCAATCTCAAAACGTGGGTAATCGGGCAACAACTCGGTATAGACGGCTTTGATCCGGTGGAGTAAACCGACATCCTGCTGGTAATCACTTTTGCTCACCATGCATTGCAGTTGCTCCACCACCAGACCCACATGGTGATCATAAAGATGGATGCGTTGCTTCATGGCCTGTTGGATGGCGGGCCAGTCAGCCTGTTCAAAACGCTGCTGTGCTCCCGCAGTGACTTCAAGGAAGCGACCATATTGTGCATCAAAGCCCTGCAGGATGGTCTGTGCAATCAATCGTTCCGGTTTTGCTGCCATCTTGACCTCTGCCATCAACCCGTGGAACCGGGCCTGAGATACCAGGCCGTTGATCTAGCCAAATTCATTCAAGTTGCAGCCAATAGCGCCGCAACTCGAATTATTTTGGGCATAAACCGTCAGATAAATTAGAACTGTTGCTCCTCAGTAGAACCGGTCAACGCCGTCACCGAAGAAGCCCCGCCTTGAATAATGGTGGTCACTTTGTCGAAGTAGCCTGTCCCGACTTCCTGCTGATGTGAAGCAAACGTATAGCCACGCGCCACTGCCGCAAACTCTGGCTGTTGCACCTTCTCGACATAGTGTTTCATGCCTTCACCCTGTGCGTAGGCATGTGCCAAATCGAACATGTTGAACCACATGCTGTGAATACCAGCCAGCGTAATAAACTGATACTTATACCCCATCGCTGACAACTCATCCTGGAAGCGGGCAATCGTCTGGTCGTCGAGATTTTTCTGCCAGTTAAAGGATGGCGAACAGTTGTACGCCAACAATTTGCCTGGGAATTTGGCATGAATAGCATCAGCAAAACGTTTGGCAGCAACCAGGTCCGGCGTTGAGGTTTCACACCACACCAGATCAGCATAAGGGGAATAAGCCAAACCACGGCTGATAGCCTGCTCAATCCCGGCGTGAGTCCGGAAGAAACCTTCCGCAGTACGCTGACCGGAGACAAAGGCGCGGTCATAGGGATCGCAATCTGAAGTCAGCAAATCTGCGGCATCAGCATCAGTACGAGCAATTAACAGTGTGGGTACACCGAGAACATCAGCCGCCAAACGTGCTGCAACCAGCTTTTGCACCGCTTCCTGTGTCGGAACCAGCACTTTGCCACCCATATGACCACACTTCTTCACGGCTGCCAGTTGGTCTTCAAAGTGTACGCCTGCCGCCCCGGCCTCAATCATCGCCTTCATTAACTCAAAGGCATTCAGTACCCCACCAAACCCAGCTTCCGCATCCGCTACAATCGGCAGGAAATAATCGATATAGCCTTGGCTACCTGGCTCGATTTTATTCGACCACTGGATCTGATCAGCACGGCGGAAAGTATTATTGATACGCTCAACCACTGCCGGAACAGAATCCACCGGATACAGAGATTGATCCGGGTACATGGCAGAAGCGGTATTAGCATCTGCCGCTACTTGCCAGCCAGACAGATAAACCGCTTCCACGCCGGCTTTTGCCTGTTGTAACGCCTGACCACCGGTCAACGCCCCCAGGCTATTGACGTACCCTTTACGGGATTTGCCATGTAACAGCTCCCAGAGCTTAGCCGCGCCGTTTTGCGCCAAGGTATAGACCGGATTAACCGAACCGCGCAGATTAACCACATCTTCCGCGCTATAAGGGCGAGTAATGCCTTCCCAGCGTGCCGATTTCCATTCCTGTTCCAGTTGTTGAATCTGTTGGGTACGAGAAAGCGTCATAGGTTCATCCTCTAATTGTGCGGTGGGGTTCAACAAAGCAATTTACCGGTCACCATTCAAGCTATTGGAACTTCACTTCCCCCCTTTCAATGGTGACTTGAATGAGCCGGCATTATCAGCAGCATCAGTTTGCAGGGTTGAGTACTGGAGAACATCGCACTCAACCCTCTCCAAAATGGCAGACCGAATGACCGGTTTCAGGCCAGTAATTCGTAACCGGGTAGCGTCAAGAAATCGATCAATTCATCTTGTGTCGTAATTCGTTCCATTAAGCGGGCCGCCTCTTCAAAACGACCGGCGCTATAACGTGCTTCACCCACTTCCTGACGGACAACTAACATCTCTTCTTCCAGCATTTGGCGGAACAGTGCCTTAGTCACCTGTTGACCATTGCTGAGACTCTTCTGGTGGTGGATCCACTGCCAGATAGAAGTCCGAGAGATCTCGGCGGTCGCCGCATCTTCCATCAAACCATAAATCGGTACACAACCATTACCGGAGATCCAGGCTTCAATATATTGCACCGCGACACGAATATTGGCGCGCATCCCCGCTTCAGTACGTTCACCATCACAAGGTTGCAATAATTCAGCGGCGGTAATCGGGGCATCATTTTCACGCAGCACGTCCAATTGATTCTGACGTTCGCCCAGGATACGGTTAAAGACCTCCATCACCGTATCGGACAACCCGGGATGAGCCACCCAGGTGCCATCATGGCCATTGTTGGCTTCCAGTTCTTTATCTGCTCGGACTTTACTTAAGATCACTTCATTTTGTGCTGGGTCTTTACTGGGGATAAACGCTGCCATCCCCCCCATCGCAAAAGCGCCGCGTTTATGGCAGGTCTTAATCAGCAAACGTGAATAAGCACTGAGGAAAGGTTTGTTCATGGTAACGGACTGCCGATCGGGCAATACGCGATCACCATGATTCTTCAATGTTTTTATATAGCTAAATATATAATCCCAACGGCCGCAATTTAGCCCGACGATATGGTCACGTAAGTGATACAAGATCTCATCCATTTGAAATACCGCAGGCAGGGTTTCGATCAACACCGTGGCCTTGATGGTGCCGCGTGGTAACTTGAAACGATCTTCAGTAAAACAGAAAATGTCACTCCACCAAGCAGCCTCTTGCCAGGTCTGGGTTTTCGGCAGGTAGAAATAGGGGCCACTCCCTTTGGCTAATAGCTGACGATAGTTATGGAAGAAATAGAGAGCAAAATCGAATATCCCCCCCGGAATAGCCTCCCCCTGCCACAACACATGTTTCTCTGGCAAATGTAAGCCACGCACACGGGCAATAAGTACCGCTGGGTTGGGTTTGAGTTGGTAACGTTTACCGTTTTCATTGGTATAGGAGATGGTGCCATTCACGGCATCACGCAAATTGATTTGCCCATCAATGATTTTTTCCCAGCTTGGAGCTAGAGAATCTTCAAAGTCGGCCATAAATACTTTGACGTTGGCGTTCAGGGCATTGATCACCATTTTACGCTCAACGGGGCCAGTAATTTCTACTCGGCGATCAAGCAAATCACTGGGGACACCGCGGATTTTCCAGTCGCCATCACCATGAGCACTCATGTCTGGCATAAAATCGGGCAGCTCTCCCTGATCAATCTTTTCCTGCCAACTGGCGCGCGCAGCCAACAATGGGTTACGTTGGGGAGTAAATTTCCTCACGAGCTCAGCCAAAAATTCAACGGCTTCATCGGTTAATATTTGTTGTTCTGCTGTCTTGAAGGGCTGGGTAAAAGTTAACTCTGAACCTACCATCTGTTGCGTCATTATATTTTCCTTACCTTCATGACACCCATCACTACTGGGCTGGTGAAGTTGGCGAAGTTAATGTTGTCGGAAATAGCAGCAATTTAAGGTGAAAGAAGGGTCTTTTATTGGTTAGATATCATGCTAAACATGTCAAGAATAACCAATAATGTTAAAAAAACAAAACTGTTTTCATCTTTTTGTTAGGAATTTTATTAATCATTTGTTATTAAATGATTAAATTACCCATCTTGCGTAACATCTATAGACATCGATAGTTTTATCGACAAATACTACTTATCAAATTGTTTTTTAATAATTTTTGTTAAGAATATTCGTATTGATGAACGGAGTAGAACAAGGTAGGCAAGCGCAGGAGTCCCCTCCTGCAACGTTAATGATAGCGGATATAGCAGAGAACAGGATTACTCAAGGGTAGGATTCATGTGACGCAGATCAAACGGTGTGATCTGGTAGACGCAATAGTTCAACCAGTTGCAAAACAGTAAATGACCATGGCTACGCCATGAGGCGATTGGGGGCAGTTGCGGGTTATCTTCAGGAAAATAGTTCCATGGTACTACTGGGTTGAGGCCAGCATTGAGATCTCGCAAATACTCGTCTGCCAGCGTTAATGGATCATATTCTGGGTGCCCGGTAACAAATGCCAGGCGCTTATCGGGGCTTGCAAACAGATAGGCACCAGCGAGCTCTGACTCAGCCAGAATATCCAGATCAGTATACTGGCGGATAATATGGGTAGGGAAATCAGCGTAACGTGAATGCGGGGCTAGAAAAGTCTGATCAAATCCCCGGGTCAATAAGGCATGCGGTTGCAGCGTTTGGTGCTGATAAACACCAGAAAGCTTAACTTCTCGCGTTAGCTTCGGAATACCGTAGAGAATGTTCAATGCTGCTTGTACTGCCCAACAGACGAAAAGCGTAGAAGTGACGTGATCCTTAGCCCAGGCAATAATACGCGCAATCTGTGGCCAATAGGCAACATCACAGAAATCCACTAACCCTAAAGGCGCGCCTGTAACGATCAATCCATCAAAGTTATCTTCCTGAATATCTTCAAAATTACAGTAAAAATTATTTAAATGCTCTGCCGGCGTATTCTTCGATTCGCGGCTATCAATGCGCAGCAGTTGAATATCGATTTGTAATGGGGAATTAGAGAGTAAACGCAGAAACTGATTTTCCGTTTCAATCTTTTTTGGCATCAAATTAAGGATTAATACCTTGAGTGGCCTGATTTCCTGTGTTCTTGCACGAGAAGATGTCATCACAAACACATTCTCATTACGCAAAAAATTAACTGCAGGTAGTTCATCAGGAACACGAATCGGCATTGCTTAATCTCCAGGCACATCCGTTTATACGTTTAGACTTCTAGATGCCTGAAGATAGCGTTTTTTCTGCATCATGTCGAGTGTTCAACAGAAAGGTGAAAATGTTTCATCACCAGAGACGGGATCACATCCCCATGCTCGGGTAGAAAAGCTATAACCAATAAAGCAAAAAACCCCATGCTTACGCACGGGGTTCTTGGCTTTATTTGATGCTTGGCAGTGTCCTACTCTCACATGGGGAGACCCCACACTACCATCGGCGCTACGGCGTTTCACTTCTGAGTTCGGCATGGGATCAGGTGGTACCACCGCGCTATTGCCGCCAAGCAAATTCTTTTAATTCTTGTTTGCCGAACTAACTTTACTAATAAAGTGGTGCTGATACCCAGAGTCGAACTGGGGACCTCACCCTTACCAAGGGTGCGCTCTACCAACTGAGCCATATCAGCACACAAATTG